>NZ_JBVJAM010000007.1:0-405188 GCF_055590565.1 Streptomyces sp. NPDC041814 | reverse complement strand
TTTTGGCACGCTGTTGAGTTCTCAAGGAACGGACGCTTCCTTTGTACTCACCCTCTCGGGCTTTCCTCCGGGCGCTTCCCTTCGGTCTTGCGTTTCCGACTCTATCAGACTCTTTCGTGTCCGATTCCCGGTCGAAGCGGGTCAAGCGATTTTCGCTTTCCAGTTCTTCGCTTTCGCGTTTCCCTTTCCGGCGAGTCCGACTCTATCAGATCCTTTCGGGCCTGATTCCCAGTCAGCGGGGCTTGTCTTCCGGGCTGTTGGGCCCTTCCGACGAGTGAGACATTAGCGGAATCCTGGGCCCCGACGCCAATCGGGGTCACGCTCTTTCGAACGCGGATTCCTCATTTCGCATAAGCGCACGCCAAGACATGCGACAGCTGTCGCGTGCTCGTTGTGTTTCTTGCGGAATGGCTGTCCGGGGACCGACCGGGGTCGGCGCTCACGTCGGACAACTCGGAGCACACTACGGATCGGGAGGGGGCGTGTCAACCCCGGGGTTGACCGGGGCCGACGCGTGGGTGTCAGCCGTTGCCGGAGGCCAGTTCGCGGCTGCGGTCGCGGGCCGCTTCGAGTGCGGCGATGAGGGCCGCGCGTACGCCGTGGTTCTCCAGCTCGCGGATGGCGCTGATGGTGGTGCCCGCCGGGCTGGTGACGGCCTCGCGGAGCTTGACCGGGTGCTCGCCGCTGTCCCGGAGCATCACGGCGGCGCCGATCGCGGCCTGGACGATGAGGTCATGGGCCTGGGCGCGCGGCAGGCCGAGCAGGATGCCGGCGTCCGTCATGGCTTCGACCAGGAAGTAGAAGTACGCCGGGCCCGAGCCTGAGAGGGCGGTGGCCGCGTCCTGCTGGGACTCGGGGACGCGCAGGGTCTTGCCGACGCCCTTGAAGATGGCGTCCGTCGAGGCGAGGTGCTCCCCCGTGGCGTGGCTGCCCCCCGAGATGACGGACATGCCCTCGTCCACCAGGACGGGGGTGTTCGGCATGACGCGGACGACCGGGGTGCCGGCGGAGAGGCGGTCCTCGATGAACGCGGTCGTGATGCCGGCCGCCGCGCTGATGACCAGGCGCTCTGCGGTGAGGTGCGGGGCGAGCTCGTCCAGGAGGCGGCCCATGTCCTGGGGCTTGACCGCGAGGATGAGGATGTCGGCCCGCTCGGCGGCCTCCGCGTTGGTGACCGCGTCCACGCCGTAGCGGTCGCGCAGTTCGGCGGCCCGGTCCGAGCGGCGGGTGGTGACCAGCAGGTTCGACGGGCGCCAGCCGGCCCGGATCATCCCGCTGAGCAGGGCCTCGCCGATCTTGCCGGTACCGAGGACTGCAACTGTCTGGGTCATGCCGTTCACCCTCCGGGCGGTGCTCGATGTGCGCGGTGCTCAGTGCTCGTCGGCGCCATCCTCGCACCGCCCCGTCAGGCGGTGCGGCGCCGGAGGGTGGCGGCGCCGAGGGCCAGGACGAGCAGGGCGCATCCCGCCACGACGAGGACGTCCCGCACGAAGTCCCCGGTGACGTCGGTGTGGTGGAGCACCTGGTTCATCCCGTCCACGGCGTACGACATCGGCAGCACGTTCGAGATGGCCTCCAGGAACGGCGCCATTTGGTCGCGCGGGATGAAGAGGCCGCAGAGGAGCAGCTGCGGGAAGATCACCGCGGGCATGAACTGCACGGCCTGGAACTCGGAGGCCGCGAATGCCGAGACGAAGAGGCCGAGTGCCGTGCCGAGCAGCGCGTCGAGCAGGGCGACCAGGAGCAGCAGCCACGGCGACCCCATGACGTCCAGGCCGAGGGCCCACACCGACAGGCCGGTGGCCAGGAGCGACTGGAGGACGGCGACGGCGCCGAAGGCGAGGGCGTAACCCGCGATGAGGTCGCCCTTGCCGAGCGGCATCGAGAGCAGGCGTTCCAGGGTGCCGGAGGTGCGTTCGCGCAGGGTGGCGATCGAGGTCACCAGGAACATCGTGATCAGCGGGAAGATCCCGAGCAGGGAGGCGCCGGTCGAGTCGAAGGTCTGCGGGCTGCCGTCGAAGACGTAGCGCAGCAGCGTGATCAGGAGGACCGGGATCAGCAGGAGCAGCGCGACCGTACGGGGGTCGTGGGTGAGTTGACGCAGGACGCGGGCGGCGGTGGCGAGGGTGCGGGCCGGGCTCAGGGGGGCTGTCGTGCTGCTCATCGGGCGTTCTCCTTGCGGGCTGCGTCGACCAGGTGGAGGAAGGCCGCTTCGACGGTGTCGGTGCCGGCGGCGGTGCGCAGGGCGTCCGGGGTGTCGTCGGCGAGGATCTCGCCCTCGCGCATGAGGAGGAGGCGGTGGCAGCGCTCGGCCTCGTCCATGACGTGGGAGGAGATGAGGAGCGCGGTGCCGCGTTCGGCGGCGAGGGTGTGGAAGAGCTGCCACAGGTCGCGGCGCAGGACCGGGTCCAGGCCGACGGTCGGTTCGTCCAGGACGAGCAGGTCGGGGGTGCCGAGGAGGGCGGCGGCGAGGGAGACGCGGGTGCGCTGGCCGCCGGAGAGGTTGCCGGCGAGGGCGTCCTCGTGGCTGGTCAGGTCGACCTCGGTGACCGCGCGGGTGACGGCCTCGTGGCGGGCGGCGCGGTGGGCGCGGCCGGGCTGGAGGACCGCGGCGAAGTAGTCGAGGTTCTGGCGGACGGTGAGGTCGGTGTAGACGGAGGGCGCCTGGGTGACGTACCCGACGCGGGGGCGGAGGGAGGGGTGTCCTGCGGGGCTGCCGAGGACCTGGAGGGTGCCGGTGACCTTGGCCTGGGTGCCGACGACGGCGCGCATCAGGGTGGATTTGCCGCAGCCGGAGGGGCCGAGGAGGCCGGTGATCCTGCCGGGTCCGACAGTGAAGTCGAGGCCTTTGAGGACCGTGCGGCTGCCTCGTTGGACGGTGAGGCCACGGGCCTCGACGGCGACGCCCGAAGAATTCATCATGTGATGAATATTGGCTCCGCGGGACCGCCGCCGTCAAGGGACCGGGCGGGGCCGCTGCGGTTCAGCGCACGGCCGCGTGCAGCTCCACGACGTACGCCTCCTCCACCGTTCCGTCGGGGAACTCCGTCAGGAGCCGGGCCCGCTCCTCGGCGAGGAAGTTCCGGGCCGCGTCGTCGTCGGCGGTCAGGAACACGGAGTGGCTGCCGAGGTTGTCGAGGTGGGTGGCGAGGGGGACGCGCCGGGTCCACGGGACGCGGCGGTAGGTGAAGGCGAGGTCCGGCGGCAGGTCGCGGTCCTCGACGGCCGAGCGCCTGGGGCCCAGTTGCTCCGGGCCGACGCCGAAGAACCGGACGAGCCGTTCCTCCTGGGCGACGAGCCACGGGACCGTGTTGTCGGCGACGTTCCACCAGAGGGCGAGCGTGCCGCCCGGCCGCAGGACGCGCCGGACCTCGGCGGCGGAGCGGGCGTGGTCGGTCCAGTGCCAGGACTGGGCGTACGTGATCAGGTCGGCCGAGGCGGTCGCGAAGGGGAGCCGGTTGCCGTCGCCCCGTACGAGCGGGACGCCGGGGAGGCCCCGGCGCAGCTCCGCGGCCATACCGGGCCCGGGCTCGACGGCGACGACGCGGGCGCCGCGGTCGAGGAGGCGGCGGGTCGAGATGCCGGTGCCCGCGCCCACGTCCAGGGTGCGGGCTCCTCGCAGGGGGCGTCCGGCGATGTCCTCGACGGCGTCGAACAGCGCGTCCGGGTAGCTGGGGCGGGCGGCGGCGTACTGAGCGGCGGCGCGGTCGAAGGACAGGGCGCGCGAGGGGCCCGGGACCGCGTCCGGTGAGTGTGTCGTGGTCATGCGGCCATCGTGCCCCGCGGCCCGGGACGCGTCAGCCGCGCCGGCCCTTCTTCTTGCGGGCGGCCGGGTTGCCGGTGCGGGAGGCGCGGCGCTTCGTGTACCGGGCGACGGCCTCCTCGTACTCCGTACGCCTCAGCTTCTCGCCGGGCGCCTCGGTGAACGTACGGAAGAAGTACGCGAGCAGCGAGCCGACGAAGCCGATGGCCTTCAGGCCGCGCAGGTTCTCCTCGCGGGCCGGGTCGGCGGGGCGGCGGCCGAAGCCCTCCCAGGTCTTGCGGAAGGCGATCGCGCTGCAGATGGCGAACATCGCGACGACGAGCACGCCGACGAAGCCGCCGACGTCGGCGATCTCCAGGCCCTGGTAAGCGAAGCGCAGGACGAAGCAGGCGGCGACGGCCGCGAGGAGGGAGCCGACGGCGGCTCCGGCGCGGCGCAGGCCGTAGTGGCCGTCGTGGGCGACCCACGTGGTCCCGAAGAAGCGGATGGGCTCGGGCTGCGGGCCCTGCGGGGTCGCGGACCCGGACGGGCCGGGGGTCGCGCTTTCGGGGGTCTCGCTGTTCTCGCTCACGGGGTCGATTATCCCGCAGGCGCGGCAGCGGCCGGGGGGCCGTGGCGTACGGCCCCCCCGGCACGGCCGGGTCAGCCCAGCTTCGAGACGTCGCGGACGGCGCCCCGGTCGGCGCTGGTGGCCATCGCGGCGTACGCGCGGAGGGCGGCCGAGACCTTGCGGTCGCGGTTCTTCGGGGCGTACACGCCGTTCAGGGCCTCGCGGCGGGCGGCCAGCTCCTCGTCGGAGACCAGCAGGTCGATCGAGCGGTTCGGGATGTCGATCCGGATCCGGTCGCCGTCCTCGACCAGCGCGATCGCGCCGCCGGAGGCCGCCTCGGGCGAGGCGTGGCCGATGGACAGGCCCGACGTACCGCCGGAGAACCGGCCGTCCGTGATCAGGGCGCAGGTCTTGCCGAGGCCGCGGCCCTTCAGGTACGAGGTCGGGTAGAGCATCTCCTGCATGCCCGGCCCGCCCTTGGGGCCCTCGTAGCGGATGACGACGACGTCGCCCTCGTTGACCTGCTGGGTGAGGATCTTCTGGACGGCCTCCTCCTGCGACTCGCAGACGACGGCCGGGCCCTCGAAGGTCCAGATGGACTCGTCGACACCCGCCGTCTTCACGACACATCCGTCCACGGCCAGATTGCCGCGCAGCACCGCGAGGCCGCCGTCCTTGGAGTACGCGTGCTCCGCGGAGCGGATGCAGCCGCCCTCGGCGTCCTGGTCCAAGGACTCCCAGCGCTCGGACTGGGAGAACGCCTCCGCCGAACGCACGCAGCCGGGAGCGGCGTGCCACAGCTCGACCGCTTCCGGCGCCGGGGAGCCGCCGCGCACGTCCCAGGTCTTCAGCCAGTCGTCCAGCGACGGGCTGTGCACGGAGTGCACGTCCTCGTTGAGCAGGCCCGCGCGGTGCAGTTCACCGAGGAGGGCGGGGATGCCGCCGGCGCGGTGCACGTCTTCCATGTAGTACGTGCGGTCCTTGGCGACGTTCGGGGCGACCTTGGCCAGGCACGGGACGCGGCGCGACAGGGCGTCCATCTCGGTCAGGCCGTAGGCGACGCCCGCCTCCTGGGCGGCGGCCAGGAGGTGCAGGATCGTGTTGGTGGAGCCGCCCATCGCGATGTCGAGTGCCATGGCGTTCCCGAAGGCGGCGGCCGTGGCGATGTTGCGGGGCAGGACCGACTCGTCGTCCTGCTCGTAGTAGCGGCGGGTCAGGTCCAGCACCGTGCGGGCGGCGTTCTCGTAGAGCGCCTTACGGGCGGTGTGGGTGGCCAGGACCGATCCGTTGCCGGGGAGGGAGAGGCCGATGGCCTCGGTCAGGCAGTTCATCGAGTTGGCGGTGAACATGCCAGAACAGGAACCGCAGGTGGGACAGGCGTTCTCCTCGATGCGGAGGATGTCCTCGTCGGAGATCTTGTCGTTGACCGCCTCCGACATCGCGTCGACCAGGTCGAGCGTGCGCACCGTGCCGTCGACCAGCGTGGCGTGGCCCGACTCCATCGGGCCGCCGGAGACGAAGACGGTCGGGATGTTCAGGCGCAGGGCGGCGTTGAGCATGCCCGGGGTGATCTTGTCGCAGTTGGAGATGCAGATCAGGGCGTCCGCGCAGTGTGCCTCGACCATGTACTCCACGCTGTCCGCGATGAGGTCGCGGGAGGGGAGGCTGTAGAGCATGCCGCCGTGGCCCATGGCGATGCCGTCGTCCACGGCGATCGTGTTGAACTCGCGCGGGATGCCTCCGGCGGCGGTGACCGCCTCGCTGACGATCCGGCCGACGGGGGCCAGGTGCGTGTGGCCCGGCACGAACTCCGTGAAGCTGTTGGCGACGGCGATGATCGGCTTCCGGCCGATGTCCGCGCCGGGTACCCCGGAGGCGCGCATAAGGGCGCGGGCGCCCGCCATGTTGCGGCCGTGGGTGACTGTGCGGGACCTCAGCGTGGGCATCGTCTTTTCGCTCCTTCTGCGTTGAAGACTGTTCTTGAGCGTACGCCGTCGGTGCCAGGATGTGGACCGGGTGTCCGCTATGCGGAAGCGTTCAGGGAGGGGGCGGCAGCGGAGCGCCTGCGGCGGGCCTGCTCCCCACCCCGCCCCTTTCCGGAACCGGGGCTGGGTTTCGGGGTTACGCGGACGGCTCCGCCAGATACCGCTGGAGCGTCGGGGCCACCATCGCCACGATCTTCTCCGGCGGCGCGGACGCCAACGGCTCGGCCTGCAACACGTACCGCAGGATCGCGATCCCCACCATGTGCGACGCCGCCAGCTCCGCGCGGAACGTCGCGTCCGGGATGTCCAGGCCCGCCGCCACGCGCTCCAGCAGGCGGCGCAGTACGAAGCCCCGGAGGACCTTCGCGGCGGCCTCGTGGGTGAGGGCGGAGCGGAGGACCGCGAGGAGGGGGGCCCGGGTCGCCGGGTTCTCCCAGATCGCGATGAAGGCGCGGGCCAGGCGTTCGCCCACGTCCTCGGTGTCGCCTTCGAGGACGGCAGGCACGAGCAGGGCGGGCTCGAAGGACAGCTCGATCGCGGCGGCGAAGACCTCGTCCTTTGTACCGAAGTAGTGGTGGACCAGCGCGGAGTCGACGCCGGCCGCGCGGGCGATGCCCCGGACCGAGGTCTTGTCGTAGCCGCGCTCGGCGAACTCCGTGCGGGCGGCCTCCAGGATGCGGGTGCGCGCGTCCGGGCCGGTGTCCGACGCGGCGCGGGCGGGGCGGCCCCGGCGCCTGGGGGCCGGTGCGTCCGTGGTCATGGGCGCGGGGCGTGCTCGGTGGACGCGGCGAGGTGGAGCCGGGTGAAGGCGAGCGCCTCGGCGAGGTCGGCCTCGCGTTCGGCGGTGGACATCGCGCGGCGGGTGTTGACCTCGATGACCACGTGCCCGTCGAAGCCGGAGACGGCCAGCCGCTCCAGCAGTTCCGCGCAGGGCTGGTCGCCCCGGCCGGGGACCAGGTGCTCGTCCTTGTTGGACCCCTTGCCGTCAGCCAGGTGGACGTGGGCCAGCCGGTCGCCCATCCGGTCCACCATGGCCAGGCCGTCCGTCCGCGCGGTGGCGGTGTGCGACAGGTCCACCGTGAAGTGCCGGTAGTCGTCGTTGGTGACGTCCCAGTCGGGGGCGTACGCGAGCATCTCGCGGTCCCGGTAGCGCCACGGGTACATGTTCTCGACGGCGAACCGGACGTCCGTCTCGTCGGCCATCCGCCAGATTCCGCTGACGAAGTCGCGGGCGTAGTTGCGCTGCCACCGGAACGGGGGGTGCACGACGACCGTCGACGCGCCCAGTTTCTCGGCGGCGGCGCGGGCCCGCTGGAGCTTGACCCACGGATCGGTCGACCAGACCCGCTGGGTGATCAGCAGACACGGGGCGTGGACGGCGAGTATCGGCACCTGGTGGTAGTCGGAGAGCCGGCGCAGCGCCTCGATGTCCTGGCTGACCGGGTCGGTCCAGACCATGACCTCGACGCCGTCGTAGCCGAGGCGCGCGGCGATCTCGAAGGCCGTCGCCGTCGACTCCGGATAGACCGAGGCCGTCGACAGGGCGACCTTCGCATCCGGGACGCGCACCACTGGTTCTGCCACGCAGACAGCGTACGGGCACTGGTGCGCCTCGCCGAGGGAGAGCGGCGGAAAGTGACAAGCCGCACCACGGGCCGGCCCCCTCACTCCAGCGCCGGTTCCCCCTCCGCCGGCAGGTGGTCCAGGCGGCGCAGGATCACGCCCTCGCGAAGCGCCCACGGGCAGATCTCAAGCTCGTCCACGTCGAGCAGGTCCATCGCGCCCTCCGCGACCAGCGCCCCGGCCAGCAGCTGCGCGGCCCGGCCCTCGGACACGCCGGGCAGCGTCCCGCGTTCCTCGGCGGTCATCGCGGCCAGCTTCGGCACCCACTCCTCCAGCGCCTTGCGGCTGAGGGTGCGCGGCACGTACTGGCCCTCGGCGGAGCGCGCCGCGCCCGCGATCCTGGCGAGCTGCTTGAACGTCTTGGAGGTGGCCACCACGTGGTCCGGGCGGCCGATGCGGGCGAAGTCGCCGACGCTGCGGGCGATGCGCGCCCGTACGTGCCGGCGCAGCGCCTTGACCTCGGCCGGGTCCGGCGGGTCGCCCGGCAGCCAGCCCGCGGTGAGGCGCCCGGCGCCCAGCGGCAGCGAGACCGCGACGGCCGGTTCCTCGTCCATGCCGTACGCGATCTCCAGCGAGCCGCCGCCGATGTCGAGGACCAGCAGCTTGCCCGCCGACCAGCCGTACCAGCGGCGGGCGGCGAGGAAGGTGAGCCGGGCCTCCTCCGTACCGCTGAGGACCGCGAGGTCGACGCCCGTCTCCTCCCGTACCCGCTCCAGCACCTGGTCGGCGTTGCTCGCCTCGCGTACCGCGGAGGTGGCGAAGGCGAGGACGTCCTCGCAGCCCTTGTCCTCGGCGGCTTCGAGCGCGCCCGCGATCGTCCCGACCAGCCGGTCCACGCCGAGCGGGCCGATCGCGCCGTCCCCGTCGAGGAGTTCGGCGAGGCGCAGCTCCGCCTTGTGCGAGTGCGCGGGCAGCGGACGGGCGCCGGGGTGGGCGTCCACCACCAGCAGATGAACCGTGTTCGACCCCACGTCGAGGACTCCGAGTCTCATACCGCGAACGCTACTGCGGGCGGGGCACTTACTCTGGGCCCGTGCCAAAGACGAAAAAGGCGAAGCCGGGCAAAGCCACGAAGAAGCGGGACATCGAGGCGGAGACCCCGCAGGACATCAAGCATGTCGAGAAAGTGGAGATGCACACCCCGGCCGCGGAGCCGGATCCTTCCGACGAGACGGAGCTGGACTTCGCGCGTGCCTGGGTGGAGTTCCCCGACCCCGCCGACGACGAGCAGGTCTTCCGCTGCGATCTGACCTGGCTGACGTCCCGGTGGACGTGCATCTTCGGCAGCGGTTGCCAGGGCATCCAGGCGGGCCGCGCGGACGACGGCTGCTGCACGCTGGGCGCCCATTTCTCGGACGAGGACGACGAGAAGCGCGTGGCCGGTCATGTCGCGCGCCTCACTCCGGAGCTGTGGCAGTTCCACGACGTGGGTACGGAGACGGGCTGGACCCAGACCGACGAGGACGGCGACCGCCAGACGCGTCGCTGGCAGGGCTCGTGCATCTTCCAGAACCGGCCGGGCTTCCCGGCGGGGGCGGGCTGCTCGCTGCACATCCTGGCGCTGCGGGAGGGCCGGGAACCGCTGGAGACCAAGCCGGACGTGTGCTGGCAGCTGCCCGTACGGCGTACGTACGAGTGGATCGACCGGCCCGACGACACGCGGGTGCTCCAGGTGTCGATCGGTGAGTACGACCGGCGGGGCTGGGGCCCGGGCGGCCACGACCTGCACTGGTGGTGCACGTCGGCGACCTCGGCGCACGGGGCCGGCGAGCCGGTGTACGTGTCGTACCGGCCGGAGCTCATCGAGCTGATGGGCAAGGAGGCGTACGACACGCTGACCGAGCTCTGCGAGCAGCGGCTCGCCTCGCTGCTGCCGATGGCCCCGCACCCGGCGGACCCGGCGTAGGGCCCCTTCTCCGGATCCGGCCGCACGGTCAGTCCGCGGGGGGCGGGGTGCTCGGGCCCTTCGGCGGGGCGGGCGGTTCCGACGAGCCGGTCGGGTCCGGGGTCGGGCCCGGGTCGGTCTCCGTCGGTGTGGGCGTGGGGTCCGTCGGATCCGGCGTCGGCGTGGACGGGTCCGGCGTGGGCGTCGGGTCCGGCGAACCGGCACTCGGCCTGGCCGGACGCGGGTGGAGACCGCGCGGCGAGGCGCCGGGAGTGGGCGCCTTGGCCCCGTAGCCGTGCAGGGCGATGACCGCGCCCGAGGGGGCGACGGTGAGGTGGGCGGTCCAGGGCCCCGCGGGCTGCCGCGCGTGGTCCACGAGAGCGCGGATCGTGACGCTGCCGCCGGCCGGGAGCTTCCCGGAGGTACGGCTCAGGCTGACCCAGGACCGGTCGGTGGCGGCGGACCAGGAGACCGGTCCGGCCTCCGACGCGGTGAGGGTGATCAGGGTCGCGGAGCCGACGGTGCTGGTCCGTACGGTGAGCCGGCCCTCGCCGGGTGCGGCGGGGTCGCGGGAGGGGTCGGCGCCCTTGCTGATGATCTCCGCGGAGACCTCCGGCAGGGAGTCCTTGCCGGTGAAGCGGGAGCCGGTGTCCGGGCGGGCGTTGCCGGCGTTCTCGTACGGGGCGTACGGGGTCTCGGCGCCGCCGGTCTCGTTGTCGGCCGCGCTGACCGCCGAGCCGTCGCGGCCCTCGCCGGTCAGGGGTGCGCCCCGGTAGGCGGACCACAGGGCGATGACCGGGGCGGCGACCACGGTGGCGACGACCGTCGTCGTCATGACCCGGGAGCGCAGCCGGTCGCGGCGCGCGGCGTGGTCCTTGGGGTCCATGGGGAAGCCGGTGCGGTCGAAGCGCGGTGTGGCGGACCGATTCTTCTGGTGCTTCTGCGCATGCAGCATGGCCACGTACGCGGACGGTCTCGGGGCCTCCACGACCGGCAGCACGGCGGCCGGGGCCACCGTCTTCCCGGGCCACGGCCCCTCGGCACCGGCGCGCTCGGCGGCGCGGCGGCAGCGCGGGCAGTCGTCCACGTGCCGGACGAGCTCGCGGCGGAGCGTGGGCGAGAGCAGCGCGCGGTGGTCGCCGGTGAGCCGGCCGGCCGTGGGGCAGTTGCCCGTCTCCACGACGGCGAGGGCGGCCCGGGTCCGCTCGACCTCGCAGGCGGCACCGGCCAGCAGCTCGCGGGCGGCGGTGGGGTCGAGGCCGAGGACGGCGGCCACGGCGCGCGGGGCCAGCCCGTGCCGGACGGCGAGCTCAAGGGCCTCGCGCTGCTCCGGCGTGGTGCCCGCCGCCTCGGGCCAGGCCAGCTGGGCCAGCTCCCGGCGGTGCGCCTCGGCGGCGGGGGCGCTCTCGGCCGGGGCGGGGCTCTCGGCGGGCGCGGCTGCGGGATGCGGGGCCGGGAGCGACGCGGGGCGACCCGTGCGGCGGGCCTGGCGGGCGGTCGCCGGGACGTGTCGGTCCTCGTCGGCGGACCTGCGGTGCGGGGGGCGGGCGGGGTCGGGGCGGCGGTGGGCGCGGCGGCCCCGCTGCTGCTCGCCGAGCCGGCGCAGACACGTCCACCTGGCCAGGGCGTACAGCCAGGTTTTACGTTCCTCCTCGTCGGCCGGGCAGCGCGAGCCCTGCCGTTCGGCCAGGGCCAGGACGCCGCCCAGCGCCTCGGTGGCCGCGTCGTGGTCGCAGAGGACGGAGAGGCAGTAGGTGAAGAGGCCGTCGAGATGCGGCTCGTAACGGGCGGGCGGCTTCTTCGGTGCGGTGTGCGAGGGGTGGGGCGCGCGGTGCTGTCCCCGGTGCGCGCCGGGAGTGTTTCTCGGAGTCTCCAGTCTGCTGCTCGTCACCTTGCGACCGTAGGCGCGGCGCCCTCCCCCGCTCGCGCCGCTTGCGTGGATTTAACCCTTACGGGTGAACGTATCGCGCGATAAGGGGCGGGCGTTCCCGGCCCCGCTGTCAGACCGCACCGATACGGTGGCGCCATGGCTGCCCGTACGAAATCCGCGAAGGACCGGCCGTCCTACCGCTGCACCGAATGCGGCTGGACCACCGCGAAGTGGCTCGGCCGCTGCCCCGAGTGCCAGGCGTGGGGGACGGTCGAGGAGTTCGGCGGCGCGCCCGCCATCCGGACCACGGCCGCGGGGCGGGTCTCCGCCGCCGCCCTGCCCATCGGCCAGGTGGACAGCCGGCAGGCCACCGCCCGGCCGACCGGCGTCGGCGAGCTGGACCGGGTGCTGGGCGGTGGTCTGGTGCCCGGGGCCGTCGTGCTGCTCGCGGGCGAGCCCGGCGTCGGCAAGTCCACGCTGCTGCTCGACGTCGCGGCCAAGGCGGCGACCGACGAGCACCGCACCCTGTATGTGACGGGCGAGGAGTCCGCGTCCCAGGTCCGGATGCGCGCCGACCGGATCCGGGCGATCAGCGACCACCTGTATCTGGCGGCGGAGACCGATCTGTCGGCGGTGCTCGCCCACCTCGACGCGGTCAAGCCCTCGCTGCTGATCCTCGACTCGGTGCAGACCGTGGCCTCGCCGGAGATCGAGGGCGCGCCGGGCGGGATGGCGCAGGTCCGCGAGGTGGCGGGGGCGCTGATCCGGGCCTCCAAGGAGCGCGGGATGTCGACGCTGCTCGTGGGCCACGTCACCAAGGAGGGCGCGATCGCCGGGCCCAGGCTCCTGGAGCACCTGGTGGACGTGGTGCTGTCGTTCGAGGGCGACCGCCATGCCCGGCTGCGCCTGGTGCGCGGCGTCAAGAACCGGTACGGGGCGACCGACGAGGTCGGCTGCTTCGAGCTGCACGACGAGGGGATCACGGGTCTCGCCGATCCGTCCGGGCTGTTCCTCACCCGGCGCGACGAGCCGGTCCCGGGCACCTGCCTGACCGTGACGCTGGAGGGGAAGCGGCCCCTGGTCGCGGAGGTGCAGGCGCTGACGGTGGACTCGCAGATCCCGTCCCCCCGGCGGACCACCTCGGGCCTGGAGACCTCCCGGGTGTCGATGATGCTCGCGGTCCTGGAGCAGCGCGGCCGGATCAGCTCGCTGGGCAAGCGGGACATCTACAGCGCGACGGTGGGCGGGGTGAAGCTGTCGGAGCCGGCCGCCGACCTGGCGATCGCGCTGGCCCTGGCGAGCGCGGCGAGCGACACACCCCTGCCGAAGAACCTGGTGGCGATCGGCGAGGTGGGGCTCGCGGGCGAGGTCAGACGGGTCACGGGGGTGCAGCGCCGGCTGGCCGAGGCGCACCGGCTGGGGTTCACGCACGCCCTGGTCCCGACGGATCCGGGCAAGGTCCCGGCCGGTATGAAGGTGACGGAAGTGGCCGACATGGGCGACGCGCTCAGGGCGCTCCCGCGCCGGACCCGCGCACAGGCCCCCCGGGAGGACGACGCGCGCCGGTAGACTTTGCCCTGGTCTCGCCCGTCCGTACGAACGGTACGAGGGACCAGGGGATGTGTCGGACACTCCCCGGGTCCTTCGATTGGATTGGGCCTGCTCCGTAGCGACAGGCCACGAGGGCACCACAAACCTGTGACCGGAGGAGTGCAGTGGCAGCCAGCGACCGGGCAGCATCGCCCGGAAAGTCCGGCCAAACCACGGGCAACGAGGCGCTGATGCGCGCCTCGTTGAGCGCCGTCGCGCCCGGAATGGCCCTGCGGGACGGCCTGGAGCGCATTCTCCGCGGCAACACCGGGGGTCTGATCGTGCTCGGCATGGACAAGACCGTCGAGTCGATGTGCACGGGCGGCTTCGTGCTGGACGTGGAATTCACCGCGACCCGGCTGCGGGAGCTGGCCAAGCTGGACGGTGCCCTGATCCTCGACAAGGACATGACGAAGATCCTGCGCGCCGGTGTCCAGCTGGTCCCGGACGCGTCGATCCCCACCGAGGAGACCGGCACCCGGCACCGCACGGCCGACCGGGTCTCCAAGCAGTGCAATTTCCCGGTGGTCTCGGTCTCCCAGTCGATGCGCCTGATCGCGCTGTACGTGAACGGGGAGCGGCGGGTCCTGGAGGAGTCGGCGGCGATCCTCTCCCGCGCCAATCAGGCCCTGGCCACACTGGAGCGGTACAAGCTCCGGCTGGACGAGGTCGCCGGGACGCTCTCCGCGCTGGAGATCGAGGACCTGGTGACCGTCCGGGACGTGACGGCGGTGGCCCAGCGCCTGGAGATGGTCCGCCGGATCGCGACGGAGATCGCGGAGTACGTGGTGGAGCTCGGCACGGACGGGCGGCTGCTGTCGCTCCAGCTGGACGAGCTGATCGCGGGCGTGGAGCCGGAGCGCGAGCTGGTCGTGCGGGACTACGTGCCGGAGCCGACGGCGAAGCGTTCGCGCACGGTGGCGGAGGCGCTGACCGAGCTGGATTCGCTGACCCACACGGAGCTGCTCGAACTCCCGGTCGTGGCGCGGGCGCTGGGCTACAGCGGCTCGCCCGAGACGCTGGACTCGGCGGTGTCGCCGCGCGGTTTCCGGCTGCTGGCGAAGGTGCCGCGGCTGCCCGGCGCGATCATCGACCGGCTCGTGGAGCACTTCGGCGGTCTGCAGAAGCTGCTCGCGGCGAGCGTGGACGACCTCCAGACGGTGGACGGCGTCGGCGAGGCCCGGGCGCGCAGCGTGCGCGAGGGCCTGTCCCGGCTGGCCGAGTCCTCGATCCTCGAACGGTACGTGTAGGCCCCAGGCGCTCCCCCCGGGGCGCCGCCCCGGCGGTCAGTCCTTCGCGAGGACGAACGAGGCGCGCTGCACGGGCCGGCCCGGTGCCTTCGCCTCCACGAGGTACGTGCCCGGCTTGGCCTTGCCCGAGGGCGGCGTCGCGCACTTGGGAGCGCTGCGGTCGCGGTCCCACTCGACGGTGTGCACGACGGTCTTCCCGGCGGGCACCTCGATCAGTACGGGCTTCGGGTCGCGCGGGCAGTCCTTGGACGACCACACCTCGTCGTCCTCCCCGCCCGCCTCGGTGACGGTGAGCACCACGCTCTTCGGCCCGAAGTCGGCCTTGCAGGCGGTGGACGAGGTGTTCGTGACGAACAGCCGGAACTTCGGCTTCTCGTCCGGGGCGTAGCTGAGTTCGGTCTTCAGGCCGATCCGGATCGTCCCCGCGGCGCAGTCGGCGAGCGAGGAGCCGGCCGGCACCGGACGCGCTGCCTGCACCCCCTCCCCCGTGCCGGAGCCGGTGGAACCGGAAGCAGAACCCGAACCGGTGTCCTGGCCGCCGCCGTTGGCGTCCGAGGAGCCGCCCGTACCGGCGGAACCGCCGCCCGAACTGCCGTGCTCGTCACCGCCGCTGCCGCCGGAGCCGTCCGACTCGCCGCCCCCGCCGGGCTGTTCGGTGATCGCGGGGCCGGAACCGGAAGGTCCGGGCGTGATCGAGCCCGCGGGGCCGGAGCCCGGCGGTTTGGAGTCGTCGTGGTGATCCCCGCTGCCGCCACCGGAGGTGACGGCCCATGCGATCAGCAGCGCGATCAGCACGACCAGGGCCGCCGCGACCGCCCTCCGTCGCCAGTAGATGCTGGAGGGTAGCGGACCGATCGGATTGCGCAGAGATCCCACGGCGCAAACTGTACGAGAGATCCGGCCCAACTCCCGCCCCACCCGCCGCCTTGATCCCCAAGTTTTGCGGATCATCATTCCGCGAGGGCCAGTTCGGCCACCGGACGCGCCCGAAATGACCTTGTGCGACGAAACGTTTACTCATGGTCAACGGCTCCGGACGGGCGGAAAACGGCCCATCGGCCAGTTGCCGCAACGGCTCGCGGGGCGTGGGGCCTGTGACCGGAACGCCGTGTCAGGATCGATGGTGCGATGACTGCCACGACTGCGACACAGACGCCCCCCGCCTCCCTCCACGCCCCCGTGATCGGTTGGTTCGACCAGCACGCCCGCGATCTGCCCTGGCGCCGCCCCGAAGCGGGCGCCTGGGGCGTGATGGTGAGCGAGTTCATGCTGCAGCAGACCCCCGTCAGCCGGGTCCTGCCGGTGTACGAGCAGTGGCTCGCCCGCTGGCCGCGCCCCGCCGATCTCGCGGCCGAGCCGCCCGGCGAAGCCGTCCGCGCCTGGGGCCGGCTCGGCTACCCGCGCCGCGCGCTGCGCCTGCACGGGGCCGCCCAGGCGATAACGGAACGCCATGGCGGAGACGTACCGAGCGAGCACGCCCAGCTCCTCGCCCTGCCCGGCATCGGCGAGTACACGGCGGCGGCCGTGGCCTCGTTCGCGTACCGGCAGCGTCACGCCGTCCTCGACACCAACGTCCGCCGGGTCTTCGCACGGGCCGCGACCGGCATCCAGTACCCGCCGAACGCGACGACCGCCGCCGAGCGCAGGCTCGCCCGGGAGCTGCTGCCCGACGAGGACGAGCGGGCGGCCCGCTGGGCGGCGGCCACGATGGAGCTGGGCGCCCTCGTCTGCACCGCGAAGAACGAGGACTGCTCGCGCTGCCCCATCGCGGAGCAGTGCGCCTGGCGGCTGGCCGGGAAGCCCGCGCACCAGGGGCCGCCGCGCCGGGGCCAGACCTACGCCGGCACGGACCGGCAGGTGCGCGGCAGGCTCCTGGCCGTGCTGCGCGACGCGGTCGGCCCGGTGCCGCAGGCGGCGCTCGACACGGTCTGGGACGAGCCGGTGCAGCGCGCCCGGGCTCTGGACGGGCTGGTCGCCGACGGTCTGGTCGAGCCGCTGGCCGGCGGCCGCTACCGGCTGCCGCTGACCTGAGCGGCCGGGCCGTCCCACCCGCGTAACAGCGTCCGCCCGCCTTCGTAACAACGGCGGACAAGGTCCGTCCGCTCCGTGACAATGACGGAGTGGGCGGGCCTTTCGCGCGTCCGGCGCGGGCTCGTTTGTCCGGTCTCCTCCCCGCGCTGTTACACAACCGATGGACAGCCGTGCGCCCGCCTACGGCTGCCCCGCACAGCCTCGTGACAACCGCTCCGTAGCGTCTGCGACGTCAGCCGGAACGACCACCGGCGGACAGCGGTACGAGCGGTCCACGGGGATCCACGGGGATGGAGGCGGTTGTGATGGCGCAGGGCGAGGTGCTCGGCTTTGAAGAGTACGTACGGACCCGGCAGGAGGCGCTGCTGCGCAGTGCGCGCCGGCTCGTCCCGGACCCCGTGGACGCGCAGGACCTGCTCCAGACCGCGCTGGCCCGGACCTACGGCCGCTGGGACCGCATCGAGGACAAGTCCCTCGCCGACGCCTATCTGCGCCGCGTCATGATCAACACCCGTACCGAGTGGTGGCGGGCCCGCAAGCTGGACGAGGTGCCCACCGAGCAGCTGCCCGACGCCAGCATCGAGGACGGCACCGAGCAGCGCGCCGACCGCGCCCTGCTGATGGACATCCTGGGCGTGCTCGCTCCCAAGCAGCGCAGTGTCGTCGTCCTGCGACACTGGGAGCAGATGAGCACGGAGGAGACGGCCGCGGCGCTCGGCATGTCGGCCGGTACGGTGAAGAGCACGCTGCACCGTGCGCTGGCGCGGCTGCGCCAGGAGCTGGAGAACAGGGAAGCGGCGAGCCGGGATGCCCGGCTCGCCGAAGAGCGGGGGCGGGAGCGGTGCGCGGCCTGACAGGCAGCGATGACGACGACACGGTCATCGGCACGACCGGCGGGGGGAGGCCGGGCGCGAGCAGACGCCTGCTGACCGGCTGGGCGGCGAGCAGCGCGGCACTGGCCGGCCTCGCCGCCTTCGGGCTGTTCGCCGTCAGCTGTTCCACCGGGGGCACGGGCACCCGGGACGAGGGTCCGGCGGGCGCCGAGCCGGTCGTCCAGGTCACCCCGAGCACGACGGCCGCCGCCACGGCGAAGCCCGCGCCGCGGGTGGACGCCGTGGCGCTGCTGAAGGCGGACCCGAAGGTGAGCGGGCGGGTCCGCATGGACCTGAAGGCGTGCAGCGGCGACGAGTACCCGGTGGACACCTCGTACGGCAGGATCACCGGCGGCCCGTCCGCCGACGTCGTGGTGAACGTGATGACCTGCGGCGATTCGGTGGGGGTCGGCACCTACGTCTACCGGCCGCGCACCGACGGCACGTACGAGAACGTCTTCGCCGTCGAGCAGCCCGCCGTCTACGGCACCATCGACCGGGGCGACCTGGTCGTGACGACCCAGGTGTACGAGAAGAAGGACTCGGTCGCCTATCCCTCGGGCGACGAGGTGATCACGTACCGCTGGGCGAACGGCCGGTTCAACGAGGAGGACCGGGTGCGCAACGACTTCAACCGAGCCGTGGGCGCGGGCGACGGGGACCTTCCCGAGCCCACGGAACCGTCCAGGAACTGAGAGCTGTCCGATGGCCGAGACCCATGTGCTGTTCGTCGAGGACGACGACGTCATCCGCGAGGCCACCCAGCTCGCGCTGGAACGGGTCGGCTTCGCGGTCACCGCGGTGCCCGACGGGCTGGCCGGCCTCGAGGCGTTCCGGGCCGACCGGCCCGACATCGCGCTGCTCGACGTCATGGTCCCCGGTCTGGACGGCGTCAGCCTGTGCCGCCGCATCCGGGACGAGTCGACGGTCCCCGTGATCATGCTGTCGGCGCGGGCCGACTCGATCGACGTGGTCCTCGGCCTGGAGGCCGGCGCGGACGACTACGTCACCAAGCCCTTCGACGGGGCGGTCCTGGTGGCCCGGATCAGGGCGGTGCTGCGCCGCTTCGGCCATGCGTCGGGCGGCCGGGACGGCGGCGGGCAGCCGGAGCCTGAGGCCGTCGGCGGGGTGCTGGTCTTCGGTGACCTGGAGGTCGACACCGAGGGCATGGAGGTCCGCAGGGGCGGTACGCAGGTGGGGCTGACGCCGACCGAGATGCGGCTGCTCCTGGAGTTCTCCTCGGCACCCGGCACCGTGCTCTCCCGCGACAAGCTGCTCGAACGGGTCTGGGACTACGGCTGGGGCGGGGACACCCGGGTCGTGGACGTCCATGTGCAGCGGCTGCGCACGAAGATCGGCCAGGACCGGATCGAGACGGTCCGCGGCTTCGGCTACAAGTTGCGGGCATGAGGCGGCCCGCCCTGCGGACGGGCGTCCGCTGGAAGATCAGCATCGCCATCGCGGCGGTCGGCGCGCTGATCGCGGTCGCGCTGAGCCTGGTGGTGCACAACGCGGCCCGCGTCTCGATGCTGGAGAACGCCCGCGAGGTCCAGCTGGAGCGGCTGACCTACGCGCAGCTGCTGTACGAGGCGAAGAAGACCAAGAAGGCCGACCCCCGGTTCGGGGCGAAGCTCAACGACCCGACGATGCCGAAGAGCCTGCGCGAGGAGGTCCGGCGCAACCGCCGCGCCACGCATGTGGACGACTCCGGCGGGGTGCCCGACGTCTGGGCTGCCGTGCCGGTGGGCAACGGGAACGTGCTGTCGCTGCACACCCGGTTCGCGGACCGCTCGACCACGATCATGGGCGATCTGGACCGGGCCCTGATCATCGGTTCGGTCTCGGTGGTCCTCGGCGGCTCGGCGCTGGGCGTGCTGATCGGCGGCCAGCTCTCGCGCCGGCTGCGCAAGGCCGCCGCGGCGGCGGGGAAGGTCGCCCAGGGCAACACGGACGTCCGGGTCAGGGACGCGGTCGGCGGTGTCGTGCGCGACGAGACGGACGAGCTGGCCGGCGCGGTGGACGCGCTGACCGACGCGCTGAACGGGCGGATCGAGGCGGAGCGCCGGGTCACCGCGGACATCGCGCACGAGCTGCGTACGCCGGTGACCGGGCTGCTGACGGCGGCCGAGCTGCTGCCGCCGGGCCGCCCGACCGAGCTGGTGCGCGACCGGGCCCAGGCGATGCGCACGCTGGTGGAGGACGTGCTGGAGGTGGCCCGGCTGGACAGCGCCTCGGAGCGGGCCGAGCTCCAGGAGATCGCGCTCGGGGAGTTCGTCAGCCGTCGGGTGGCGCTGCTGGACCCGGAGGTCCGGGTCCAGGTCGTCCACGACTCGTGGGTCAATACGGACCCGCGACGACTGGAGCGCATCCTCGGCAACCTGCTGGGCAACGCGGCCAAGCACGGGTCGACCCCGGTGCAGGTCACGGTCGAGGGCCGGGTGGTCCGGGTCCGCGACCACGGGCCCGGTTTCCCGGCGGCGCTGCTGCGGGAGGGGCCGAGCCGGTTCCGGACCGGGTCGACCGACCGGGCCGGGCACGGACATGGTCTCGGGCTGACGATCGCGGCGGGCCAGGCGCGGGTGCTCGGGGCCCGGCTGACCTTCCGGAACGCGGCGCCGGAGGGCGCGGCGGAGGGCAGCGGCGGGGCGGTCGCGGTGCTGTGGCTGCCCGAGCACGCGCCGACGGCCACGGGCAGCTATCCGATGCTCCAGTTCGCCGAGCAGCGCGGTCCGGCGGAGTCGGAGGACGGGAAGCGGGTCTGAAAGCGGGAGAGGGCCCCGGGGCGTGTGCCCCCGGAGCCCTCCGCGTACGGCCGTGCCGGTCAGACCTCCGCGACCGCCGGGGCGGGCTTGGCCTCGGGGCCCGCGCCCCGCAGCGGGACCTCCTTGACGAAGAAGGAGGCGACGACCGCGACCAGGCCGACGGACGCGCCGACGAGGAACGCGATGTGGGTGCCGGACGACACCGCGAACTCGTACGCCTCGCGCACCGGCACCGGCAGCTTGGCCAGGCTCGCCGCGTCCAGCTGGGCGGAGTGCGCGGTGGCCCCGCCGCCGCCGCGGGAAGCCATCTCGTCCTGGACCTTGCCGGTGAACAGCGCGCCCATGATGGCGACGCCGAAGGAGCTGCCGAGCGTACGGAACAGGGTGGTCGAGGAGGAGGCGACGCCCATGTCCTTCAGCTCGACGCTGTTCTGCGCGACGAGCATGGTGATCTGCATCAGGAAGCCCATGCCGGCCCCGAGCACCGCCATGTACAGCCCGGAGGTGAAGCGGCTGGTGCCGGTGTCCATCTGCGCGAGCAGGAAGAGGCCGATGACCATGAGGATCGATCCCACGATGGGGAAGACCTTGTACTTGCCGGTGCTGGTGGTGACCCGGCCCGCGATGAGCGAGACGACCATCATGGACAGCAGCATCGGCAGGAGCAGCAGCCCCGAGTTGGTCGCGGAGGCGTGCTGCACGGACTGCTGGTAGAGCGGCAGGAACAGCACCGCGCCGAACATCACGAACCCGGCCATGAAGCCGACCACGGACATGAGCGTGAAGTTGCGGTTGCGGAATATGTGGAGCGGGATGATCGGCTCGGCTGCCTTCGTCTCGACGAAGAGGAAGCCGGCCAGCGAGGCGACGCCGATCGCGATGAGCTCCATGATGACCGCGGAGTTCCAGTCGTACTCGGAACCGCCCCAGGTGGTGACCAGCACGATCGCGGTGATGCCGACGGTGAGCAGGGCGGCGCCGAGGTAGTCGACGTTCCGCTTCGTCCGCTCCCGCTTGGGCAGGTGCAGGACCGCGGTGATCATGATCAGCGCGACGGCGCCGAGCGGGAGGTTGATGTAGAAGCTCCAGCGCCAGCCGAGGTGGTCGGTGATGGTGCCGCCGACCAGCGGTCCGCCGATCATGGCGATGGCCATCACGCCGGCCATCATGCCCTGGTACTTGCCGCGCTCGCGGGGCGGCACGAGGTCGCCGATGATCGCCATGACGCCGACCATCAGACCGCCGGCGCCGAGGCCCTGGACGGCGCGGAAGCCGATCAGCTGGCCCATGTCCTGGGCCATGCCGCTGAGGACCGAGCCGATCAGGAAGATCACGATGGACGTGAGGAAGATGCCCTTGCGCCCGTACATGTCGCCGAGCTTGCCCCAGATGGGCGTGGACGCGGCGGTGGCCAGGGTGTAGGCCGTGACGACCCACGAAAGGTGTTCGAGGCCGCCGAGGTCACCGACGATGGTCGGCATCGCGGTGCCGACGATCAGGTTGTCCAGCATCGCCAGCAGCATGGCGATCATCAGGGCCAGCACCACCACCCGGACGCTGCGCTGCGGCGGAGCCGGTGGCTCCGCCTTGGTGGCCGGTGGGCCTCCCGCCTTCCCGTCCGCCGTCTTGATCAGGTCCGCCATCTTCCCCAACTCCCCAGTCAACCCTGCCACCGGGCCCTTACTTGCCGCCCGGCTAGTTGCTTACACTGGAGGAAGGTAGACCCGTAACTAGCCGGGCGTCAAGTAAGTTAATTTGGGAGAGCACCATGGGCAGCACGCCGCAGCCGCGCCGGAGCAACACCCGCCAGCGCATCCAGGACGTCGCCCTGGAGCTCTTCGCCGAGCAGGGCTACGAGAAGACCTCGCTCCGGGAGATCGCCGAGAAGCTGGACGTCACCAAGGCGGCGCTCTACTACCACTTCAAGACGAAGGAAGACATCCTCGTCAGCATCTTCGAGGACCTGAACCGCCCGGTGGAGGAGCTGATCGCCTGGGGTGAGACGCAGCCGCGCACCCTGGAGACGAAGACGGAGCTTCTCCGCCGCTACAGCGACGCGCTGGCACACGCGGCCCCGCTCTTCCGCTTCATGCAGGAGAACCAGGCGACCGTACGGGACCTGAGCATCGGCGAGACCATCAAGCACCGGGTCCTGGGCCTGGTGGACCTGATCAAGGAGCCGGGCGCGCCGCTCACCGACCAGGTGCGGTGCTTCAGCGCGCTCTTCACCCTGCACGCCGGGATGCTCGCGCTGAAGGACGTCGAAGGCGACCCGGAGGAGAAGCGCAAGGCCGCTCTCGAAGTCGCCGTCGAGCTGGTCACCCGGGCCCACGAACCGGAAACCCCCCGGTGACCCCGCTGGAAAGCGGGGGCCGGGGGGCCGGGACGCACGGGCCGGATCAGACGTTGATGCCGTGCTTGTGCAGGAAGTTGACCGGGTTGACCGCCGAACCGTAGTTCGGGGTGGTCCGGATCTCGAAGTGCAGGTGCGGGCCGCTGGAGTTGCCGGTGTTGCCGGACAGGGCGATCTTCTCGCCCTTCTTCACGTGCTGGCCGATGTGCACGTCGATCTTGGACAGGTGCGCGTACTGCGAGTACGTGCCGTTGCCGTGCGAGATCACGATGGCGTTGCCGTACGCGGGGCCGTCGCCGCCGCCGTTCGGGCCGGCCTTCACGATCGTGCCGCTGTGGGCGGCGTCGACCTTGGTGCCGATCGGCACGGCGAAGTCCTGGCCGGAGTGCTTGTGGGACCAGCGGCTGCCGTCGTTGCCGAAGCTGGCGCTCAGCTCGTAGTGGCTGACCGGGGCCTCCCACGGAAGCTTGGCGATGGCCTTCTTCTTGGCGGCGGCCTTCTTCTTCGCGGCTGCCTTCTTCTTCGCCGCGTCGGCCTTCTTCTCGGCCTCGTGCTTGGCCGCGGCCTTGCCCTGCGCGGTCGCCTGCTGGGCGACCGAGTCCGCGGTGGCCGAGGAGACCAGGGCGGGGGCCTGGGGGGCGTCCGCAGTGCCGGCCGCGAACGCAGCACCCGCACCGAGAACCATCGACGTCCCCAGACCGGCTGCCACCACGGCGCCACGCATACGGGACACGGACGGGCGGCGGGACTGGAACGTAACGCGCTTCGACATAAGCGGAAATCCTCCGGAGATGACTGGACCCGGCGGTGTGCCGGGCTGGCCATACCTTGGTAACCCGCACCCCGGCCGGTGCTCAAACACCCCATCTACGATCAAAAGCCGTAGAGCGCACCCCGGGAATTCGCCCGGCGAGCCCTTTCCCGCCCCCCTCCGGAACCCCTCGAAAGTCCTCCGCGGAACAAGGTTTAGGACCAGTTCCAAACCGCCCTAACCGGACATACGCCCTCTGGACGGGCATACGTCCCCGCACGCGCCGAGGGCCCGACCGCCGCAGGGCCGAAAGGCCCCCGACGGATCGGGCCCGTTGCTCCTAAGGCGGCTAGTAGGCCCCGAATGGCCTGTGCGCCTTGTCACCGGCGGTGGGACCGAAGGCCGTCCGTTTCGGGACCTTCGGCACGGTGCCGCGAACTACCCGACGGGCAGCCCGGTCACCTTCTTGGCGTGCAGCGCGACCAGCTGCCTGCCACCCGAGGCCAGATACCAGCGGTCGATGTCGCCGGAGCCGTCGTTGTACGTCCAGAGCAGCTTGCCGTCGGCCGGGTCGAAGGCGTGGATGCCGCCGTTCTTGTCGAACTGGGTGGCGCCGTAGAGAACGCCGCCCACCTTGGCGAACTGCCAGGGGGCCGCGATCTCCAACGTCTCCGGGTTGTGCCAGTGCCGCTTCCCGGTCGCCGGATCGACCGCCCACAGGGCGTGGACGGTGTCCGACACGTAGAGGACGCCGTCCAGAACGGCCGGGTCGTTGAACCGGCTGTACTTCTCCGTCGCGAAGGACCAGCGCTCGGCGCCCGTCTCCAGGTCGAAGGCGCGCATCCTGTCGCCGGTCGCGATGATGACCAGGCCCTCGTGGACCTCGAAGCCGCGGTTGCTGGTGCGGCCGATCTTCTTCGTCCAGACCTGGCGGCCGGTCGCGGTGTCGCGGACCGTGAGGTTCTCGCGGAAGTCCGTGTAGACGAGGCGCTTGCCGGAGACCCGCGCGGTGAGGCCGTTCGACTCGGTGCCGTGGTCGCGCTGCTCGCGCCAGACGACCTTGCCCGAGGAGGTGTCGATGGCGGCGATCACGTTGTCGGGGGTCCGGAAGTTCTTGTCCAGGATCCCGGCGACCACATAGACGTGGTTGGTGTCGGCGGCGATGACCCGGGGCTGGGAGTACTCCTTGTCGCCCAGCCGGCTGCGCCAGGTGTCCTTGCCCGTCTTGGGGTCGAGCCCGATGACGTTTCCGTCGTAGCGGGCGCTGGCCAGGTAGAGCGTCCCGCCGCCGATCAGCATGCTCGCGCCCGGGGTGGTCACCTCGGCGCGCGACCAGAGCTCCTTGCCGGTGGACAGGTCGCGGGCCACCAGCGGGTCACCGGAGACCAGCACCACGTTGTCGACCACGGCGACCGCGGATATCCAGGCCAGCCCGTCGTACGTGGTGGCGTGCTGCCAGGCCGGCTTCGGCTTCCCGCCCGGCTGGGAGACGTCGCCCCCGGGCTTCCCGGACTCCCCCGGCTTCGGCGAACCGGAGCCGCCGCCCTCGACCGGCTCCTCGACCGGGCCGCAGGCCGCGGCTCCGGCGCCCAGCAGGGCCAGCCCCGCCCCGGCTCCGGCCAGCCTGATCATCCGCCTGCGCGACACATCGCCTCTGCCCATGGCGTGCCCGTCCCCCTCTTTCACTGCGCGATCCCGGCCCCTCGTTCGCAATCGAGAAGCCCCGCCCGGGCCGATCGCCCGAGGCGGGGCCAGATTAACCAGGGGTTTTTGGTCCACGCGCGTAGCGAACGCGACCGGAACGTTCCTGTGACGCCGCTGTCACCGTGTCCGCGGCGCGAAAAGGGGCGGCCCCGGCCGGTCGAAACCGGTCGGGGCCGCCCCTCGGACGCTACTGCCGGGAGAGGCAGAAGGCGCCTGTCACGCTTCCTTCGTCATGTTCGGGCCGCCGCCCGCCGCCTGCTCGATCGGCGGGACGTCGGGCAGCGCCGACTTCTCCTCGCCGCGGAAGGTGAACTTCTCGTCGTCGCCCTCGCCCTCGCTGCCGACGACCACGATGTGGCCGGGGCGCAGCTCGCCGAAGAGGATCTTCTCCGAGAGGACGTCCTCGATCTCGCGCTGGATCGTCCGGCGCAGCGGCCGGGCGCCCATCACGGGGTCGTAGCCCTTCTTCGCGAGCAGCTTCTTGGCCTCCGTGCTGAGCTCGATGCCCATGTCACGGTCCTTGAGCCGCTCGTCCACCTTCGCGATCATCAGGTCGACGATCTCGATGATGTCTTCCTGGCTGAGCTGGTGGAAGACGACGGTGTCATCGACACGGTTGAGGAACTCGGGCCGGAAGTGCTGCTTGAGCTCTTCGTTGACCTTGACCTTCATCCGCTCGTAGTTCGTCTTGACGTCGCCCTGGGCGGCGAAGCCCAGGTTGAAGCCCTTGGAGATGTCCCGGGTCCCGAGGTTGGTCGTCATGATGATGACCGTGTTCTTGAAGTCCACGACCCGGCCCTGGGAGTCGGTCAGGCGACCGTCCTCCAGGATCTGGAGCAGGGAGTTGAAGATGTCGGGGTGGGCCTTCTCGACCTCGTCGAAGAGGACGACGGAGAACGGCTTGCGGCGCACCTTCTCGGTGAGCTGGCCGCCCTCCTCGTAGCCCACGTAGCCGGGGGGCGAACCGAAGAGACGCGAGACCGTGTGCTTCTCGCTGAACTCCGACATGTCGAGGGAGATCAGCGCGTCCTCGTCGCCGAACAGGAACTCGGCGAGCGTCTTGGACAGCTCGGTCTTACCGACACCGGACGGACCGGCGAAGATGAACGAGCCACCGGGGCGCTTCGGGTCCTTCAGACCGGCCCGCGTACGGCGGATCGCCTGCGAGAGCGCCTTGATGGCGTCCTTCTGCCCGATGACGCGCTTGTGGAGCTCGTCCTCCATGCGCAGCAGCCGGGAGGACTCCTCCTCGGTCAGCTTGAAGACCGGGATGCCGGTGGCGGTGGCGAGGACCTCGGCGATGAGCTCGCCGTCGACCTCGGCCACGACGTCCATGTCGCCGGCCTTCCACTCCTTCTCGCGCTTGGCCTTCGCCGCCAGCAGCTGCTTCTCCTTGTCGCGGAGAGAGGCCGCCTTCTCGAAGTCCTGGGAGTCGATGGCCGACTCCTTGTCGCGGCGCACGCCCGCGATCTTCTCGTCGAACTCGCGGAGGTCCGGCGGCGCGGTCATCCGGCGGATGCGCATCCGGGATCCGGCCTCGTCGATCAGGTCGATCGCCTTGTCCGGCAGGAAGCGGTCCGAGATGTACCGGTCGGCCAGCGTCGCGGCCTGGACCAGCGCCTCGTCCGTGATGGACACGCGGTGGTGGGCCTCGTAACGGTCGCGCAGGCCCTTGAGGATCTCGATGGTGTGCGGCAGCGACGGCTCCGCGACCTGGATCGGCTGGAAGCGGCGCTCCAGCGCGGCGTCCTTCTCCAGGTGCTTGCGGTACTCGTCCAGGGTGGTCGCACCGATCGTCTGCAGCTCGCCTCGCGCCAGCAT
The DNA here is from genome assembly GCF_055590565.1 of Streptomyces sp. NPDC041814. Lineage (NCBI taxonomy): Bacteria > Bacillati > Actinomycetota > Actinomycetes > Kitasatosporales > Streptomycetaceae > Streptomyces > Streptomyces sp. NPDC041814. The sequence goes on along the minus strand of NZ_JBVJAM010000007.1, from coordinate 378,378 downwards.
GGGCTTGAGGATGCTCGCGGCGTCGATCGCGCCCTCGGCGGCGCCCGCACCCACCAGGGTGTGGAGCTCGTCGATGAACAGGATGATGTCGCCGCGGGTGCGGATCTCCTTGAGGACCTTCTTCAGGCGCTCCTCGAAGTCACCGCGGTAGCGGGAGCCGGCGACCAGGGCGCCGAGGTCGAGGGTGTAGAGGTGCTTGTCCTTCAGGGTCTCGGGCACCTCGCCCTTGACGATGGCCTGGGCAAGGCCCTCGACCACCGCCGTCTTGCCGACGCCGGGCTCGCCGATGAGCACCGGGTTGTTCTTCGTCCGGCGGGAGAGCACCTGCATGACCCGCTCGATCTCCTTCTCGCGCCCGATGACCGGGTCGAGCTTGGATTCGCGGGCGGCCTGCGTGAGGTTGCGGCCGAACTGGTCGAGCACCAGCGACGTGGAGGGCGTGCCCTCCGCGGGGCCGCCTGCGGTGGCCGCCTCCTTGCCGCCGGAGTAACCGGACAGCAGCTGGATGACCTGCTGGCGCACCCGGTTCAGGTCGGCGCCGAGCTTCACGAGGACCTGGGCGGCGACGCCCTCGCCCTCGCGGATCAGGCCGAGCAGGATGTGCTCCGTGCCGATGTAGTTGTGGCCGAGCTGGAGGGCCTCGCGGAGCGACAGCTCCAGGACCTTCTTGGCCCGGGGCGTGAAGGGGATGTGACCGGACGGGGCCTGCTGGCCCTGGCCGATGATCTCCTCCACCTGCTGGCGGACCGCCTCGAGCGAAATCCCGAGGCTCTCCAGGGCCTTAGCGGCGACACCCTCACCCTCGTGGATCAGGCCCAGGAGGATGTGCTCGGTGCCGATGTAGTTGTGGTTGAGCATCCGGGCTTCTTCCTGAGCCAGGACGACAACCCGCCGCGCGCGGTCGGTGAACCTCTCGAACATCGTTAATCGCTCCTCAGAGCGGTCAGGCAGTAAGGGGTCGGTCCCCTCCCTGTCCTTCCGCAGCTTAGTCCCGCAAGCGGGGACCGCTCATTTCAACTGCCGACACCCGGCCCTGCTTCCCGGGGGATCGCCCGCCCCGAACGCCGACAACTGCTCCAACCCGATGGTGCGAGACGATGTTCCCGCAGGCCAGGCCAATACCCCAGTCGCCAGTACGCCGATGGCGAACGTGAGACATGCATGGCTTGCGTGTCGCCCCTCCCCACTAGGGATGTCTTACCCGCAATTACAGACAGTCCATGCGGCGTACGCGGGTTCCCTCCGCTACGGGCGAACATCTTCGTACTCCTGAATGCGCCCGTACGCCCCCAACCCGGACACCCTACGCGGTCGCGCGTACGCGGTACGTAACCTGCGGGGCCGGTCGGGGGTTGTTCCGTCATGACCCTCACCGTCCCGCCACCCCGTGTCCCGCCCGCCGTCGAGCAGGGCGGTGACGCCCGGGGCGAGCCTTGGGACGGCTGGGCCCGGTGGTACGAGCGGGAGTTGGGCTGGGCCACGGCGGGCGGTGCGCCGGTACGGCTGCTGACCGGGCTGCGGTTCGACGTGCTCGTCGTCCCCGCCGTGGCCGGACACGCGGCGCTGCGGCGGGTGGGCCCGACGGGGCCGGTGGCGCTCATGGGGCTGCGGATGAGCCTGCTGGTGGCGCCGGGAAGCGCGGAGGAGCTGCCGGGGCTGCTCAACTGGCTGGAGTGGGGCGGGGTCGCGCTCTCCCTGACCGGGCTGGGCGCGGGCGGGCGGATCACCGCTCCGCCGCCGCCGGGGCGTCCGGCGGAGCCGGGGGCCGCCTCCTGGCTGCGGCCCCCCAGGCCGTCACGGGAACAGGACGAAGCGCCGGTTCTCCCGGCCTTCTCCGGCTTCGGGAGCAAGCGCGGTGATGCTCCCGACCTCGTCCGGCTCGTGGACGCCGTGGCGACGGAATGCCACCGGGCCCGACTGGCGCGCGCCCGGGCGGGCTTGTTCCACGAAGAGCCCGTGACTCAGCCGTTGGCCTTCTCGTAGGCCTCGCGGATCTCGGCGGGAACGCGGCCGCGGTCATTCACATTGTGGCCGTTCTCGCGGGCCCACTTACGGATCTCGGCGGTGTCCTTGTTGCCACCGGAGACGGCGCGGCCCTTGCCACGTCCCGACGCCGCACGGCCACCGGTGCGCCGGCCGTTCTTCGCGTAGGGCTCAAGAAGGGAACGCAGCTTGTCCGCGTTGCTGGTGGTGAGGTCGATCTCGTACGTCTTGCCATCCAGCGCGAACGTCACCGTCTCGTCCGCCTCGCCACCGTCGAGGTCGTCAACAAGAAGGACCTGAACCTTCTGTGCCACCGGATTTCCTTTCATCGAAAATGGAGTACGCGGAAAGGAAACCGCTTTTCCCCGGAAAACACAAACCCCCGGGAGAGGTTCAGCAGCTCAAGGAGACGGGAAACGTGCGCGATTCGGACATAGGGGCGCGCCGCCCTCTTCCGGCTCTTCGCACGCTCAGAGGTGCAGAAGCATCCGGCTGTTGCCCAAGGTGTTCGGCTTCACTCGTTCGAGACCGAGGAACTCCGCGACTCCCTCGTCATAGGAACGCAGCAGCTCGCTGTAGACATCTCCGTCGACGGGCGTCTCCCCGATCTCCACGAACCCGTGCTTCGCGAAGAAGTCGACTTCGAAGGTGAGACAGAAAACCCGGCGGACGCCCAGCCAGCGGGCGGTCCGCAGCAGCTTGTCGAGGACCTGGTGGCCCACTCCGGCGCCCTTGAGGCCGTGGTCGACCGCGAGCGTACGGACTTCGGCGAGGTCTTCCCACATGACGTGCAGCGCGCCGCAGCCGACGACCGAGGCGTCCTCGTCGCGTTCGGCGATCCAGAACTCCTGGATGTCCTCGTAAAGCGTCACCGTCGCTTTGTCGAGGAGGATGCCTTCCCGCACGTAGCCGTCGAGGAGACGGCGGACGGCGGGCACATCGCTCGTCCGTGCGCGCCGGACGGTGATGGCCACGTTTATAACCGACGGTTCGGTCTGGGAATCGGTTTGCGGAGACTCTGAGGACATACGCAGACGCTATCGCCCGGTCTCCGGCTGCGCTCCATCGGCCGCTTCACCGGCTTCGGCATCCCCGGCTTCGCCCGCCGGGGCCGCGCCCTCACCGGGAAGAGCGGGCAGAACGATCCGCATCGCGTCGCGCAGCGCCTCGCGCTGCTCGGCCGACATCATCCCGAAGAACGCGACGAGCGCGGCCGCCGGGTTGTCGCTGAGCGACCAGGCTTCGTTCATCAGGGCGGCGGCGTATGCGGCACGGGTGGAGACGGCCGTATATCGATATGCGCGGCCCTCCACTTCGCGGCGGACCCAGCCCTTCTGATGGAGATTGTCCATTACCGTCATGACGGTGGTGTAGGCGATGGACCGCTCCTGCTGAAGGTCCTCCAGGACTTCCCGCACAGTGACCGGACGGTTCCATTCCCAGACCCGTGTCATCACGGCGTCTTCGAGCTCTCCCAATTGACGGGGCACAGCGTCACCTTAGTGCCAGATGTCTGGAATGCGTAGCTATTCACACAACAAAAGGGCGTACGACTCCTCGGGAGTCGTACGCCCTTTCGTATACGGGAGCGCCTGGCGCACCCCGGGGGGGTCAGGCCCCTTCGGTGCGCGGGGTCTGCTGAACCGACTCGGCGCGGCTGATCGCCGCGTCCACGGCCGCGTCCTCCTTGGCCTTGTTGGGGCCGCCCTGGCTCTTGACGATCGTCACGACCAGGCCGATGAAGAAGGCGGCCATCACCACGGGGGGCACGAGCGCGGATACGTAGTCCATGCCCTCCAGAGTAGCGAGCCGCCTCCCCGCCCCCGGAGAGGCCCTACCCCGCGCGGCGCTGCGGCGGCTGCGGGGCGGGGCGGCGCGGCGGGAAGACCTCGGAGGGCTTCGGGGCCGGCCGCTCGGACGGCGGTACGGGGCGGGCCGGGGCGGGCGGCGCCTTCGGTTTGTCCGGCTCGGCGGCGCGCCCGCCGGGCAGGGCGAGCAGCCTGCTGCGGGTCGCGGGCACGGCGCGTCCGGCGAGCCGGGCGCGCACCGAGCGCTCCGCGATCATCTGGCAGCGCTCCAGGAGGGCCGCGGCGACCGGGCCGCCGCGCAGGGCGCGCAGCGCGGCCAGGTCCTCGGGGAGCGGGTCGTATCCGGCGGCCAGGGCGTCCTGGAGCAGCTCCAGATAGCCGGTGAGGGAGCCGGGGAGGGCGTCGCGGTAGCGGACGAGGTCGGCGAGGAGGAAGGCGCGCAGCCGTCCGGCCTCGGAGACGGCCTCGTCCACGCTGCCCGCCAGCCGCAGGCAGTCCTGGACATCCTCGTCGGGCAGGGGCGCGGGGTGCAGCGCGAAGGCGAGGGCGCGTCGGAGCACTCGCAGCTCGTCCGCGCTGAAGGCCATACCGCCGCGTGATCCGTAGGGCGTGGGCATGACGCGACAATACGTGCTAAAGGGACAAAATCGGCTTAACTGGTCGTCGGTGGCGCGGCGGCCCCGGAGCGTCGCCGCCCACGGAGCCGCCGGTCAGGGCCCTGCGCCAGGAGTGTCCTGCCGCCGAGGGCCGGTCGGGCCGCGGCGTCCGGTGCGGTGCATCGCAAGCCGCCGGAGCACCCCGATGGCGGAGCCGTGCCGATGTTTCGGCAACGCGGCGAGGTCCCGCGCCAGGCGTCGCGGACCCGGCCCTGAGCGGCAGGCCCCCCTACAGCCGCGACACGTTGCGCTCGTACACCAGGCGTAGCCCGATGAGGGTCAGCCAGGGCTCGTGCTCGTCGATGACGGAGGACTCGCCCAGCACCATGGGAGCGAGGCCGCCCGTCGCGATGACGGTGACGTCGTCCGGGTCGGCCGCCAGCTCCTTCTTCATCCGCTCCACGACCCCGTCGACCTGGCCCGCGAAGCCGTAGATGATGCCCGCCTGCATGGCCTCGACGGTGTTCTTGCCGATGACGCTGCGCGGCCGGGCCAGCTCGATCTTGCGGAGCTGGGCGCCCTTGACGCCCAGCGCCTCGACGGAGATCTCGATGCCGGGCGCGATGACACCACCGGTGTACTCGCCCCGGGCCGAGACCGCGTCGAAGGTGGTGGCCGTGCCGAAGTCGACCACGATCGCCGGACCGCCGTACAGGTCGACGGCGGCGACCGCGTTGATGATGCGGTCCGCGCCGACCTCCTTCGGGTTGTCCATCAGGATCGGCACCCCGGTCTTGATGCCGGGCTCCACGAGAACGGCGGGGACGTCGCCGTAGTAGCGCCGGGTCACCTCGCGCAGCTCGTGCAGCACGGCCGGGACGGTGGAGCAGATCGCGATGCCCTCGATGCCGTCGCCCAGCTCCATGCCGAGCAGCGGGTGCATGCCCATGAGGCCCTGGAGCAGCACGGCGAGCTCGTCGGCGGTGCGTCGGGCGTCCGTGGAGATCCGCCAGTGTTCGACGATCTCCTCGCCGTCGAACAGGCCGAGGACGGTGTGGGTGTTCCCGACGTCGATGGTGAGCAGCATCAGGCGCCGGCCCCGTCGGTGTCGCGGAAGTCCAGGCCGATGTCGAGGATCGGCGAGGAGTGGGTCAGCGCGCCCACGGCCAGGTAGTCGACCCCGGCCTCCGCGTAGGCGCGGGCCGAGTCGAGGGTGAGCCGGCCGGAGGACTCCAGGAAGGCGCGCCCGCCGGTCAGGGCGACCGCCTCGGCGGTCTCGGCCGGGGTGAAGTTGTCCAGCAGGATCAGGTCGGCGCCCGCCTCCAGGACCTCGGCGACCTGGTCCATCGTGTCGACCTCGACCTCGATCGGCAGCTCCGGGAACTCCTCCCTGACCCGCTTGAACGCCTCGGCGACCCCGCCCGCCGCGATGACGTGGTTGTCCTTGACGAGCGCGGCGTCGGACAGCGAGAACCGGTGGTTGACGCCGCCGCCGCAGCGCACCGCGTACTTCTCCAGGGCGCGCAGCCCCGGCGTCGTCTTGCGGGTGTCCCGGACCTCGGCCTTGGTGCCCTCCAGCACATCGGCCCAGGCGCGGGTGGCGGTGGCGATGCCGGAGAGCCGGCAGAGCAGGTTGAGGGCGCTGCGCTCGCCGGTGAGGAGGTCGCGGGTGCGGGTGGTGACGGTCAGCAGCTTCTGGCCGGGGGCGACGCGGTCGCCGTCCTCGACGTGCCGCTCGACCTCGAACTCGGAGGTGCAGACGATCGACAGGACCGCCTCCGCCACGCGCAGCCCGGCCACCACCCCGGCCTCGCGGGCGGTGAAATCACCGGTGGCCATGGCGTCCTCGGCGACCGTGGCGACGGTCGTGACGTCCACCCCGCCGTCCAGGTCCTCGGCGATGGCGAGGTGCGCGATGTCCTCGACCTGGATGGGGTCCAGGCCGGATTCGGCGAGGAGCTGGGCGAGCGCGGGGTCGAGCCCGCACTCCTCGTACTCCTCGTCGCCGCCGCAGCCGCAGCCGTCCCCGCAGCCGCCCGCGGCGGGGGCGGGCGCGCCGACCCGGATCAGCGGTACGTCCACGGGAGTGGGGCGCGGATTCTCTTCGGGCGTGCTCACGGTTACGGCTCCTCGGGGGTGGGGTGGGTGGTGCTCGTCGCTGCGAAGTCTGGTGCCCCGGACGCGTCCACGGGCCCGAACGCCTCGGTATCCGTCCGACGGAGGACGAGACCTCCGTCCGGGCCAAGCCGTACGACGAGGTGGCGGCGCCACTCGGCGTCGTCGCGCTCGGGCCGGTCCTCGCGCCAGTGGCAGCCGCGGGTCTCCTCGCGGGCGCGGGCGGCGGCGACCAGGACCCGGGCGACGAGCAGCAGGTTGGTGGCCTCCCACGCCTCGACGCCGGGCACCGCGGGCTTCGCCTCGGCCCCGTGGGCGCCGGGCCGCAGCTCCTCCAGCTCCCCTGCGGCGGTGGCCAGGCTCTCGGCGGAGCGCAGCACTCCGGCGCCCCGGGTCATGGTGCGCTGGACGGCGAGCCGGGTCTCGGGGGCCAGAAGCGGGACGGGGGCCCCGACGGACTCGACGGACTCGCCGGCGCGGGGGCGGTCGGCGACGATATCGGCGGCGATGCGCTCGGCGAAGACGAGTCCTTCGAGCAGCGAGTTGGACGCCAGCCGGTTCGCGCCGTGCACCCCGGTGCAGGCGACCTCGCCGCAGGCGTACAGGCCGGGGACGGTCGTACGGCCGCGCAGGTCGGTGCGGACGCCGCCGGACGCGTAGTGCGCGGCGGGGGCGATGGGGATGGGCTCGGTGACGGGGTCGATGCCGTGGGAGCGGCAGGCGGCCAGGATGGTCGGGAAGCGGTTCTCCCACATCTCGGCGCCGAAGTGACGGCCGTCGAGGTACATGTGGTCGGTGCCCTTGAGCTGCATCTGGCGCGTGATGCCCTTGGCGACGATGTCGCGCGGGGCCAGCTCCGCCAGCTCGTGCTGCCCGAGCATGAAGCGCGTACCGGAGGCGTCGACCAGGTGGGCGCCCTCGCCCCGTACCGCTTCGGAGACCAGCGGCTGCTGGCCCTCGGAGCCGGCGCCGAGGAAGAGGACGGTGGGGTGGAACTGGACGAACTCCAGGTCCGAGACCTCCGCACCGGCCCGCAGCGCGAGCGCCACGCCGTCGGCGGTGGAGACCGAGGGGTTGGTGGTGGCGGAGAAGACCTGGCCCATGCCGCCGGTGGCCAGGACCACGGCCGGGGCGTTGACCGCGCCGACGCCGTCGTGCTGGCCCTCGCCCATGACGTGCAGGGTGACCCCGGCGGTACGGCCTTCGGCGTCGGTGAGCAGGTCGAGCACGAGGGCGTTCTCGATGGTGTGCAGGGCGGCCGCGCGGACCGCCTCCACCAGGGCGCGGGAGACCTCGGCGCCGGTCGCGTCGCCGCCCGCGTGGACGATGCGGCGGCGGTGGTGGCCGCCCTCGCGGGTGAGGGCGACGGAGCCGTCCCCGTCGGTGTCGAAGCGGGCGCCGGTCTCCATCAGCCGGCGCACCGCGCCCGGGCCGTCGGTGACCAGGGCGCGTACCGCGGACTCGTCGCAGAGGCCGACCCCGGCGACCAGGGTGTCGTCCAGGTGCTGTTCGGGGGTGTCACCCTCGCCGAGGGCCGCGGCGATGCCGCCCTGCGCCCAGCGGGTGGAGCCCGCGTCCAGGCGGGCCTTGGTCACCACGACCGTGGCGAGGCCCGCCGCGGCGCAGCGCAGGGCGGTGGTGAGCCCGGCGACGCCGGAGCCGACGACCACCACGTCGGCGTCGATGGACCAGCCGGGTGCGGGGGCTGTCAGCCGTATACCGGTCACGGGGTCGCTCCGAAGGTGAGGGGGATGTTGTCGATGAGGCGGGTGGCGCCGACCCGGGCGGCGACGGCGAGGATCGCCTCACCGGCCGCGCGGTCGTCGGGGATCTCGGTGAAGTCGGCCGGGTCCACGAGCGCCACGTAGTCCAGGGCGAGCGGCGGGTTCGCGGCCTCCGCCTCCTCCAGGACCGTGCGGGCGGCGGCGCGCACGGCGGCGGGTCCGGCGTCCGGGCGGGCCCGGGCCACCGCCTGGGCGTCGGCCGCGAGGCGGGCCTCGCCGAGCCGGTTGAGCCCGGCGGCCCGGTCCTCGGTGGCGCCGGTGGCCTGCGCGCGGGCGTGCAGGGCGGCCTGGGCGGCGAGCCGGTCACGGGCCGCGAACAGGGCCCGGGACAGGGCGAGTGCGGTGCGGCGTTCGTGCGTGTCGAGGAAGCGGTTGCGGCTGGACAGCGCGAGGCCGTCCGGCTCCCGGACCGTCTCGACGCCGGTGATCTCCACCGGGAAGTTCAGGTCGCGCACCATGCGCCGGATCAGGGCGAGCTGCTGGGCGTCCTTCTGCCCGAAGAACGCGGTGTCCGGCCGGGTGAGGTGGAGCAGCTTGGCGACGACCGTGAGCATGCCGTCGAAGTGGCCGGGGCGCGAGGCCCCCTCCAGGCGCTCGCCCATCGGGCCCGCCGAGATCCGGACCTGTGGCTCGCCGCCCGGGTAGACCTCGTCCACGGACGGCGCGAAGACGACGTCGGCGCCGGCCGCGCCGGCCACCGCGAGGTCGGCGTCGAGGGTGCGCGGGTAGCGGTCGAGGTCGGCGGCCTCGCCGAACTGGAGCGGGTTGACGAAGACGGTGACGACGACCTGCCCGGCGGGGCCCGCGTGGGCGCGGGCGGCGCGGATGAGCGAGGCGTGGCCCTCGTGCAGGGCGCCCATCGTCATGACGACGGCCCGCCGCCCCTCGGGGGCGTACGCGTGCAGCTCGGCGGCTGTGTCGAGCAGGACCGGCGTGGTGGATGTGGTGGTCATCGGGACTCCTCCGGTCCGGTGCCGGTGTCGCCGGAAGGGTCCGGGCCGCCGGGCCGCGACGGGCCGGAGCCGCCGTCTGCCAGGGCGTCGAGCAGGTCCTCGGCAAGCTCCGGCTTGAGCAGGCCGTGGGCGAGGGCGCGGTCCGCCGTGGCGCGGGCCATCGCCACGTAACCGGCGACCGTCTGCGGGGCGTGGGCGCGCAGCTCGCCGAGGTGCGCGGTGACCGTGCCGGCGTCGCCGCGCGCGACCGGGCCGGTGAGCGCCGCGTCGCCGGAGCGCAGGGCGTTGTCGAGGGCGGCGCCGAGCAGCGGGCCGAGCATCCGGTCGGGGGCGGTGACCCCGGCGGTGCGCAGCAGCTCCATCGACTGGGCGACCAGGGTGACCAGGTGGTTCGCGCCGAGGGCGAGGGCCGCGTGGTAGAGCGGGCGGGACTCCTCCGCGATCCATTCCGGCTCGCCGCCCATCTCGATGACCAGCGCCTCCGCGGCGAGCCGCAGCTCGTCGGGCGCGGTGACGCCGAAGGAGCAGCCGGCCAGCCGCTGGACGTCCACGGAGCTGCCGGTGAACGTCATCGCGGGGTGCAGCGCGAGCGGCAGGGCGCCGGCCCGGCGCGCGGGGTCCAGCACCTTCGTCCCGTACCGACCGGAGGTGTGGACGAGGAGCTGTCCGGGGCGGACCGCCCCGGTCTCGGCCAGCCCCTCGACCAGCCCGGGGAGGGCGTCGTCGGGGACGGTCAGCAGGACGAGCTCGGCCCGCGCGAGGACGTCGGCGGGCGTCATGAGCGGTACGTCGGGGAGGAGGTCGGCGGCGCGCCGCCGCGAGGCGTCGGAGACCCCGGAGACGGCGACCGGGCGGTGCCCGGCGAGGGCGAGGGACGCGGCCAGGGCGGGGCCGACACGACCCGCCCCCACCACGCCGACGGTGAGCCGGGCGGGGCGGTCCCTGGCGTCGAGCGGGTCCTTGGGAGCTGTTGCGTTCACACTGCGGGCCTTCCGTTCCAGTCCGCGGGGGGTACCGGACGATTCCCTTGCATGCTACGCCAGCGGCCGCCCCGCCCTCCCGGCTTGTCCACAGCCTGTGGATACCGCTGCGGCCGGGCCCCGGAAACGCGGTGGGCAGGTCCGGTGTTCTGCGTGATGATCGTCCCATGGCAGACATGAACACGCAGGTGACGGACGCGACGGCGGAGCCGGGGAGCGAGGAGGCGCTGCGGCTGCGCAGGCTCACCGCGTGGCGGGGGGCCGCGCGGACGCTGTCCCGTGTCCCGCAGGACCGCACGCTCGGCGAGCAGCTGGCCTCCCTGGCGGCGGACGCCGGGACGGTCACCGACCCGGGGCTCCCGGCGGACATCTACGGGGACGGGGTCGTCGCCGAGCTGGAACAGCGGGTGGCCGGGCTGCTGGGCACGGAGGCCGCCGTGTTCTTCCCGACCGGGACGATGGCCCAGCAGGTCGCGCTGCGCTGCTGGGCCGCCCGCACCGGCAACCCCGTCGTCGCCCTGCACCCGCTCGCCCACCCGGAGGTGCACGAGAGCGGCGCCCTGGGGGCGGTGAGCGGACTGCGCACGGTCCACCCGACGACCGAGCCGAGGCTGCCGACCGCCGATGAGGTCCGCGACGTCCCGGAGCCGTTCGGCACGCTGATGCTGGAGCTGCCGCTGCGGGACGCCGGTTTCGTGCTGCCCGCCTGGGAGGAGCTGGAGGCCGTGGTGGCCGCCGCCCGGGAACGGGACGCCGTCGTCCACTTCGACGGGGCCCGGCTGTGGGAGTGCGCGACGCACTTCGGGCGCGGGCTGCCGGAGATCGCCGCGCTCGCGGACAGCGTGTACGTGTCGTTCTACAAGTCCCTGGGCGGGATCTCCGGGGCCGTGCTCGCCGGTTCCGCCTCGCTGGTCGAGGAGGCCCGCCTCTGGCGGCACCGGTACGGCGGGCAGCTCTTCCAGCAGTTCCCGGCGGCGGTCGCGGCCCTGGCGGGGCTCGACCGGGAGCTGCCGGGGCTGCCGTCGTACGTGGCGCACGCGAAGGTGGTCGCCGGGGCGCTGGCCGAGGGCTTCGACGCGGCCGGCGCGGGCTGGTTCCGGGTGCATCCGGAGGTGCCGCACACGCATCAGTTCCAGGTGTGGCTGCCGTACGACGCCGACGCGCTGACAGAGGCGGGGGTGCGGCAGGCCGAGGAGACGGGCACGGTGCTCTTCCGCCGCTGGTTCACGCCGGACGCCGGAGCGCCGGGGGTCGCGTTCACCGAGGTGACGGTGACGGCGGCCGGGCTGGAGTGGAGCGCCGAGGACGTACGGGACGCGGTGGCCGCGTTTCTGGAGCGGGTGGACGGGAAGGGCTGAGGCGGGCCCGTCCCCCGGACGGCTCCGGTCATGCACGCGGATTGACGCCCGCCGTCAATCCGCGTCCCGGCTGTCACACCGACCCGGCACCATGGACCGGTGAGCGTCACCATCGGCATCGCGGGGCTCGACCCCGACCGCATCGTCTTCCGGACCTCCCCGCTCGTGGAGCTGGGCGTCGCCCTGCACGCCCTCGCCGAGCCGGGGCACCACCCGGGCCTGCACGGCTGGGCGACGGCCACCGCCACGGCCCTGGAGCCCGATCTCGCCGACCGGCTGCACGAGGCGGAGTTCCTCTGGCGGAACACCTTCTCGGACATCTTCATGCCGTTCGCGGGGGTCGTCGGCGGCGACGGCGCGACGGGCCACAGCCTGGCCGCCGACCTGGACATCCTGGACCGCCTCGACGACGACCGGTTCGTCTCGGCCGCCCTGGAGTTCACCTGCGCCACGTTCTACGGGACCGGCGCGGCCTCCCCGCTGCGCGACGCGGAGGCGCGCGCCCGGGCGCTGGACATGGCGGCGGCGCGAGGCCCGCGCCAGGTCGAGTTCACCAAGCGGCTGCTGGCCGACCCCGCTCCCGTACGCCGCTGGCTGCGCCGCCTGTTCGAGGACTGCGACCAGGCGTTCTTCGCGGACACCTGGGAGCGGACGCGCGTCCAACTGGTGGCGGACGCCCGGCACAAGACGGACCTGCTGCGGCGCAAGGGGGTCGCCGAGGCGATACGGGCGGTCTCGCCCGCGCTCTCGCTCGACGCGGACGGCGGCCGGATCAGCGTCGACAAGCTGACCGAGGGGGCGACCGACGCGACGGACCCCGCCGTCGGCCCCGGGCTCACGCTGATCCCGACCAGCTTCGGCTGGCCGCACCTGATGGTGCTGCACGCCCCGGGCTGGCGCCCGGTGATCCACTACCCGGTGCACCGGCCGGAGCTGCCCGCGCCCGCCTCGGTGGAGCTGCTCCAGCTGCGGCTGGAGGCGCTGGCGCACCCGATGCGGATGCGGTTGTGCCGGAACATCGCGCGTTCCCCGTACACCACCGGTGAACTCGCCGACACGAACGGAATCACCGCGCCCGAGGTCTCCCGCCATCTGGCGGTGCTGAAGAAGGCCGGGCTGGTCACGACCCGGCGGCGGGGCCGGTACGTCCTGCACCAGCTGGACCTGACCGTGGTGGCCCGGCTCGGCAGCGACTTCCTGGAGGGGATCCTCCGCTAGGAAGCCCCACCGCCGGCGCGGACCAGCCCCGTCTCGTACGCGAGGACCACGACCTGCACCCGGTCGCGCAGGGACAGCTTGGTCAGGATGCGGCCGACGTGCGTCTTCACGGTCGCCTCGGAGAGCACCAGGCGCCCCGCGATCTCACCGTTCGACAGGCCCTGGGCGACGAGCAGCATCACCTCGCGCTCGCGTTCGGTGAGCTTGGCGATGTCCTTGTGCTGCGGCTCCGCGGTGCCGCTGGGCAGCATCGGCGAGAACCGGTCGAGCAGCCGGCGGGTGGTGGACGGGGCGACGACCGCGTCCCCGCTGTGCACGGAACGGATCGCGGCGAGCAGTTCGCCCGGCGGGACGTCCTTCAGCATGAAGCCGCTGGCCCCCGCCTTCAGCCCGGAGAACGCGTACTCGTCCAGGTCGAACGTGGTCAGGATGAGCACCTTCGGCGGGTCGGGCTGCGCGCAGATGCGGCGGGTGGCCTCGACGCCGTCCAGCTTCGGCATGCGGACGTCCATCAGCACCACGTCCACGGCGGTGGCGCGCAGGATGTCGATTGCCTCCGCGCCGTCCCCGGCCTCGGCGACCACCTCCATGTCGGGCTGGGCGGCAAGCACCATCCGGAAGCCGGTGCGCAGCAGCACCTGGTCGTCGACGAGCATCACGCGGATCGCCATGGGGGCCTGTTCTCTCCTCGTTCGTTCAGCGGTCGGCGGCCTTGAGCGGCAGCAGCGCGCTGATCCGGAATCCTCCGCCCGGGCGCGGCCCGGCGTCCAGTGTGCCGCCGACCATGCCGACCCGTTCCCGCATGCCGATCATGCCGTGGCCGGCGCCGTCGGCGCCCCCGTCCTCGTACAGCTCGTGCGCGGCACCGCGCCCGTCGTCCTCGACCAGCAGGCCGAGCCCGTCGTCGAAGTAGACCAGTCGCACACTGGCCCCGGCGTGCGGGCCGCCGTGCTTGCGGGTGTTGGTCAGGGCCTCCTGCACGATGCGGTACGCGGTCAGCTCGACGCCGCTGGGCAGCGGGCGGGCGGTCCCCTCGACCTTGAAGTCCACCGCCAGACCGGCCTTGCGGACCTGTTCGACCAGCTCCTCGATCTGCTCGACGTCGGGCTGCGGGACGTACTCCCCGCTCTCCTGCGCATCGCCCGTCCGCAGCACCCCGAGCAGCCGCCGCATCTCCGCGAGCGCCTGGCGGCCGGTGCTGGAGATGGTCTCCAGCGCCTGCCGGGCCTGGTCGGGCGCCGCGTCCATGACGTAGGCGGCGCCGTCGGCCTGCACCACCATCACGGAGACGTTGTGCGCGACGACGTCGTGCAGTTCGCGGGCGATCCGGGCCCGCTCGGCGGCCACCGCGACCTTCGACTGGGCCTCGCGCTCCCGCTCCAGACGGGCCGCCCGCTCCTCCAGCTGGTCGAAGTAGGCCCGCCGGGTCCGCATCGAGTCGCCGAGCACCCAGGCCAGCACGAAGGGCACCGTCAGCACGGCGACGACGAACAGCGTCTGCGCCCAGTTGCGCGGCGTGCCCGCTTCGGTCGGCCAGCGGAGCTGGGACATCGTGGCCGCGGTCAGGCTGCACGCCAGGGCGAGCCGGGAGGCCCAGCGCTCACCGACGGTCGCCACGGTGAAGGTGATGACGAGCATCGCGAAGTTCGCGACGGTCGGCCGGACGCCGCAGATCAGCTGGACGACGCCCATCGCGATGGCGAGCAGCAGCATCTTCTCCGGCGCGCGGCGGCGCAGCGCGACGACGAGGCAGAGGCCGAGGACGACCGGCACGACCGCGACCCGTTCGAGACGCCCGCCGTGCCCGACGTCGCCCACCACGATGGTCATGCCGGAGAGCCCGAGGAGGAAGACAGCCCAGAAGCTGTCGACGCCCGTCGGGTGTCTGCGGATGAAATCGTAGAGGCGCTGCACGTAACCCAGCGTAAAGAAGGCCGAGGGCTGCCGGGTCAGCCGAAGGGCCGATCCGGGTCCCCGGACCATACTCCCCAAGGTGGAGACTGGGCCCGTGACGGATGAGTGGCGCGGGTGGCAGGAGGCGGCGGAGACCGCTCTCTACGGCGACGAGGGCTTCTACCGGCGCCCCGAAGGCCCCGCGGGACACTTCCGTACCTCTGTGCACGCCTCTCCCCTTTTCGCCGCCGCCGTCGCCCGGCTCCTGGTCCGTACGGCGGCAGACCTCGGCACCGCGCGGGTGGACCTGGTCGACATGGGCGCCGGGCGCGGGGAACTCGTCACCGGCGTCCTCGCCGCGCTGCCCGCCGAGGGCGGGGCGGACCTCGCGGTGCGGGCGTACGCGGTGGAGCTCGCCGACCGCCCCGAGGGGCTGGACCCCCGGGTGGAATGGTGCGCGCGGCCGCCGGCCGGGACGCGCGGGCTGCTCTTCGCCAACGAGTGGCTGGACAACGTGCCGCTCCCCGTCGCGGAGACGGACGCCGAGGGCGTCGAACGGTACGTCGAGGTCCGCACCGCCGACGGCGCGGAGCGGCTGGGCGCTCCGGTGACCGGGGCGGACGCGGAATGGCTGCGCCGCTGGTGGCCGTCGGCGGGCCCGGGCAGCCGGGCGGAGATCGGCCGCCCGCGCGACGAGGCATGGGCGGCGGCGGTCTCCACGCTGTCCGCCGGGCTCGCGGTGGCGGTGGACTACGCGCACGTACGCGGGGAACGCCCGCCCTTCGGCACCCTCACCGGCTTCCGCGCGGGCCGCGAGGTCCGGCCCGTGCCGGACGGGAGCCGCGACCTGACGGCCCACGTGGCGCTGGACGCGTGCGCGGCGGCGGTCCCGGGCGGGCGCCTGCGTACCCAGCGCGAGGCCCTGGCAGCCCTCGGCATCACGGGCGGACGCCCGCCCCTGGCCCTGGCGTCGACCGACCCGACCGCGTACCTCCGCGCCCTCTCGACGGCAGGCGAGGCGGCGGAACTGACGGCCCGGGGCGGCCTGGGCGACTTCGGCTGGCTGGAACACGCGGTGAGCCCCTCCGGCGGCCGGTTCTGAGCCCCTCCGGCGATTGAGGAGCGGGGTCCGGGGCAGCGCCCCGCAGCAGCGGCGCGCAAGGAATACTGGCCCCATGACGGAGACGACCATCGGCATCGGCGGCGCAGCCGAAAGCACCGACATGGTGCTCAACATCGGCCCCCAGCACCCCTCCACCCACGGCGTGCTCCGCCTCCGCATCGTGCTGGACGGCGAGCGCGTCCAGCAGGCCGAACCGGTCGTCGGCTACATGCACCGCGGTGCGGAGAAGCTGTTCGAGGCCCGCGACTACCGCCAGATCATCATGCTGGCCAACCGCCACGACTGGCTCTCCGCCTTCTCGAACGAGCTGGGCGTCGTGATGGCCGTCGAGCGGATGCTCGGCATGGAGGTCCCCGAGCGCGCGGTCTGGACCCGCACCCTGCTCGCCGAGCTGAACCGGGTCCTCAACCACCTGATGTTCCTCGGCTCGTACCCACTGGAACTCGGCGGGATCACGCCGGTGTTCCACGCGTTCCGGGAGCGTGAGGAGCTTCAGGCGGTCATGGAGGAGATCTCCGGCGGCCGTATGCATTACATGTTCAACCGGGTCGGCGGCCTCAAGGAGGACCTGCCCGCGGGCTGGCTCGGCCGCGTCCGGGACGCCGTCGCCTCGGTCCGCTCCCGGATGGACGTGTACGACGAACTGGTCCTCGGCAACGAGATCTTCCGCGGACGCACCCGGGGCGTCGGCGTGCTGTCGGCCGACGCGGTGCACGCGTACGGGGTGTCCGGGCCGATCGCCCGCGCCTCGGGAGTCGACTTCGACCTGCGGCGCGACGAGCCGTATCTCGCGTACGGGGAGCTGGCGGAGACGCTGAAGGTCGTCACCCGGACCGAGGGCGACTGCCTGGCCCGGTTCGAGTGCCTGCTGGAGCAGACGCACAACTCCCTGGACCTCGCCGACGCCTGCCTGGACCGGATGGCGGACCTCGTGCCGGGGCCCGTCAACCAGCGGCTGCCGAAGGTCCTCAAGGCCCCCGAGGGCCACACGTACGCCTGGACCGAGAATCCGCTCGGCGTCAACGGCTACTACCTGGTGTCCAAGGGCGAGAAGACCCCGTACCGGCTGAAGCTGCGCTCGGCGTCGTTCAACAACATCCAGGCGCTCACCGAACTGCTGCCGGGCACGCTGGTCGCCGACATGGTCGCGATCCTGGGCTCGCTGTTCTTCGTCGTCGGCGACATCGACAAGTAGGCGCCGGCGGACGCCGGCGCGTTACGAGATCGCGCTGCGCAGCTCCGCGACGTCCAGCTGCTCCGTCTCGTCGTGCGCGGTGAGGTCGATGACCTTGCCGACGGCGCGGTCCTCCGGCGCGTCCGGGCGGTGCGCCGCCAGGACCTCCGCGCCCACCACGTCGGCCAGGTCCTCGTTCTGCACGGACTCGATGGCGGCGCGTTCGGCGGCGGCGGGCACGGCCTTCTGCGTACCGAAGAAGTCGAAGCTGCCCTGCGGCACCGGATGGCGGCGGGACGCCGCGTACGGGACGACCGCGCTGGCGGCCGGGACCGGGCGCATGGCGGGCGGCTGGACGGCGGGCCGGGTGGCGGGCAGGGCGGCCTGCGCCTGCTCCTCCTCCCGGGCGCGCTCCGCGCGATCCCGCTGCGCCTGTTCGGCGATCCGGCGGGCCTTCTGGAGCGCCGCGTTGCGCGGGAGGTCGGCCAGCGCCCGGGCGGCGCGCGCGTAGGAGTCCGGGGTGGGCGTGGAGCGGGCGGGCGGCAGGGCGCGGGCGGGCGCGGACGCCTCGATCGCGAGCTGCCGCCGGCTCTCCAGGACGCTGGCGCGCTCGGTCTCCGCGTTGGCGTACCGCCGCAGCAGGGCGGCGTGTTCGCCCCGGAGCCCGGCCAGTTCGACGCGCTTGCGGCGCAGCTTGGTCTCCAGGCGGGCGCGGATCTCCCGCGCCTCCTCCAGATCCGCTTCGAGCTCCGCCGCGCGCTCCTCGGCGCGCCACTCGTCGCTCGCGCGGGCGCGCGTCAGCTCGGCGACACGACGGCCCGCCTCGCGGTCCCAGCCGCGCATGAGGACGGCGCCGGTGACGGCGGCCGCCGCCGCGGCCGCGACCAGCGCGCGCAGGACCATGGGTTCGGTCAGCAGCCAGGCTCCCGCCGCACAGGCCACCGACGCTCCGGCGACGGCCGAGGGCGGAAGGATTCTGTGCAGTGGCGGCGAATGGCGATGGCGTCCACGGGGCATGGCCCGAAATTTACCGTGTGCGCGGCGTACTTGGGGAGCCGCCCGGCAATCTGTGCCCGGCAAGTTACCCGGCGGCTCCCGCTGCCCGTTCTCCGGGCGCCCCGTTACTTCTTGATCAGGCCCTTCGACTGGAGGTATTCACGGGCCACATCCGCCGGCTTGGCGCGCTCCGCGTCGACCTTGCGGTTCAGTTGCGCGAGGTCCTCGGTGGTGAGTGCGCCGGTGAGCTTGCCGAGCGCGTCGGCTATCTCCGGGTCGCCCGCGTCCTTCGCGTTCAGGACGGGCAGGACGTTGTCCGCGTTCTGGAGCTTCTTGTCGTCGTCCAGGAACACCAGGTCATAGGTGTCGAGGACGGCGTCGGTGGTGGTGGTCAGGACGAGCTGGTCCTTGCCGTCCTTCACCGCCTGCTTGGACTGCGGGGTGCCGACGCCCTTGGGGTCGATTCCGGTGACGTCGATGCCGTACGTCTTCTTGAGTCCGGGTGCGCAGAAGGGCCGCACCTCGCACTCGTCGCCCGCCGCGACCTTGACGCCGATCTTCGCGGCGCCGAGATCGGAAAGGGTCTTCAGCTTGTGCTTGCCGGCGAATTCCTTGGTCACCGCGAACGCGTTCTGGTCGACGGCCTTCCCCGCCGGAAGGATCTTCAGTCCGCGCGGCTCGGCGAGCTTCTTCAGGGCGGCGACGGTGGCGGCGGCGTCGCCCGAGGCGACCGGATCCGCCTCGGCCTTCTTCGCCCCGTTCACCTTCGCGTTGAGGAATTCGGCGATCGTCGCCGCGTATTCCGGTACGACGTCGATCTCGCCCTTCTCCAGGGAGGGTTCGTACAGTTCGCGGTTCTTCACGGTGGTGACCGAGGTGCTGTACCCGGCGTCCCCGAGGATCTGCGCGTACAGCTCGGCGAGCACCTTGGACTCGGTGAAGGCGGCGGCGCCGACGACGAGCGAGCCCTTCTTGCCGGAGTCCTGGCCCCCGGCCGGGGCGCCCTTGTCCTCCTCCAGGCTGTCGCCGCCGCACGCGGCGAGCGAGCCCGCCAGCGCGAGGATGCCGATGACGGCGCCGGCCACGCGTGAGGTCCTGGTCATGTTCTTCTCCGTCCACGGCGGCGAGGCCGTATGCGACAAGTGGTGGATGTGCGACAGGTGTGACGAGTCGGGTGGGCCGGGGCTCAGGCCGGCCGGCGGCGGCGCAGCGGGGACAGCAGGCGGTCGACGGCCACCAGGACCGCTTCCACGAGCAGGGCGAGCACGGCGACCAGCAGGGCCCCCGCCACCACCTGCGCGGTGTCGTACGTGTTGAAACCGGCGGTGATGATCCGGCCGAGGCCGCCCTGCCCGACCATGGCCGCGATGGTCGCCGTGGCCACGACCTGGACGGCGGCCGACCGCAGCCCGGTCATGATCAGCGGGTACGCGAGGGGCAGCTCGACGCGCAGGAAGAGCTGACCGCCCGACATGCCCATCCCGCGCGCCGCCTCCGCCACCGAGCGGTCCACCTCGGTCATGCCCACGTAGGCGTTGGTCAGCAGCGGCGGCACGGCGAACAGCACCAGGGCGATGATCGTCGGTATGTACCCCGCGTTGCGCAGGGGCGAGACCATGAAGAGGGCCAGCACCGCGAAGACGGGCACCGCGCGCCCCACGTTGGCCAGGTTGACCGCGAGGGCGCCGCCCTTCCTGATGTGGCCCAGGTACAGCGCGAGGGGCAGGGCCACGGCGCAGGCCAGGGCGAGCGCGACCCCGCTGACGTACAGGTGCTCGCTCAGCCGGTGGGCGGCACCGCTCTCCCCCGACCAGTTGGCACCGGTGGTGAGCCAGGTCCAGGCGTCCCCGAGAACTCCCATGTCAGACCGCCTCCGCCTTCGCCCGTCCGGGCGCCGCCGCGGCACGCAGGCGCGTCCAGGGCGTCAGCAGCCGCTGCACCCCGAGCAGCATCAGGTCCGCGACGACCGCGAGCAGCACGCAGAGCACCGAGGCGGCCAGCACCTGGGCCTTGAAGAAGCTCGGCAGCGCGTCCTCGATGAGATTGCCCAGGCCGCCCCGGCCGACGATGGAGCCGACCGTGGTCAGCGCGATCGTGGACACCGTGGCGATCCGTATCCCCGCCATCAGCGCGGGCAGCGCGAGCGGCAGCTCCACCTCCCACAGCAGGCGGAGCGGCCCGTAGCCCATGCCGTGCGCGGCCTCCTTCGCCTCCTCGGGCACCGCTTCCAGGCCCGCCAGGATGTTGCGCACGAGGATGGTCAGCGAATACAGCACGAGCCCCGTGACCACCAGGGCGGCGGAGAGCCCGAAGAGGGGCAGCAGGAGCGAGAACATCGCGAGCGACGGCACCGTGTAGAGGACCGTCGTCAGCCCGAGGACCGGTCCGGCGAATCCGCGGCCCCGGCGTGCGAGGAGCGCCAGCGGGAAGGCGACGGCGACACCGATCGCGACCGAGACGGCGGTGATCCAGATGTGCTGGACGGTGGCGTCCGTCAACTCCTGGCTGCGGGAACGGAGATACTCCCCGCAGATCCAGTCGTTCGTCACCAGGCAGTTCTGTCCGGCCATCCGTCCCCCCACCTCCCGTTCGCCTTCTCGTACTGATGTCCGGCGAGCCTATCCTCGACCACTGACAATCGCCGGAGCCGTTGTGTTCCAGCAACATGTCCTTCACAGAACACCCGCGACAATGGGGAACCATGATCCGTTTCGAGCACGTCACCAAGCGGTATGCGGACGGCACCACCGCCGTCGACGGCCTTTCCTTCGAGGTCGCCGAGGGTGAACTGGTCACGCTCGTCGGACCGTCGGGATGCGGCAAGACGACCACCATGAAGATGGTGAACCGGCTGATCGAACCGACCGAGGGCCGGATATTCCTCGACGGGGACGACATATCCGCCATCGACCCCGTCCAACTGCGCCGCCGCATCGGCTATGTGATCCAGCAAGTGGGCCTCTTCCCGCACAAGACGGTCCTGGAGAACACCGCCACCGTTCCCCATCTCCTCGGCTGGAAACGCCAAAAGGGCCGCGCCCGCGCCGCGGAACTCCTCGACCTTGTCGGACTCGATCCTTCCGTTTATGGCGACCGCTATCCCGAACAGCTCTCCGGCGGACAGCGCCAACGAGTCGGCGTCGCACGGGCGCTGGCCGCCGATCCGCCCGTCCTGCTGATGGACGAGCCGTTCGGCGCGGTCGACCCCGTGGTCCGCGAGCACCTTCAGAACGAATTCCTGAAGCTGCAGGAACAGGTCCGCAAAACCGTCCTGTTCGTCACCCACGACATCGAGGAAGCGGTCCGGCTCGGCGACCGCATCGCCGTTTACGGGCAGGGCTCGATCGAGCAGTTCGACACCCCCGCCACCGTCCTCGGCGCCCCCGCCAACGCCTATGTCGCGGACTTCGTGGGCGCCGACCGGGGCCTCAAGCGGCTCTCGGTCACCCCCGTCGAGGAGAGCGACCTCGACCG
The DNA here is from genome assembly GCF_055590565.1 of Streptomyces sp. NPDC041814. Taxonomy (NCBI): domain Bacteria; kingdom Bacillati; phylum Actinomycetota; class Actinomycetes; order Kitasatosporales; family Streptomycetaceae; genus Streptomyces; species Streptomyces sp. NPDC041814. The sequence goes on along the minus strand of NZ_JBVJAM010000007.1, from coordinate 356,923 downwards.
CCCGCCCGTCGTCCACCTGGACGACCCGCTGTCCACCGCGACCGAACGCCTCCGCGCGGAGGGCGCCCGCTGGGCCGTCGTCCTGGACGGGGACGAGCACCTGCACGGCTGGATCCCCGCCGACGACGCGCGCACCGGCGCCAAGGGCACCGTCCGCGACCACGCCCGCCGCATGGAGGCGTGGCTTCCGCTCGGCGCCCCGCTCAAACAGGCCTTCGCCACCATGCTCCAGCACGACGCCGGCTGGATCGCCGTCATCGACGAGGCGGGCGAGGGCCGCTTCCTGGGCGTGCTCACCCCGGCCCGGCTGCACGAGGCGCTCCGCCGGTCGGTCGGCGCGGACGGCCGCGCGGTGCCCCGCGCGGAGGTCGAGGTCGAGAGCGTGGCGGGGGCGGCGGGCCTCTGAGAGGGCCGGGCCGTACGCTCAGCTCTCGCTCAGCCGGCTGCTCAGCCACTCCAGCGCGGCCGGGATCTCCCGGCGCCACGTGTTGAAGTTGTGGCCGCCGCTGTCCAGCACGATCGAGGAGACCTGCGCCGGCTGCTTCACCTTGGCCACGAACTTCCGCGTGCCGGCGTAGTTCGCCTCGCCCTGGCGCGAGGTCGTCACCAGGAACGAGGAGTCCGGCTGCGGCCGGTTGTCCAGCGTCCACAGCAGGTCCGCCCGGCGCCGCGCCGCCTCGTCACCGTGGAAGAGGTCGCCGGTCGTCGGGTCCTCCGCGGCCTTGTAGTACGCGGAGAGCCCCGCGCTCGCGGCGTACCGGCCCGGGTGGTGCAGCCCGATCTTCAACGCGCAGTAGCCGCCCGTCGAGTTGCCGATGATGCCCCAGTTGCGGGCCCGCTTGCCGACGCGGTAGCCGGCCGACACCGCTCGCGGCACGTCGTCCGCGAAGAACGTCTCCGTCTTCGGACCGCCCTTTATGTCCACGCACTCGGTGTCCCGGGGCGGCGCCACGGTCGGACGCAGCATCACCAGGATCATCGGCTGCGCCCGTCCGGCCTTCACCCGTTCGTGTGCCGTACGCGGATAGCGCAGCCCCTTGATGAGGTTCTCCGAGGTGCCCGGGTAACCGGTCAGCACCACCACCGCCGGGAACTTCCGCCGCGCGAAGGCCGGCTGGAAGTACTCCGGCGGCAGATACACGTACGCGGCGCTCTCGATGCCCGAGCGCTTCCCCGCGATCACGACCTTGTCGATCCGGCCGGCCACCCTCGGCAGCGATCCGCCCGGCACGTCCGGCCGCTGTGAGCCCACCCGGACGATGTTCTTCGCGGCCAGCGTCCCGGCGGCGTGGTCGGTGACCACACCCAGCTCCTGCTTGCGGCCGAACAGGTCGGCCCAGGAGCCGTAGAAGAGGAAGCTGTTGTTGGCCAGCAGGCCGACCGTGGCGAACACCGCCACCTGGGTCGCGAGCAGCATGCCCACCCGGCCGAGCACCGCGGGCGCACTGCGCCGGGCGAGCCTCGGCCAGCACCAGACGGTGACGGTGAACAGCACGACGGCCAGTGCGATCGCGAGGATCAGCAGCGGCTTGCCCGTAAGGCCCATGACCGGTGAACTTTCTGTCAGGAAATTTCCGGGCAGCGGTGAACCCACGGTCCGGAAGGATCGTCCTAGAGGTCGCACATCGTCCGCAGGGCTCCGGCCGCCGGACTCCAGGAAATCTCTCGCGGAACCACGGGAAGCGATGTCTGTCACGCTAGATGGGGATAAATCAGGATCGGTTCCGGTTCGCGCACGCACGTATCTGCGCGGCCCCCGGCCGGAGGCCGTGCCCGCGCTCGTCGGCACCGCCTGCACCGCCGTCGGACTGATCGACGTCGCCGCCGGGGTCTTCCCGCGGTTCCGGCACAGCCGCATGCACAGTCTGGCCGAGGTCCTTCCCGGGGCCCTCGGCCCGTTCGCCGCCGCACTCTCGCTCAGCGCCGGAGTCCTGCTGCTGCTCCTGGCCCACGGCCTCAAACGCCACAAGCGGCGGGCCTGGCGGGCGGCGGTCGTCCTGCTCCCGGCGGGCGCGCTGGCCCAGTTCAGCTACCGGCACTCGATTCTCGGTGCCCTGGTCTCGCTGACGCTGTGCTACCTGCTCGTACGCCACCGGAGCGAGTTCGCCGCCCTGCCCGACCCGCGCAGCCGGTGGCGGGCCCTGGCCAACTTCGTGCTGCTCGGAGCGGGGTCGCTCGGCCTCGGCCTCGTCATCGTCAGCGTCCATCCCCGCCGCATGGTCGGCAGCCCGAGCATCGCCGACCGCCTCCAGCACGTGCTGTACGGCCTGGTCGGCTTCGAAGGGCCCGTCGACTACTCCGGGGACACCTCCTGGACCGTCGGCTGCTCGCTCGGCGCCCTCGGCCTGCTGACCGCCGTCACCACCATCTACCTGGCCTTCCGCCCCGAGCACCCGGCCGCCCGGCTCACCGAGGACGACGAGGCCCGGCTGCGCGCCCTGCTGGAGCGGCACGGCGGACGCGACTCCCTCGGCCACTTCGCGCTCCGCCGCGACAAGGCCGTCGTGTTCTCGCCCAGCGGCAAGGCCGCCGTCTGCTACCGCGTGGTCTCCGGCGTGATGCTCGCCAGCGGCGACCCGATCGGTGACGTGGAGGCGTGGCCCGGCGCCATCGAACGCTTCATGGACGAGGCCCGGGCGCACTCCTGGACCCCCGCCGTCATGGGGTGCGGCGAGACCGGCGGCGAGGTCTGGACCCGCGAGACCGGACTCACCGCCCTGGAACTGGGCGACGAGGCGGTGGTCGACGTCGCGGATTTCTCCCTCGCCGGGCGGGCGATGCGCAACGTACGCCAGATGGTGAAGCGCATTGAGCGGAACGGCTACGAGACCCGCGTCCGGCGCGTGGCCGACATCGGCGAGGCCGAGCTCGCCCGCATCCGCCGGGCCGCCGCCGACTGGCGCGGCACCGACACCGAACGCGGTTTCTCCATGGCGCTCGGCCGGATCGGTGACACCGCCGACCGGGACTGCTTCGTCGCCACCGCCCACAAGGCGGACGAGCAGACCGCCGACTCCCCGTACGGCGACCTGAAGGCCGTGCTCCACTTCGTGCCCTGGGGCACCGACGGCATGTCCCTCGACCTCATGCGCCGCGACCGCTCCGCCGACCCCGGCATGAACGAGCTGCTGATCGTCGCGTCCCTCCAGGCCGCGCCCCGGCTCGGCATCAGCCGCGTCTCGCTGAACTTCGCGATGTTCCGCTCGGCGCTCGCCCGGGGCGAGAAGCTGGGCGCGGGGCCCGTCCTGCGGGTCTGGTGCGGGCTGCTGATCTTCCTCTCGCGCTGGTTCCAGATCGAGTCGCTGTACAAGTTCAACGCCAAGTTCCGGCCGCGCTGGGAGCCCCGTTTCGTGGTCTACCGCACCGCCCGCGACCTGCCCCGCATCTCCTTCGCCGCGATGCAGGCCGAGGGCTTCGTGCACCTGGCACTCCCCCGCCCCCTCCGGTCGGCCCCGCGCCGCCCCTGCGCCCACGCGCGGCCCCAGGCGGGCGAGCAGGACGCCCGCACGGCATAGCGCCGTCCCGTACGGGCCTACGCTGGTCATATGAGTACGTTGCGCGGGACGGTCCAGGGTCTGCCGGAGTGGGACCGCTGCGCGGTCATGGGGGTCGTCAACGTGACCCCCGACTCCTTCTCCGACGGGGGCCGCTGGTTCGACACCACGCGGGCGGTCAAGCACGGCCTCGACCTGGTCGCCGAGGGCGCCGACCTCGTGGACGTCGGCGGCGAGTCCACCCGCCCCGGCGCCAGCCGGGTGGACGAGTCCGAGGAGCTGCGCCGGGTGATCCCGGTCGTCCGGGGCCTGGCCTCGGAAGGCGTCACGGTCTCCGTCGACACCATGCGCGCCCGCGTCGCCGAGCAGGCGATCGCCGCCGGCGCGGTCCTGGTCAACGACGTCAGCGGCGGCCAGGCCGACCCGGACATGGTCCCCGTGGTCGCCGCCGCCGGCGCGCCGTTCGTCGTCATGCACTGGCGGGGCTTCAGCGAGTCGATGAACAGCCGGGCGGTGTACGGGGACGTGGTCGCCGAGGTCACCGACGAGCTGCGCGCCCGGATGGACGCGGTGGTGGCCGGCGGCATCGCCCCGGAACGCCTGGTGATCGACCCCGGGCTCGGCTTCGCCAAGGACGCCCAGCACGACCTGGCGCTGCTGGCCGGTCTGGACGCGCTGCGCCCCCTCGGCCGCCCCCTGCTGGTCGCGGCGTCCCGCAAGCGGTTCCTGGGCCACGTCCTGGCCCGCGAGGGCGGCGCCCCGCCGCCCGCCCGCGAGCGCGACGCCGCCACGGCCGCCGTCTCCGCCCTCTCCGCCCGGGCCGGCGCCTGGGCGGTCCGCGTCCACGAGGTCCGGGCCACCGCCGACGCCGTCCGGGTCGCCCGCGCCATCGAGGGAGCCGCGTGACCGGGCCGGGCGACGAGGTGGCCGGGCCGGGCGGCGAGCACGCGGACGCCGCCGCCGACATCGCCGCCGTCGAGCAGGCCAACACCGCGTACTACGAGGCCGTGGAGCGCGGCGACCTGGACGCGCTGACGTCGGCCTGGCTGCCGGACGAGGAGCTGACGGTCTCCTGCGTCCACCCCGGGTGGCCGGTGCTCAGCGGGCGGCGCGAGGTGCTGCGCAGTTACGCGCTGATCATGGCCAACACCGAGTACATCCAGTTCTTCCTGACCGACGTCGGCGTCTCCATGACCGCCGACACCGCGCTGGTGACGTGCACCGAGAACATCCTCAGCGGCGGTCCCGCCGAGGAGGGCGCCTCGCTCGGCCCGCTCGTCGGGCAGCTCGTCGTCGCCACGAATGTGTTCCGCCGCACTCCGGACGGCTGGAAGCTCTGGTCGCACCACGGGTCGCCCGTACTGGCCGAAACCGGTGAGGAAGAGGACGAAGACCCCGCGTCCTGAGCCGGTCCGGGCCACTTCCGGGCACGAAAGCCGACCTGGGGTGATTGGAACCGCCGGCATCGGGGTATCAGCGGCTATCTGTTCCGTGCCCGCAGGCCCGGCCCCCAAGGGGGAGGGCTGTCGGTGCTCGCAGGTAGATTCGAAATCGGGCACCCGGCCGCCCGCACGCGGCCCCGTGCCCCCCGGACCAACGACAGCAGGAGTGATTCGCGTGGATCGTGTCGCGCTGCGCGGCCTCAAGGCCCGCGGGCACCATGGCGTCTTCCCCCGGGAACGGGAAGAGGGACAGACGTTCATCGTGGACCTGGTGCTCGGCCTCGACACCCGCCCCGCGGCAGCCACCGACGACCTGACGAAGACCGTGCACTACGGCGTGGTCGCGGAAGAGGTCGTCGCGGTGGTCCAGGGCGAGCCGGTCGACCTGATCGAGACGCTCGCCGAGCGCATCGCCCAGCAGTGCCTCAAGCACGACGGCGTCGAGGAGGTGGAGGTCGTGGTGCACAAGCCGGACGCGCCCATCACCGTCCCGTTCGACGACGTCACCATCACCATCACCCGGAGCCGAGCATGACTGCATTTTCCACCGAAGGGCAGAGCGACCCGACCGTACAGCCGGTGCCCGCCTCCGTGGTCGAGCAGGTGGACGCGGCGGACATCACCCTCTCCAACCCGAAACTCGCCGTGCTCTCGCTCGGCGCCAACCTGGGCAACCGCCTGGAGACGCTCCAGGGCGCCATCGACGCCCTGGAGGACACGCCCGGGCTCCGGGTCAAGGCGGTCTCCCCGGTGTACGAGACGGAGCCCTGGGGCGTCGACCCGGGCTCCCAGCCGTCGTACTTCAACGCGGTGATCGTCGTGAAGACGACGCTGCCCCCGTCCTCGCTCCTGGAGCGCGGCCAGGCCATCGAGGAAGCCTTCGAACGGGTCCGCGAGGAGCGCTGGGGCCCGCGCACCATCGACGTCGACATCGTCTCGTACGCGGATGTGGTCTCCGACGACCCCGTGCTCACCCTCCCCCACCCCCGGGCCCGCGAGCGCGCCTTCGTCCTCGCCCCCTGGCACGACGTGGACCCCGAGGCCCAGCTGCCCGGCGCGGGCCCGGTCGCCGATCTGCTGACCGGTGTCGGGCGCGACGGCGTGCTCCCCCGGGCCGACCTGGAACTCCGGCTGCCCGAGTAGTCGTTAGGCTCACAGAACACAGCACGACGGACACAGGCGCGAAGGGCGGCTCACGGGGTGAAGCAACTACGGCTCGGAGTCCTGGCCGGCCTCTTCGCCGCCGCCGGAGTCCTTTCCTGGGGCGCCGCCCGCCTCTGGGACTCCCTGGGCACGCTGCCGAGCGTGCCGCTCTTCGCGCCCATCGTCCTCGCGCTGATCGCCGTCGTCCTGCTGGCCACGGCGCTGTCCATCCGCGCCCGCCTGCGCGCCCAGCGCGAACGCCGTCCCGGTGCCAAGGGCGTCGAGCCCCTGATGGCCGCCCGCGCCCTGGTCTTCGCCCAGGCGAGCGCCCTGGTCGTCGCCCTGGTCTCCGGCATGTACGGCGGCACGGCCGTCTTCCTGCTCGGCTCCCTGGACAACCCGCCCCGTCGCGACCAGGCCATCTACGCCGCCTTCGCGGTCCTCGCCGGCATCGCGGTCATCGCCGCCGCCCTCTTCCTGGAACACGTCTGCAAGCTCCCGGACGACAAGGACGACAACAAGCCGGACGCGGCGACGGCGTAGGGCCGGTGCCGGGTCCGGCTCGTCAGCGCGCCGGGATCAGCGCGCCATGATGAGGCTCATGGCCTCGGCGCGCGTCGCGGGGTCGCGCAGCTGCCCGCGGACCGCGGAGGTCAGCGTCTTCGCCCCGGGCTTGCGGATGCCGCGCATCGACATGCACATGTGCTCGCACTCGATGACGACGATGACGCCCCGCGGTTCCAGGATCTCCATCAGGGACTCGGCGATCTGCGTGGTCAGCCGCTCCTGCACCTGCGGCCGACGGGCGTAGACGTCGACCAGCCGGGCCAGCTTCGACAGGCCGGTGATCTTGCCGCTGGTGGCCGGGATGTACCCGACGTGCGCGACCCCCCGGAACGGCACCAGGTGGTGTTCACACGTACTGAACACTTCGATGTCCTTGACGAGCACCATCTCGTCGTGGCCCAGGTCGAACGTGGTCGTCAGAACGTCCTCGGGCTGCTGGTACAGGCCGGCGAATATCTCCTTGTACGCCCGCGCCACCCGCCCCGGCGTCTCCTTCAGGCCCTCGCGGTCGGGGTCCTCTCCCACGGCCAGCAGCAGCTCCCGGACGGCGGCCTCGGCACGCTTCTCGTCGAACTCGCCGATCGGCCCCTGGGGGTCCAGCGTCACCGGGTCGGTCATGTGTGCCTCGTTCCTTGAGCTGTCACTGCGGGGGCATCCGCGCAGGTGTACGGAAAAGCCGCGCCCCCAACAGGCTAGAACCTGGGGGACGCGGCATCCATTCCGGGCCTGGTGGGAACCCCGTGACGGGGGCCACACCAGGTCGGTGACTAGCTCTCGGGACGCTCCTCGGGGAGGGTCTCCGCGCCCGGGACGGTGTCCGTGACCGGGGCGGCGGCCGTGCTCGCGCCGTTGGTGAGGGCGAGCTCCTTCGGGGAGAGGACCGGCGGGCGGGTCGACGGGGTGCGGCGGGCGGAGCCGGTCCACGCGGGGCGGGCCGGGCGCTTGACGATCGGAGCGAAGATCTCGGCGATCTCCTCCTTGCCCAGGGTCTCCTTCTCCAGGAGGCGGAGCACCAGGGTGTCCAGCACGTCGCGATTCTCTACGAGGATCTCCCACGCGTCGTTGTGCGCGGTCTCGATGAGCTTCTTGACCTCTTCGTCCACCAGCGCGGCGACCTCTTCCGAGTAGTCGCGCTGGTGGCCCATCTCGCGGCCCACGAACGGTTCGGTGTTGTCGCCGCCGAACTTGATCGCGCCGAGCCGCTCGGTCATGCCGTACTGCGTCACCATCGCGCGGGCCGTCGCCGTGGCCTTCTCGATGTCGTTCGCGGCGCCGGTGGTCGGGTCGTGGAAGACCAGCTCCTCGGCCGCGCGCCCGCCCAGCATGTACGCGAGCTGGTCGAGCATCTCGTTGCGCGTCGTGGAGTACTTGTCCTCCTCCGGGAGCACCATCGTGTAACCGAGGGCGCGGCCGCGGGAGAGGATCGTGATCTTGTGGACCGGGTCCGACTGGGGGGAAGCCGCCGCGACCAGGGCGTGTCCGCCCTCGTGGTACGCGGTGATCTTCTTCTCCTTCTCGGACATGATCCGGGTCCGCTTCTGCGGGCCCGCCACGACGCGGTCGATGGCCTCGTCCAGCATCGCGTTGTCGATGAGCTTCTGGTTGCTGCGCGCCGTAAGGAGCGCGGCCTCGTTCAGCACGTTCGACAGGTCGGCACCGGTGAAGCCGGGCGTGCGGCGGGCGACGGCGCCGAGGTCGACGTCCGGGGCGACCGGCTTGCCCTTCTGGTGGACCTTCAGGATCTCCAGGCGGCCCTGCATGTCCGGCCGGTCGACCGCGATCTGCCGGTCGAAGCGGCCCGGGCGCAGCAGCGCCGGGTCGAGGATGTCCGGGCGGTTCGTGGCGGCGATCAGGATGACGCCGCCCTTCACGTCGAAGCCGTCCATCTCCACGAGCAGCTGGTTGAGCGTCTGCTCGCGCTCGTCGTGACCGCCGCCCATGCCGGCGCCGCGGTGGCGGCCGACGGCGTCGATCTCGTCCACGAAGACGATCGCCGGGGCGTTCGCCTTGGCCTGCTCGAAGAGGTCGCGGACGCGGGAGGCGCCGACACCGACGAACATCTCCACGAAGTCGGAGCCGGAGATCGAGTAGAACGGGACGCCCGCCTCGCCCGCGACGGCGCGCGCGAGCAGGGTCTTGCCCGTACCGGGAGGCCCGTAGAGCAGGACACCCTTGGGGATCTTGGCGCCGACGGCCTGGAACTTGGCCGGCTCCTGGAGGAACTCCTTGATCTCGTGGAGCTCCTCGACCGCCTCGTCCGAGCCCGCCACGTCGGCGAACGTCGTCTTCGGGGTGTCCTTGGTGATCAGCTTGGCCTTGGACTTGCCGAACTGCATGACCTTGGAGCCGCCGCCCTGCATCTGATTCATCAGGAACAGGAAGACGACCACGATGAGGACGAACGGCAGCAGCGAGAAGAGGATCGAGACGAACGGGGACTGCTTCGAGGGCGAGACGGTGTACCCGTCCTTGATGTCGCCGCTCTCGTACTTCTTCTGGAGCATGTCGGCGAGCTGGACGCCCTGGTTGCCGATGTAGCTCGCCTGGAACTTGCTGCCGGACTCGCCGGACAGCTTCTGACCGTCCTTCAGTTCGATCTTGATGATGTGATCGTCACCGGTGGTGAGCTTGGCCTGGTCCACCTGGTTCTTGCTGATCGCCTGGATCACCTGTCCGGTGTCCACCGTCTTGTAGCCGCCGCCCGAGCCGACGACATTCATCAACACGACCACGGCGAGGACGGCCAGCACGATCCACATGACCGGCCCACGGAAGTATCGCTTCACGTCCATCCATACGAGGCGAAGACGCCCCGTCCCTCCTGCCCGTAGGTAAATGCTGCTGTGAGTAAAGACTGTTCTTCGGACGGTACCCCAGCATGGTCACCGGCGTCCGCCTCGGACGTCCGGCAATCGCGCCTCGAAGGCTCAACGGCGGGCGGCCCGTGAGGGTTCCCGGCGGGCCCTGCTGCGGGTCCGCGGGCCCTCAGCCTCCGTATACGTGCGGGGCGAGGGTCCCGACGAAGGGGAGGTTGCGGTACTTCTCCGCGTAGTCGAGGCCGTAGCCGACGACGAACTCGTTGGGAATGTCGAAGCCGACCCACTTGCAGTCGAGCGCGACCTTGGCCGCGTCCGGCTTGCGCAGGAGGGTGCAGATCTCCAGCGAGGCGGGCTCGCGCGAGCCCAGGTTCGACATCAGCCAGGACAGCGTCAGGCCGGAGTCGATGATGTCCTCGACGATCAGGACGTGCTTGCCCTTGATGTCGGTGTCCAGGTCCTTGAGGATCCGGACGACACCGGAGGACTGGGTGCCCGCGCCGTACGAGGAGACGGCCATCCAGTCCATGGTGACGGGGGTGGACAGCGCGCGCGCCAGGTCCGCCATGACCATGACGGCGCCCTTGAGGACGCCGACGAGGAGCAGGTCCTTGCCGGCGTACTCCGCGTCGATCTTCGCGGCCAGCTCCACGAGCTTCGCGTCGATCTCTTCCTTGGTGAGGAGCACCGACTGGAGGTCGGTGCCCATGTCCTTCTCGTTCACCCGCGTCTCTTTCTGTGCCTGCCGGGTCCGGGGGTGGAGCCCCGGGCCTGCGCGGCCGCTCGCCCTGCGTGTCAGCCGCTCGTGCGTCAGCTCTGCCGGATGACCAGTCTGCCACCCTGCCGCAGGGCTTCGACGCGGCCGGGGAGGTTGATGGCCTGCTGGCCGCGCCAGCCCGTGACCAGGCGGTCGACTTCCTCGATGTGCCGGGCGAAGAGCGAACCGGCCGGGGAACCCGCCTCTATGGCGGCCCGGCGCAGCACCCGGCGCCGTACGGCGGGGGGCAGCGCGTACAGCTTGGCGCACTCGAGGCGGCCCGCGTCGTCGCGTACGTCACGGTCGGCGGCGGCGGCCCAGGTGTCGAGCGCGTCCGCGTCGTCACGGGAGAGCTGGGCCGTACGGGCGAGGGCTTCGACCACCCCCTTGCCGAGGGCCTTCTCCAGGGCGGGCAGGCCCTCGTGGCGCAGCCGGGAGCGGGTGTAGGCGGGGTCGATGTTGTGGGGGTCGTCCCAGACGGGCAGGGACTGGGCGAGGCAGGCGGTACGGGCGGTCTGGCGGTCGAGCTGGAGGAAGGGCCGGCGGTAGCGGCCCGCTGGGCCGGAGGAGGCGGCCATGCCGGACAGGGAGCGGATGCCGGAGCCGCGGGCGAGGCCCAGCAGGACGGTCTCGGCCTGGTCGTCGCGGGTGTGGCCGAGGAGGACGGCGGCGGCGCCGTGGCGTTCGGCGGCGGCGTCGAGCGCGGCATAGCGGGCGTCGCGGGCGGCGGCCTCCGGTCCGCCGTCGCGGCCGACGTGGACGGCGACGGCCTCGACGGGTCCGAGGTCCATGGCGGTGAGCCGGGCGGCGACCTCGGCGGCGCGGGTGTCGGAGCCGTCCTGGAGGCCGTGGTCGACGGTGATGCCGCCGGCCCGGACGGGGAGTTTGCGGACCTCGAAGGCGAGGGCGGAGGCGAGCGCCATGGAGTCGGCGCCGCCGGAGCAGGCCACGAGCACCAGGGGGGTGCCGGGGCGGTCGGGGAGCGTGCCGAGGCGGCTGCCCGCACCGGCCCGGGCGAGCTCGGGGTGCGGGGCGTGCCCGGCGCGTTCGGTCTGTTCGGCGTGTTCGGCGATGACGTCGTGGAGTACGCGGCGGACCGCCAGGCGTATCGCCGCGACCGCAGGATGGGGACCCATGTCCGGTGCCCTTCGTGAGGTTCTTCAGGGGTGTCTCGGAGTGCCGGGACGGGAAGGAGTGCCGTCACTCAGAGTGCGTCGATGGTGACAGAGCAATGCCGTTCATCGAGCATTGCACGCCTTCCCATGCCCCTACGGTCCCTCGGATGGGTGATTACCGGCGCGTTGCCTTCGTACCGGGGACCTTGATCACGACTCTGCCTTACGGTGCACCCTCGCGATCCAGTCCGCGGGGCGGGCGATCTCCGCCTTGGTGGGGAGGGTGTTGGGCGAGGTCCACACCCGGTTGAAGCCGTCCATGCCGACCTCGTCCACGACGGCGCGCACGAAGCGTTCGCCGTCCCGGTACTGGCGCAGCTTGGCGTCGAGGCCGAGCAGCTTGCGCAGGGCCTGGTCGAGGCGGCCGGCGCCCTGGGCGCGGCGCTGCTGGAACTTCTCGCGGATCGCGGCGACGGAGGACACGACCTCGGGGCCGACGCCGTCCATCACGTAGTCGGCGTGTCCTTCCAGGAGGGACATCACGGCGGTGAGGCGGCCGAGGATCTCGCGCTGGGCGGGTGTCTGGACGAGCTCGACCAGGCTGCGGCCGCCGTCCTCGCCGGACTCGCCCTCGGGCCGGCCGCCGGCGAGGGCCTGGGCGGCCTCGCGCAGCCGCTCCAGGAAGGTCATCGGGTCGACGTCGGTCTCGTCCAGGAAGGACTGGATCTCGCCCTGGAGGTGGTCGCGGAGCCAGGGCACCGCGGTGAACTGGGTGCGGTGGGTCTCCTCGTGGAGGGCGACCCAGAGCCGGAAGTCGTGCGGGTCGGCGTCCAGCTCGCGTTCGACGTGGACGATGTTCGGCGCGACGAGCAGGAGGCGGCCGCCGCCGTCGGCGGAGGCGGGGAGTTCGCGGGTGGCGGGGGCGAAGGTCTCGTACTGGCCGAGGACGCGGGAGGCGAGGAAGGAGAGCAGCATGCCGACCTCGACGCCGGTGACCTTGGAGCCGACCGCGCCGAGCACGGCGCCGCCCGCGCCGCCGGAGCGCCGTTCCTCCATCTTCTCCAGGAGGGGGCGCAGCAGTTCGCGGAAGCCGGCGACGTTGGCCCTGATCCAGCCGGTGCGGTCCACGACGAGGACGGGGGTGTCCTCCGGTTCGGTGCCTTCGGGGATCATCCGGGTGAAGGCGCGGACGTGCTCCTCCGCCGCCTTCGCGTGCCTGCGCAGCTCCGCGACGACCTCGCGGGCCTCCTCGCGGCTGATCTCGGGGCCCGGCCGCACAAGCCGGGTCGCGGTCGCGACCGCGAGGTTCCAGTCGACCATCCCTGCACCACCGATGCTCGTCATGCGTCAACCGTACGTGCTTCGTCCTTGATGCGGTGCGGTGTTGACGGGCTCACCGCTTCCCGGCGCCGAGTGCGGTGGCGAGTTCGTCGAGGGCCTTCTGGGCCTCGGTGGGGGCGGTGGTGCCGGAGGCCAGGAAGGCGAAGGCGAGGAGCCGGCCCCGGGTGTCCACGACCGTTCCGGCGAGGCTGTTGACGCCGGTGAGGGTGCCGGTCTTGGCGCGGATGAAGCCGGTGCCGCCGGTCGCGCTGGTGTAGCGGCTGCTGAGCGTGCCGCTGAACCCGGCCACGGGGAGGCCGGTGAGGACGGGCCGCAGTTCGGGGTGGGCGGGGTCGGCCGCCCGGGCGAGGAGTCCGGCGAGCAGGGCCGCGGTCACCTTGTCCTCGCGGTCGAGCCCGCTGCCGTCGGCGATGTTCACGCCCTTGAGGGGCAGGCCGAGCTTCTTCAGGCGGGCGGTGACGGCCCGTCGGCCGCCCTTGAAGTCGGCGGGCTGCCCGGCGGCGATGGCGGTCTGCCGGGCCAGCGCCTCGGCGACGTCGTTGTCGCTGTTGGTCAGGGCGCGTTCGACCAGGCCGGAGAGGGGGGCGGAGAGGTGGGTGGCGACGGTGCGGGACGTCTTGGCGGGGCGGCCGGGGGCGGGTGCGCCCTTGGTGGTGACGCCGGCCTTGTCGAGGTAGCCGGCGAAGGCGCGGGCGGCGTCGCCGGCCGGGTCCTCGGTGCGCGGGGCGGGGCCCTTGGCGGAGCCGTCCTGGCGGCCCTCGTTCAGCATCAGGGCGCTCATGGGCGCGATGTTCTCGTTGGGACCGATCGGGTGGTGCGTGGGCCCCGAGTAGGCGGAGGCGTCGTAGCGCAGGCGTACGGAGGGGGCGTCGGCGGTCTTGAGGGCGCGGGCGGTCTCGGTGGCCAGGGCGCGCAGGGCCGCCTTGTCGAGGGTGGGGTCGCCGCCGCCGACGAGGGTGACGGTGCGCAGGTCGTCGGAGGCGCGCACGGTGGTGGGGATGCGGTGGGCGGGGCCGAGTGCGCCGAGGGCGGCGACGGTGGTGGCGATCTTGACGGTGGAGGCGGGCGTCATGGGGGCGTCGGCGCCCTTGCCGTAGAGCCGTTCGCCGGTGGCGGTGTCGATGACGACGGCGGCGCGCCGGGTGCCCAGCGCGTCGTTCCTCAGCAGCGGGTCCAGGACGGTGCGCAGGTCGCGGTCGGCGCCGGCGGGGGCGTTCTTGGTGCCGGTGCCGGTGGGGGACAGGGCGGCGAGGACGGCGGGGGCGCTGGGGGCGGGTGCGGGACCGTCGGGGTCGCCCGCGTCGTGATGTGCGCCACCTGTGCGTTCGGCGGCGGTCGCCCGGTCCCGCTCGGCCTTACGCTGACCCGAGTCCCAGGGTCCGGCGGCGAGGACGGCGCCGGCCGCGAGGGCCAGTCCGACGACGGCGGACACGGCCGTGAACCGCCAGTCGTTCACTCCGCCGCGTACGCCCAGGCGGGCCGCGATACTGCCGCCGGGCGTGCCGGGCGGTTCCGTCGACGGTCTTTCCACCGGCTCGGCCACCGTTGACCAGCCCCTTTCGCGAGCACACATCTGCGTGAGGGACACTTAACCACCAGTCGTATGTGTTGATCATGGAGGAGCCACCCGTGGAGTTCGACGTCGTTATCGAGATCCCGAAGGGTTCGCGCAACAAGTACGAGGTGGATCACGAGACCGGCCGGATTCGTCTGGACCGTCGGCTCTTCACCTCGACCAGCTACCCGGCGGACTACGGCTTCGTCGAGGACACCCTCGGTGAGGACGGCGACCCGCTGGACGCGCTGGTGATCCTGGAGGAGCCGACGTTCCCCGGCTGCCTCATCAAGTGCCGCGCGATCGGCATGTTCCGGATGACCGACGAGGCCGGCGGCGACGACAAGCTGCTGTGCGTCCCGGCGTCCGACCCCCGGGTGGAGCACCTTCAGGACATCCAGCACGTGTCGGAGTTCGACCGCCTGGAGATCCAGCACTTCTTCGAGGTCTACAAGGACCTGGAGCCGGGCAAGTCCGTCGAGGGCGCCGACTGGGTCGGCCGCGCCGAGGCCGAGGCCGAGATCGTCGCCTCCCGCAAGCGCCTTGAGGCGCAGGGCGGCGCGCACTGACGTTCCGCTTCCGGTAAGCGGGCCTGAGAACGGGCGGTACACCCACGCGGGTGTGCCGCCCGTTCCGTGTGCCCTCCCTTGGGCGTGGCCATACTGGGCAGGAGTGCGCCCGAGGACGCGCAGCCGAGGAGGAGCGAGGTCGAGTGGTGGCGGAACCGGGCGGGCCCGATGACGAGAAGCCCCAGTCCGACGAGGCGCACAGCGCCTTCTCGTGGCCTGTCGGGACCGAACCGGCGGCGCCGCCGGAGGAGGACCACCCGACGTCGGAGTTCGCCCTTCCGGAGGGCGTGACGCCCGAGCCGCCGGCCCCGGGCTCCGGTTCCGGTACGGGTTCCGCTTCCGGGTCCGAGACGACCGGTTCGGCGTTCGCGACGCCGAGCACGTACAGCTTCCGGGACTCCCCGCCCGCGTTCACCCCGGCGTACGGGGTGCCGATGGTCCGGCTGACCAAGGAGGCGCCCTGGCAGGACCGGATGCGCACGATGCTGCGGATGCCGGTGGCCGAGCGCCCGGCCACGGAGCCGGTCCAGCGGCACGACGAGGAGGCGGGGCCCCCGGTTCCGCGCGTGCTCGACCTGACGCTGCGTATCGGGGAGCTGCTGCTCGCGGGCGGCGAGGGCGCCGAGGACGTCGAGGCGGCGATGTTCGCGGTGATGCGGAGCTACGGGCTCGACCGCTGCGAGCCGACCGTGACGTTCACCCTGCTGTCCATCTCGCACCAGCCGTCGCTGGTGGACGACCCGGTGACGGCGAGCCGTACGGTACGCCGCCGGGGCACCGACTACACGCGGCTCGCGGCGGTCTTCCGGCTGATCGACGACATCACCACGGCCGACGACGAGGTGTCGCTGGAGGAGGCGTACCGGCGGCTGGCGGAGATCCGGCGCAACCGGCACCCGTATCCCGGCTGGGTGCTCACGCTGGCCGCCGGAGGGCTGGCCGGGGCGGCGTCCGTGCTGGTCGGCGGTGGTCCTTTGGTGTTCGTGATCGCCGCGCTCGGCGCGATGCTCGGTGACCGGCTGGCCTGGCTGTGCGCGGGGCGCGGGCTGCCGGAGTTCTACCAGTTCGTGATCGCGGCGATGCCGCCCGCCGCGATGGGCGTGGCCCTGACGCTGACGCACTGGTCGGACGTACGGCCGTCGGCGGTGATCACCGGTGGGCTGTTCGCGCTGCTGCCGGGGCGGGCGCTGGTGGCGGGCGTGCAGGACGGTCTGACCGGTTACTACATCACGGCCTCGGCGCGGCTCCTGGAGGTCATGTACTTCTTCATCGCGATCGTCACCGGGGTGCTGCTGGCTCTGTACGGAGGGCTTCAGCTGGGCGCGGAGCTGGACCCGGAGGCGCGGTTCATCACGCACGACCGGCCGGTGATCCAGATCTTCGCGTCGATGCTGCTGACCCTGGCGTTCGCGATCCTGCTCCAGCAGGAGCGGGCGACGGTGCTCGCGGTGACCCTGAACGGCGGCGTGGCCTGGATCATCTACGGGGCGATGGCCCGGACGGGCGAGCTGTCGGCGGTGGCCGCGACGGCCGCGGCCGCCGGGCTCGTCGGCCTGTTCGGGCAGCTGTTCTCGCGCTACCGCTACACGTCGTCGCTGCCCTACATCACGGCGGCGATCGGGCCGCTGCTGCCCGGCTCCGCGACGTACTTCGGGCTGCTGGGCGTCGCGCAGAACGAGCTGGACCGGGGCCTGGCCTCACTGTCCACGGCGGTGGCGACGGCGCTGGCCATCGCCATCGGGGTGAACCTGGGGAGCGAGATCTCCCGGTTGTTCATGCGGGTGCCGGGCGCGGTGGGCGGGGCGAACCGCCGCGCGGCCAAGCGGACGCGCGGCTTCTGACCTCGGGGGCGTACGGCGCTCAGCGCTTGGCGTGGCGTCCGCGACGGCCGGCGGACGGGTCCTGCGGGGGGACCTCGCCGCTCCCGTCGGCGGGGCCCTCCTTCTTGGCCTTGCTCCGGGCGCGCAGGAACTCGATGGCGATCGGGACCACCGAGATCAGCACGATCAGGATGAGCATCGCCTCGATGTTCTTGTGGACGAACTCGACGTTGCCGAGGGCGGCGCCGAGCAGGGTCACGCCGACGCCCCAGAGGACGCCGCCGATCACGTTGAACACGATGAACGAGCGGTAGTTCATCCGGCTGACGCCCGCGATGATCGGGGTGAACGTCCGCACGATCGGCACGAAGCGGGCCAGGATCAGCGACTTCGGGCCGTGCTTCTCGAAGAACTCGTGGGCCTTCTCGACGTTCTCCTGCTTGAAGAGGCGGGAGTCGGGCCGGTTGAAGAGCGCGGGTCCGACCTTGCGGCCGAAGAGGTAGCCCACCTGGTCGCCGATGATCGCGGCCAGCGCGACCAGGACGCAGACCAGCCAGAGCGGGGTGTCCAGCTGGCCGGTCGTCACCAGCAGGCCCGTGGTGAACAGGAGCGAGTCGCCGGGCAGGAAGAAGCCGATCAGCAGCCCGGACTCGGCGAAGACGATGACCAGCACACCGACCAGCCCGAACTGTCCGATGAGGTGGTCCGAGTCCAGCCAGCTCGGTCCGAGCGCAAGCGTATTCAAGGGTCCGGGCTCCAGGATGAGGTCGATAGGCGGCTGCGTGGCCGCCCCAAGCTATCAACGCCTCGGGGCGGCCCCGGGTTCCACCCGCCTCCGTGACCGTTTACGCCCGGCGGCGCGCGTTCGCCTCGATCGCGTCGCGCAGGTGCTCGGCGAGGCCCGGCCGCATGGCGTCGTAGAACGCCTTGAACTGCGGATCGGCGACGTACATCCCACCGAGGTTCCGGTGCATCTCGTAGCCGCACTCGTAGAACCAGGTGGAGATGTGGAGCCGGTGTTCCTCCGCGAGGTCCGTGGCGCGCTCGCCGTCGGCGGGCTCACCGGCCTCCATCAGCGCCGCGTAGCGCTCGCTCCAGGAGTCGACCTCGGCCTTCATCCGCTGCCAGTCCTCCTTGGTGTAGCGGGCGGCCCGGCGCTGCGACTCGGCGTACGCCTCGGTACCGCCCCAGCGGCGCTCGGCCTCCTCCGCGTGCTCCTCGGGGTCCTTGTCGCCGAAGACCTCGAACTTCTCCTCGGGGGTGAGGTTGATGCCCATCCTGCGTGCCTCCATAGCTTTCTCCACGGCGGCGGCCATCCGCTGGAGCTCCCCGATCCGGTGCGACAGCAGCGCGTGCTGGCGGCGCAGGTGCTTCTGCGGGTCCGCGTCCGGGTCGTCGAGCAGGGCCGCGATCTCGTCCAGCGGAAAGCCGAGCTCCCGGTAGAAGAGGATCTGCTGCAGCCGGTCCAGGTCCGCGTCGTCGTAGCGCCGGTGGCCCGCGTGGCTGCGCCCGCCCGGTGAGAGCAGGCCGATGGTGTCGTAGTGGTGCAGGGTCCGCACCGTGACCCCGGCGAAACCGGCGACCTGTCCCACGGAGTGCTCCATGGCTCCCCGCTCCTTCCTGTGTGGGTACGCGTACGAGCCTGGGCCCTCACGCCGCGTGAGGTGCAAGTCCCGCCCACAGTCCGCCCCTTTTGAACGCATTTACGGCTTTCACATCGCTATGGTGAGCCGATGCCGACCGATTCCGCCGTCGTCGCCGAGCCCGCCCCCGCCCGCCGGCTGCTCGTGCTCATCGTGCCCGCCCTGGCCGTGGGCGTGGTCTCGGCCCTGGTCCTGCTCGGGGTCAGCCTGCTCGCGGAGCAGCTCCAGGACGTGTTGTGGGAGACGCTGCCCGACGCGCTGTCCGTGGGGGGCTTCTCCTCGCTGTGGATGATCGTGATGCTCACGGCGACGGGCCTGGTGACCGGCCTCGTCCTGCGCGCCGTCCCCGGCCGGGGCGGCCCGGACCCGGCGACGATGGGCCTGGTCGACCCTCCCCTGCCGCCCCACGTGGTGCCCGGTCTGCTCGTGGTCACCGTCCTGGCCCTGGCGGGCGGCGTCAGCCTGGGACCGGAGAACCCGATCACCGCGGCCAACATCGCCCTGGCCGCCTGGGCCGGCCGCCGGATCGCGCCGGGCGCCCCCGGTGAGCTGTGGCTCGCGCTCGCCGCCGCCGGGACCATCGGCGCCCTCTTCGGCACCCCGGTCGCCGCCGCCCTGATCCTCACCGAGACGCTGACCTCCTCACCCGGCACCGGCGCGCTCTGGGACAAGCTGTTCGGGCCGCTCGCGGCCGGGGCCGCCGGGTCGCTCACCATGTCGCTTGCCGAGCACCCCAGCTTCGACCTGTCGCTGCCCCCGTACACGCACACCGGCTGGGGCGATCTGCTCTCCGCCCTCGTGATCGCGTCGGCCGGAGCGGTCCTCGGCCTGGCGGCGGTGTACGCGTTCCCCTTCGTCCACCACTTCTTCCGGGCCCTGCCGCACCCGGTGCTCGCCCTGACCCTGGGCGGCCTCGCGCTCGGCCTGCTCGGGGCGCTCGGCGGGCACCTCACCCTGTTCAAGGGGCTGGACGAGGTGAAGACTCTCGCCGCCGATCCGGACGGCTGGTCGGCCGGCGAGTTCGGGAAGATGGCCGTGGTGAAGGCGGCGGCCCTGGTGATCGCCGCGACCTGCGGCTTCCGGGGCGGCCGGATCTTCCCGGCGGTGTTCGTGGGCGTGGCGCTCGGCCTGTGCGCCCATGCGCTGGTGGACGCGGTGCCGGTCGCACTCGCGGTGACGTGCGCGGTGCTGGGCGTCCTGCTGGCCGTCACCCGGCAGGGCTGGCTCAGCCTGTTCACGGCGGCGGTGCTGGGCTTCGACACGGCCCTGCTGCCGGTGCTGTGCGTGGCTTCGCTGCCCGCCTGGCTGCTGGTCACCGGGCGGCCGCTGATGCAGCTGCGCGAGGACGGTACGGCGATGCGCTGAGCCGGACGGCCCAGCACCGGGTGGCGGGCGCGGAGGACGTCCGTATCGTCGGATTCGTCCGGTCTCGCGGGCGCGAGCCGAGAAGGGCAGGTCCGTGATGCCGCTCCACCGGGGCTCCGCGCACGAGGGCGAACCGTCGGTCACGCAGCGCAAGCTGGCGCTCAACCCGTTCTACGGGGCCGCCGACCCGGTCGCCGGAATGGAGGCGGCCCCGCCCCGGCACCGCCTGCCGGACGGTCCGCTGCCGCCCCACACCGCGTACGGGCTCGTCCACGACGAGCTGATGCTGGACGGCAACTCGCGGCTCAACCTCGCCACCTTCGTCACCACCTGGATGGAGCCCCAGGCCGGGGTGCTGATGGCTGAGTGCCGCGACAAGAACATGATCGACAAGGACGAGTACCCGCGCACCGCCGAGCTGGAGCGGCGCTGTGTGGCGATGCTCGCCGACCTCTGGCACGCGCCCGACCCCTCGGCGGCCGTCGGCTGTTCCACGACCGGGTCCAGCGAGGCGTGCATGCTCGCCGCGATGGCGCTCAAACGCCGCTGGGCGGCCAAGAACGCCGACCGCTACCCGGCGAGCGCCAAGCCCAACCTCGTGATGGGGGTGAACGTGCAGGTGTGCTGGGAGAAGTTCTGCACGTTCTGGGAGGTCGAACCGCGCCTCGTCCCCATGGAGGGCGACCGCTTCCACCTCGACCCACAGGCCGCCGTGGAGCTGTGCGACGAGAACACCATCGGCGTCGTGGGCATCCTCGGCTCCACCTTCGACGGCAGCTACGAACCGATCGCGGAGCTGTGCGCGGCCCTGGACGACCTCCAGGAGCGCACCGGCCTCGACATCCCCGTCCACGTGGACGGGGCCTCCGGCGCCATGGTCGCGCCGTTCCTCGACCCGGACCTGGTGTGGGACTTCCGGCTCCCCCGGGTCTCCTCCATCAACACCTCCGGCCACAAGTACGGCCTGGTCTACCCGGGAGTCGGCTGGGCACTGTGGCGCTCGCCCGCCGAGCTCCCCGAGGAGCTGGTCTTCCGGGTGAACTACCTGGGCGGCGACATGCCCACCTTCGCGCTGAACTTCTCCCGGCCCGGCGCCCAGGTCGTCGCGCAGTACTACACCTTCCTGCGGCTGGGCCGGGACGGCTACCGGGCCGTGCAGCAGGCGGCCCGGGACGTGGCGACCGGCCTGGCCGCGAAGATCGAGGAGCTGGGCGACTTCCGGCTGCTCACCCGGGGCGACCAGCTGCCCGTCTTCGCGCTCACCACCAGGCCGGAGGTGAAGGCGTACGACGTCTTCGACGTGTCACGGCGGCTGCGCGAACGCGGCTGGCTGGTGCCCGCGTACACCTTCCCCGTTCACCGCGAGGACCTGGCGGTGCTCCGCGTCGTGTGCCGCAACGGCTTCTCCTCGGACCTGGCGGAACTCCTCCTGGAGGACCTCCGCCTCCTGATGCCCGAACTCCGCGCCCAGCCGCACCCGCTGACCAGGGACCAGAACGCGGCGACGTCCTTCCACCACTGAGACGGCGCCGGACCTCAGCGACCGAGGGCGGCGAACCGGCGTACCGCCAGCGGGAAGAACACCACGAGCAGCGCCAGCGGCCACACCGCCGCGAGCGGTCCGGCGTGATCAGCCGCCCAGGAGCCGCCGCCGGCGCCCGGGTTGCCGCACAGGTCGCGCACCGCCGCCGCGGTGGCCGAGAGCGGATTCCACTCGACGGCGGAGCCCAGCCATCCGGGCATGGTCTCCGGCACCGCGAACACCGTGGAGAGGAAGCCGACGGGCCAGACCAGGATCTGCACCGCCTGCACCTTCTCCGGCCGCCCGGCCACCAGCGCCAGCAGGATGCCGAGCCACAGCATCGCGAACCGCAGCAGCAGAAGCAGCCCCAGCGCCCCCAGTGCGGGGGCCAGCCCCTCGTGCCACCGCCAGCCGACCGCGTAGCCCGCCGCCCCCGTCACCAGCAGCCCGGCGGCCGACTGGAGCATGTCCGCGAGAGCCCGGCCGACCAGCACCGCTCCGGACGCCATCGGCATCGAGCGGAACCGGTCCACGACCCCCTTCTCCAGGTCGCGGGTGACCGCGAGCATGGTCGACTCCAGGCCGAAGGCCATGGTCAGCGCCAGCATGCCCGGCACCAGGTACTCGGCCGTGCTGCCCTCGACGCCGCGCCCGCCGCCGACCAGATACGTGAACATCAGCAGCAGCATCACCGGGAACACCAGGCCCACCACCACCTGCGCCGGCTGCCGGGCCCAGCGGGCCAGTTCGCGCCGGGTCATCGTCCATGAGTCGGACACCGCCCACATCACCGCGCTCATGCCGCGGCCTCCTTCTCGTCACCGCTGCCCGTCAGGGCCAGGAAGACCTCGTCCAGCGTCGGCCGGCGCACCGCGATGTCCTCCGCCTCGATGCCCGCGTCCGCCAGAGCCCGCACGGCCCCGGTGAGCGCCGCCATCCGGTCCGCCGTCGGCGCTCCGACGGTGCGCCGGTCCGGGTCCGTCACCCTGCCGCCGTCGAGCAGGGCCGCCGCGCGCGCCAGCTGGGCGGCGTCGCGTACGACGACGTCGACGCGGTCGCCGCCGACCCGGGCCTTCAGCTCGTCGGCCGTGCCCTCGGCGGCGACCCGGCCGCCGTCGACCAGCGAGATCCGGTCCGCGAGGCGGTCGGCCTCCTCCAGATACTGCGTGGTCAGCAGGACGGTCGTGCCGCCGCCGACCAGCGAGCGCACCGCCGCCCACACCTCGGCCCGGCCGCGCGGGTCGAGCCCGGTCGTCGGCTCGTCCAGGAACAGCACCTCGGGATCGATGATCAGTGAGGCCGCCAGGTCGAGCCGCCTCCGCATGCCCCCGCTGTAGTCGCGGACCGGTTTGCGGCCGGTGTCCGCGAGGCCGAACCGGTCGAGCAGGGCGTCCGCCCGCGCCCCGGCCCGGCGTGCGCCCAGGTGGTACAACCGGCCGAACATCTCAAGGTTCTGCCGCCCGGACAGCTCCTCGTCGAGGGCCGGGTGCTGGCCCAGCAGCCCGATCCGCCGGCGCACCTCGGCCGGCCGCCGCCGTACGTCGTACCCCGCGACCTCGGCACGGCCCTCGTCGTACCTCAGCAGCGTCGACAGGATGCGGACCACCGTGGACTTCCCGGCCCCGTTCGGCCCGAGCACCGCGTGCACGGTCGAGCGGCCGACCGCCAGATCCAGTCCGTCCAGGGCGTAGGTCCCTCCGTAGCGCTTGCGCATTCCCTCGACCACGATCGCGTCCCGCAATCCAGCACACCCCCGGCAGTCCAGTAATCAAACTTGACTAGTAGGTCGAAGGTAAACGACCTCGGGGCATTCGTCAAACTTGATTAGTGGGCGTCGCCCGGGTCCTGGACCCCGGTCGCGTACGGGTTCTCCTCGCCCTCGGCCAGTACGCCGACGAAGGGGTCGCCCTCGCCCGCGAAGACGTAGGCACCGGCCTCGATCCGGGCGATCAGGCCGCGCGTCCACTCCGCGCCCGCGTCCGCCGAGTGGACCCAGAAGTTCATGACCTCGCCGATGTGGCCCAGCTGCTCCGGGCCGCCCTCGGGGAGGTAGTGCTCGGTGACCGCGGCGCGCCAGGCCGCGAGGTTCCTCAGGCGCTCCCGGAGGAGGGCCACCGCCTCGGCCCGTTCCAGGTCCACGATGAAGCCGATGCCCGCCGAGAGGACGTCCATCTTCTGGTCGTACGAGGTGAGCGAGGCCCGCAGCAGGGCGAAGTACTCCTCGGTGCCGCGCTCCGTGATCTCGTACTCGATGCGCGGCGGTCCGCCCGCCGTGCTCGGGGCCACCTCGTGGGCCAGGAGCATGTCCTGCTTCGCGAGCTGTTTCAGCGCGTGGTAGACGGAGCCGGGCTTGGCGTTGGACCACTCGTGGGCGCCCCAGTACTCCAGGTCGTTGCGGACCTGGTAGCCGTGGGCCCGGCCGTGCTGGCGTACGGCACCGAGGACCAGCAGCCGGATCGCGGACATGCCCTCCACCTCTCTGGTCAACCCGACCAGCGTAGCGGGACGCGTGTCCGGCGAGGTCAGAAGGGGAAGACGCTGCGGCCGTGCTGGACGGAGATCCACTTCTGGGTGGTGAACGCGTCGACCGCCGCGTCCCCGTTCATCCGGCCCAGACCGGAGTCCTTCTCGCCGCCGAACGCGATGCCCGGGTCGTCGTGCACGGTGGAGTCGTTGACGTGGAACATCCCGCTGCGGATGCGCTGGGCGAACCGGACGCCCCGCCCGGTGCGCGCGGTGTGCACGGCGCCGCTGAGGCCGTACGGGCTGTCGTTGACGATCCGCACCGCCTCGTCCTCGCCATCGAACGGCACCAGCAGCGCGACCGGGCCGAAGATCTCCTGGTGCAGCAGCGGGGAGTCCTCGGGCAGCCCGGTGAGCACGGTCGGCTCGACCAGATTGCCGCGCACCCGCCCGTGCACCCGGGCCTCGGCCCCCTCGGCGATCGCCTGGTCGACCAGGGCGGCCAGCGCGTCGGCGTGGAAGGTGTTGATGACCGGGCCGATGCGGGTGTCGGGCTCGCGCGGGTCGCCGGTCTTCAGGGCGGCGACGCGGTCGCAGAACTTCTCCGTGAACTCCGCGGCCACCGGGCGGTCCACCAGGATGCGGTTGGCGGCCATGCAGACCTGACCGGAGTAGATGAACCGGCTGAAGACGGCGGCGTCGACCGCGTAGTCGATGTCCGCGTCGTCCAGCACCACCAGGGCGCTGTTGCCGCTGAGTTCGAGGATGGTCCGCTTGAAGAGGGCGCCCGCGGTGGCGGCGACATGGCGGCCGACCCGGTCCGATCCGGCGAAGGAGATCACCTGGGGCACGGGGTGCTCGATGAACGCGTCGCCGATCTCGGCTATGTCGGTGACGACCACGTTGAGCAGCCCGGCCGGCAGTCCGGCCTCCTCGAAGATCCTCGCGACGAGTCCGCCGCCGACGACGGGCGAGTTCTGGTTGGCCTTGACGACGACCGCGTTGCCGAGGGCGAGGGCCGGCGCGACCGACTTCATCGTCACCAGGAGCGGGAAGTTGAAGGGGCTGATGACACCGACGACCCCGACGGGCAGCCGGTAGAGCAGATTCTCCCGGCCGTCCGCGGCGGAGGGCAGGATGCGCCCTTCCGGTGAGAGCGCCTGCCGGGCGGCCTCGCGCAGGAATTCCTGGGTGAGGCTCAGCTCGTACGCGGCCTTGGTGCGGGTGCCGCCCAGCTCGTCGATGATCGCTTCGGTGATCTCGTCGGCCAGCTCCTCGGTGACCCGCAGCGCGCGCTCCAGGACGTCCCGGCGGCGGTACGGACTGGCCGCCGCCCATTCGCCCTGCGCGCGCTCGGCGGCGCGGTAGGCACTGTCCACCTCGGCGGCGGTGGCGATGGTGATCGCGGCGAGCTTCTCACCGTTGTACGGATTGAAATCGATGATGTCCCAGGAGCCGGTGCCCGTACGCCATTCACCGTCGATGTACTGGCCGGCCAGCTCTTGGAAGAAGGACATGCGATCCCTTAACTCAGGTGCAGACTCCTGTAGGAGCGCCATCGTACTGAAAATTCAGGAGAGTTGGAGAAGTCCTCGGAGCAGGTCACGACTCTCCTCCGGGTCCGGGCTCTCCTCGTGGAGCCGCGTCATCGCCTTTTCGTACTGGGCGACTTCCTCGTCCTTGTCCAGATAGAGCGCGCTTGTCAGCTGCTCCAAATACACAATGTCCGACAGATCGGATTCGGGGAATCGCAGCATGGTGAAGGACCCGCTCTCACCGGCGTGCCCGCCGAAACTGAACGGCATCACCTGGAGCGTGACGTTCGGCTGTTCCGACATATCGATCAGATGCCGCAATTGCGCCCGCATCACTTCGCGCCCGCCGTACGGGCGGCGCAGAGCCGCCTCGTCCAGCACGGCGTGGAAGCGGGGCGCCCGCTCGGAGACGAGGACCTTCTGCCGTTCGAGGCGCAGGGCGACACGGCGGTCGATCTCGGCGGACGACGCGCCGCGCATGCCCCGGGAGACGACCGCGTGGGCGTAGTCCTCCGTCTGCAACAGTCCGTGCACGAACTGGACTTCGTAGATCCTGATGAGCGAGGCCGCACCCTCCAGACCGACGTACGTCTGGAACCAGCCGGGCAGTACGTCCCCGAAACTGTGCCACCAGCCCGCCACGTTGGCCTCCCGGGCCAGGGCGAGCAGGGAGTCGCGCTCCGCCTCGTCCGTGACGCCGTAGAGCGTGAGCAGATCCTCGACGTCCCTGGCCTTGAAGCTCACCCGTCCCAACTCCATGCGGCTGATCTTCGATTCGGAGGCCCGGATCGAGTAGCCGGCCGCCTCGCGCGTGATGCCTCGCGAGTCACGCAGTCTCCTGAGCTGAGAGCCCAGCAGGATGCGCCGCACCACGGACCCACTCGACTCGCCTGCCGCCACTGGTCCAACCCTCCCCATCGCTTCCTGGCATCGGGGCTCCCCCTGAACCCCAAGAGCCGGATTCTGCCATCAAAACGCTTCGCCCCGTACTCATTCGATTACGGAAATGGGAAGAGCTTGGGAAGACGGCGAAACCGGGACGAGGAAGAAATGACCAAGAACCGGACGGCGTCGGACAGGTCCGGCGCGTGCACGTGCATCTGCCCTTGCATCTGCTGTGCGCATTCGGAACCATGGAGCCCGCGCACCTGCGTTCTCGTTCGTGTTGTGCCGCTGTCGCCGGTACGGAGTACCGGTCCAGCCGCGATTCCCGGGAGTGCCTCGCATGGGGACGAATGGATCGACGATGCTCGAGCCGTTACGGCAGGGGCTTCCTCCCATCGACCCCTCGGCCGTCTCCGGGTCGGCCACCTGCACCCTGCCACCGCACTACGAAGCGGTCGGCGGCGCCCGGCAGTTCACCCGGGCGACGCTGGGGGGATGGGGCCTGAGCGAGCGTTTCGACGACGTCGCTCTCGTCGTCTCCGAACTGGTCACCAACGCCCTGCGGCACGCCCTGCCGGCCGACGCCCCGCGCGAGCCCCAGGAGCCGCCCGTACGGCTGCACCTGATGCGCTGGACCTCGCGGCTGGTGTGCGCGGTGCGCGACCCGAGCCAGGCGAGCCCGGTCGCCTCCGAGGCGGCGGACTCCGCCGAGTCGGGCCGGGGGCTGTTCCTGGTGGAGTCCTTCAGCGACTGCTGGGGCTGGCACCCCTCTCCCGTACTGACCGCCGAGAGCGCGCCGGGCACGGCGGCTCACCGAGGCAAGGTCGTCTGGGCTCTGTTCAGACTGACCGACCCGGTGTGACGGGGGCGGTGCGACCGGCCGGCGCACCGCGTGGCACACCGCCCGAGGGCTGAACACCGCTGGTTTCCAGCGGGGTTCGGCCCTCTGTGGTGTGCGGGCCCGTCAGCCCACCAGGTGGTCGAACTCCCCGTCCTTCACACCGAGGAGCAGCGCCTCTATCTCGGCCGGTGTGTAGACCAGCGCCGGCCCGTCCGGATGGCGCGAATTGCGCATCGCCACATCTCCGTCGGGCAGTTTCGCGAACTCCACGCAGGACCCCTGGGAGTTGCTGTGTCTGCTCTTCTGCCAGACGACTCCGCGAAGCTCTGTGGCCGCCATGCCGTTGTACACGTGGTGCACAGGACGCTCCCCGAGTTGCAAGGTGCAAGTGTCAACTGTCCCGGATCATAGCTGTGTTCAATTCTTGCTGCATGAGCGGATGCACGAGCGGATGCACGTGCACGCGGGGTGTTGTCGCGATTACAGCTTTCGCTGAAGGAGACGTATGAACGGCCTCCCCGGCTCCCGATTCCGGGAGTTGGCTTCGCGGCACCCCTGGCGACCCACTGGTAGCTTGGATGGCCATTCGTCTTCCAGGGGGAATTCCACATGTACAAAATCGCACGTACCGGCGCAGTCCTCGCGACCGGTCTGCTGACCGCGCTCGCGCTCACCGGTTGCGGAAGCGACGGCGACAAGGGGGACTCGGGCAAGGACTCGGGCTCCAGCGCGAGCCCCACGGCGGGCGGAAGCGGCGACGCGTCCTCCAGTACGGACGGAGGCTCGGACGGCGGCTCCGCGGGTGACGCGAAGGCGCTGGAGGGCGCCTGGGCGGGCCAGACCGACGGCCAGGCCGTGGTGCTGTCCGTGGCCGCCGGGGCGGCCGTCGTCGTCGCCGAGTCCCATGTCTGCTCGGGCACCGTCTCGGGCGAGGGCAAGCCGGCCCTGGAGCTGAAGTGCGCCGACGGCGACGCCACCCGGATCACGGGGGAGGTCGAGTCCAACGACGGCAAGACCGTCGTGATCACGTGGGGCAGCGGGACGAAGGACACGCTGAAGAAGACCGACTCGGACGCGCTGGAGGGGATCCCCGACATCCCCGACCTCCCCGGCATGTCGGACCTGCCGACGCCGTGACGCCGTGACGCCGGGTGCCGTGCCGCCATGAGGCCGCGGGGCTACGAGGTCAGGCCCCGCGAGAAGTCCTCCAGGGCGTCGAGGACCAGGGCGACGTTGTTGCGTACGAGTCCGGCCCCGGCGGAGCGCGGCGGCCCGCCCTCCGCCGCCTCTTCCTCGCGCGCCCGGCACTCCGCGTCCCAGCGCTCCAGCGCCTCCCGCACCGGCGTCCAGTCCGGCACCCGCCGCTCCCGCACCGCCTTGGCACCCCGGTCCGTGGCCCGGCGCAGCGCGTCGGCCAGCGTGGCGGCCCCCGGCACGGGTGTGGCCCCGCTGCGCGGGATGTGGGCCTCCAGGAGCATCGCGACCCGGCCGAGCTGGGCCAGGGAGTGCTGGGTGGCGTCGGCGGCGGCGTGCGAGAGGCCCCGGTGGCGCACCGGTTCGTGCCGGGCCGTGGCGACCGCCTCCTGCCAGGCGACCCGGGCCTCGCGGGTGGCGAGCAGGGCGTGCCGCACATCGCCCTGGCCGCGTTCGGCCGGGTCCGCGTACTGGTCCACGACCGCCGCCGCGTACCGGCCGTCCGCCTTCAGCCAGTCGCCGAGCCGGGTCCGCAGGCGCGGGGTCTCCCAGGCCGGGTAGACGGCGTACGAGATCATCGCCAGGAGCCCGCCGGCCAGGGTGAGGAGCACCCGCTCGAACACCGTCTGGCCCAGGTCGTCGCCGGCCATGCCGAGCAGGAACACGACGTACGCGCCGACGCACGCCTGGGCGACCGCGTAGCCGGTCCGCATCAGCAGGTACATCAGCAGGGCGCAGACCACGGCGAGGGCGGCGAGCGGTCCGGTGCGCGGGTGCGCGGCCTCCACGATCGCGGAGGCGAGGAAGACGCCGACGAGGGTGCCGCCGAACCGGGCGACGGCGCGGGAGTAGGTCTGGGAGAACTCCGGCCGCATCACCATCACCGCCGCCAGGGGCGCCCAGTAGCCGTGGCCGAGCGGCAGCAGGCGGCCCAGGAGGTAGCCGACCGCGGCGACGGCGGCCAGCCGGATCGCGTGCCGCAGGATCGGGGAGCCGTGGTGCGCCTCGCGGCGCATCGCCCCGACGACGACCGGGGCGAGGCGCAGCAGCCCGGGACGCCGGTGGTGCTCGGCGGGCAGCCGGGTCTCCTTGATGGCGTCGGCGGCCTCTTCGGCCCCGGCCCGCTCCTCCTTGGTGCCGTCGCCCTCGGCGGCCTCGATGACGTCGGAGAGCAGGGCGGCGAGCCGGTCGGCGGCGCGCAGGGGCGGGCCGGTGAGCAGGGCCCCGGTGTCGGGTGTCTTCAGCGCGGCGACGGCCGGGGCGGGCAGCTTGACCGGGTCGCCGTTGCGGATCGCCCGGGCGGCCGCGTCGAGCAGCGCTCCGGCGGCGGCCAGCAGCTCGCGTACGCGGTCGCGCTCGGGTCCCTCGGCGGGGACGCCCATGGCCGGGTCGGCGAGCGAGGCCAGGACGGGCCTGATGCGCTCGGCGACCCCGCGTGAGCCGTGCAGTTCGGCCGGGCGGCGGCGGGCCTCCCGGGCGGTGACGGCGGCGGCCCGGCGCGCGACCATCAGCGGCTCCGGGTCGAAGTGGGCGACCGGGTCGTGGCGCAGCCGCCGGGCGTAGTCGGCCTCGGCGGCCAGTGCGTCGGCGAGCGCGTCGCGCTGGGCGCCCCATCTGCGGATCGGGAAGAGCACGATCAGCGCCGCCTGGACCACCCCGCCGAACATGATCATCGCGCCGTGCAGGGCCGCCTGGGCGACGGAGGTCGGCAGGGTGATGGTGACGAGCATGATCGCGACGTTGGACGCGGCGATGATGCCGCCGGTCGGGCCCGCCGCCCAGGCCAGCCCGGCGAGGAAGGTCCAGATCACCAGCAGGGCCACGAACAGCAGGAGATGGGTGCCGGTCACATAGCCCACGAAGGTGGACAGACCGAGGCTGAATCCGGAGACCAGGGCGAGGAAGGGGCGGGGGCGCCAGCTGCGCTGGAAGGTGGCGATGGCGGCCTGGAACGCGCCGAACGCGGAGCTGGCGGCGACCACCGGTCCGAACAGCGCGAGGCTCACCCCGATGACCAGGGCGAGCCCGGCCGCGCCGCGCACCGCGACCAGCGGTTCGAGGCGCCGCCGCTCGATCTTCAGGCCGGTGCGGGCGGTCTCCTTCAGCGCCCGGAGCCAGCTCATGTGCCGAGCCTAACCGGAATCACCGTTTCGCCCGAGTTGTGGGGCCGGGCTGAGTGGGCTCAGCGCCTGATGCCCTTCGCCTCCCCGCCCACCCGGGCCCGGTCCGCCGCCCGCGTGCCGTGCGTCCAGCCGTCCAGGTCCGTCGCGCCCCTGACCCGGGTGGTCGTGGTGCGGGGGAACATCTGCTCGGCGGCCTCGGTGACCGCGAGGTCGCGGGCGGCCAGGACCGGGAGCAGCGCGGCGTCGGCGACCGTGTCGTCCTCCGCCTCGGCCGTGGCGCGGGCGGTGCCGTCGGCGAGGCGGCTGCCCAGGCGCTGGGCGTAGGCCATCAGGAAGGACTGCCGGAACGTCTTGGTCCGCTTGCGTCCGCCGGCGCGCTGGCCCGCCTCCGCGCGGGTCATCGCGGCCGTGCCCTGGACGAGCAGCGAGGTGTGGAGCAGTTCGACGGCCTCCAGGTCCGCCTCGAAGCCGATGACCGTGGCGAAGCCCAGGTCGCTGTTCCAGACGGCCTGGCAGCGGTTCGCGGAGGCCACCGCGTCGAGCAGGATCGCCTTGGCCGTCTCGTAGGGGGCGTCCACACCGATCCGGCAGGCGCCGGGGGTGCGGTCGCCGTGCGTACGGGCGGCGAGGAGGGCCTCGTCGATGCTGTGCCGGGCCATCAGCTCCTGCGCCTTGGTGGTCAGCGCCTCCGCCTCCTCCGGGTAGCCCGTCGCCTCCGCCTTCGCGAGCAGGGCGCGGATGCGGGTGAGCATGCGGGGCTCCCCGGCGGCGGGCGGCCGGGTCAGGGCCTCGCGCGCCGCACCCGGCGGGGGTCCGACGGGCTCGATGGCCGGGAGGGCGAGCAGCAGCCGGTAGAGGGCGAGGAGCGCCGAGGCGTACGAGAAGCGGTCGGGGCGGCCCGGGGGCGGTGCGGCGGGCAGCTCGTCCAGCTGGGACCGCCAGCGCGGCGGCAGCTCGTCGTAGCGGCGGACCTCGGAGGCGATGAGCCCGGCGGCCAGGCCCGCCGCGTGCTCGTCCAGGTCGCGGCGGACGAGGCGGACGACGTCGGCGGGGAGCCAGCCGCGCTGCCAGGCCCGCCGGACGAACTCCTCGCCCCGGCGCGCCAGCTCCGCGTCGGCCTGCGGGGCGGCGGCGAGCAGCGAGGCGCCGGCGTCGAGACCGGCGTCGCCCTCGGTGTAGAGGGCGGCCGCGAACGCCTGGTCGATCACCGATTCCATGAGGTCAGCGTAAGCAAGCCCTGTCCACAGCGGTCTCCACAGGCTGTGGATATCGAACGCGCGCACGAAATCCCGGCTCCGGGGCGTTGTCAGTGGCGGGTGCCAGACTCGACCGTATGACCGAACGCTGGGCGCTGGCCGTCACGGAGGGCGGGGGCGCGCGCCTCGCTCCGCTGGACCGCTCCGGCCGGCCGGCGGGCCCGGTCCTGACCGAGCCGGACCTCGCGGAGGCGGTCCGCTCCCGGCCGGACGTCACCCGCTGGGTGTGGCGCTCGACGGCCGGGGTCTACCCCCGGCTGCTGGCCGCCGGGGTGCGGGTCGAGCGGGCTTACGACGTGGAGGCCGCCGAGTCCCTGCTCCTCGGGCACGAGGGCCGGCTCGGCGAGCCCCGGTCGGCCGCCGCCGCACTCGCCCGGCTGCGCGGCGGCCCGGTGCCGCCCGATCCGCCGCCCCGGTCGGCGGAGCCCGGCTCCCAGTCCTCCCTGTTCGAGCCGCCCTCGGGCCCGGAGCTGCCCTTCGACGCGCTGACCGAGGTGTACGCGGCGCAGCTCGCGCGCCACGACGCGACGGACCGGCCGGACCGGATGCGGCTGCTGACGGCCGCCGAGTCGGCGGGGATGCTGGTCGCCGCCGAGATGAACCGGGCGGGCCTGCCCTGGCGGGCCGATGTCCACCGCGAGGTGCTGCACGAGCTGCTCGGCGAGCGGTACGCGGGCGGTGGCGAGCCCCGCCGCCTCGCCGAGCTGGCCGACGAGGTGTCCGCCGCCTTCGGCCGCCGGGTGCGCCCGGATCTGCCGGCCGATGTGGTGCGGGCGTTCGCGCGGGCCGGGATCAAGGTCCGCTCGACGCGCCGCTGGGAGCTGGAGTCCCTGGACCACCCGGCGGTCGCGCCGCTCGTCCAGTACAAGAAGCTGTACCGGATCTGGACCGCGCACGGCTGGAGCTGGCTCCAGGACTGGGTGCGCGACGGCCGCTTCCGCCCCGAGTACCAGCCGGGCGGCACGGTCTCCGGGCGCTGGACGACCAACGGCGGCGGGGCGCTCCAGATCCCCAAGGTGATCCGGCGGGCCGTCGTCGCGGACGAGGGGTGGCGCCTCGTCGTCGCGGACGCCGCCCAGATGGAGCCCAGGGTGCTGGCCGCGATCTCCCGGGACCCGGGCCTGATGGAGGTCGCGGGCCACGAGGGCGACCTCTACACCGCACTGTCCGACCGCGCCTTCCACGGCGACCGCGACCACGCCAAGATCGCGCTGCTCGGTGCGGTCTACGGGCAGACCTCCGGCGACGGCCTGAAGAATCTGGCGGCCCTGCGGCGCAGGTTCCCGCGCGCGGTCGCGTATGTGGACGATGCCGCGAAGGCGGGCGAGGAGGGCCGTCTCGTGCGCACCTGGCTCGGCCGGACCAGTCCTCCGGCGGCCGGGCACGGTGAGGACGGGGAGGCGGGCATCCCGCAGGAGGAGGACGGGGCGCGCTCGGAGTTCACGCCCGGCTACGCCTCGTCGGACGCGCGGGCGCGCGGCCGGTTCACGCGGAACTTCGTGGTCCAGGGCAGCGCGGCGGAGTGGGCGCTGCTGCTCCTGGCGGCCCTGCGCCGGGCGATCGCCGCCGCCGGGCTCCGGGCGGAGCTCGTCTTCTTCCAGCACGACGAGGTGATCGTGCACTGTCCGCTCGCGGAGACGGAGGCGGTCGTGGCGGCG
The DNA here is from genome assembly GCF_055590565.1 of Streptomyces sp. NPDC041814. NCBI lineage: Bacteria > Bacillati > Actinomycetota > Actinomycetes > Kitasatosporales > Streptomycetaceae > Streptomyces > Streptomyces sp. NPDC041814. The sequence goes on along the minus strand of NZ_JBVJAM010000007.1, from coordinate 323,819 downwards.
CTCCGGGAGGCCTCCGGGGTGGCCGGACGGACGGCTTTCGGGGAGACACCGGTGCGCTTCCCGTTCACCACGGCGGTGGTGGAGCGCTATTCGGACGCGAAGTGACAGGGAAGCGCCGCTCCGACGCCCCGCGCGACATGTACAGGTGAAACGGCCCGGGACCGAACCCCCTCCGGCCCGGGCCGTGCGTCCACGCGCCCCGGGGAGAGAGCCCGGGACGCGTGGGCGCGGCGGTTACGGCCGCTCCGCCGTCTGCCTGTCTACCCGCGTTCCCACAACGCGGGGACATTCGGCGGCTCCCAGCCGGTCAGGGCGGTGTGAGCCTGCAGACAGCGGTAGGCGACCCCGCCGTATGTGACGCGGTCTCCCGCGGTGTAGGCCGTCCCCGCCGCCCAGGTGCCGCCCGGTTCGGTCGGCGGGTCGGTCGGGTCGGTGGGCGGATCGGTGGGGTCCTGGGCGACGTCGAGGACGAAGTCGAAGCTGCCCTCCTTGCCGGAGCCGACCGCCCGGACGTTCATCAGGAGCGCCGCGTCGTACAGCATGTCGGTGCTGTTGCGGGGCTCGCCCGGGAAATACAGCTGGGTGGTGAGGATGCCCGAGCCGGGGGCCTGGGCCTTCACATGGATGTGCCGGGTGCGGCCGGGGTAGAGGCCGGGCACGATCGTGGTGAGCGTGAACGCGCCGTTCTGGTCGGTGAACTGGTGGCCGCGGAAGGCGTAACCGCTCATGTCGTACGCGCCGTTGGTGTCGGCCTGCCAGAAGTCGAGCAGCACGCCGGGGATCGGGCGGCACTCGCGCCCGAAGACGTAACCGCTGACGGTGAGCGGGACGCCGGGCGTGGACGAGGTCACCAGGCTGGTGCGGAGCGGGGAGTTGGGCTTGAAGTACGGGCCCTCGATCTGGTCGTGCGTCGGCTCGTCGCCGTCGTCGCAGTCCGGGGTCGGGGCGAGCGGCCCGCCGGTGTTGCCGGCGTCGCGCGCCAGCGCCACCCCGCCGCCCGCGAACAGCGGTACGGCGGTGGCCACGAGCGCCGCCTTGAGGAGGGACTTGCGGCTGATCGCGGGACCGCCCGCGGCTTCGGCGGTGGGCTCGTTGCTCTCGGGGGATGCGGGGGGCATGGCTGACGGACTCCTCGGGATGGTGGGGAAGGGGCACGTGCGCGGTGCGGGGCCCGGGGCGGTGTCGGTCGCCCCGGGCCGTTCCTCGATCGCCTGAGGGGCGGGGGGTGTTCCGGTGTTACACGGCCTGCCACAGGGCCGGGACGTTCGGCGGGGTCCAGCCGGGCTGCGCCAGGTGGGCCTGGAGGCAGCGGTAGCTCGCCGAGCCGTACGTCACGACGTCACCGGCCGCGTAGGAGGTGCCGGCCGCCCAGGTGCCACCCGGGTTGGTCGGCGGGTCGGTCGGGTCCGGCGGGGTGGTGGAGCCGTTGGTGACCAGGGTCAGGCCGTACGCCTGGAGCGCCGGGTTCAGCGGCTGGAAGTAGGTCACACCGCCCTGCGAGCAGTTGCCGGTACCGCCGGAGGTGACGCCCTGGGCCTGGCTGCCGGAGATGAACGAGCCGCCGGAGTCGCCCGGTTCGGCGCAGACGTTGGTCCGGGTCACCCCGGAGACGGTGCCCTCCTGGTAGGTGACGCTGCTGTTGCGCTGCTGGATGGTGCCGCAGTGCCAGCCGGTGGTGGAGCCGGAGCGGCAGACGGACTGGCCCTCGATCGCCTCGGTGGAGCCGGTGACCGTCACGTCGCCGTTGCCGTAGCCGTTGACCAGCGGGCGCGGGGTCCAGTTGGTGTTGGTGGCGACCCAGGAGTAGTCGCGGCCGGGGAAGGTGGAGCCCTGGAACGAGCCCTGGGCCTGCTGGTTGTAGCCGCTGGTGGAGACGCCCGGGGTCCCGCAGTGCCCGGCGCTGACGAAGCCGCCCTGGGTGCCGCGCTTGACGGGGAAGCCGATGGAGCAGCGGCCGGAGCCGTTCATGTAGTACGCGTCGCCGCCGCGCAGGTCCGCGAAGGTACGGGGCTGCTCGGTGGCGTGCGCGATCCTCACCAGATCGCGGGAGACGCCCGCCCGGGCGAGGAACGCCTCGGCGGCGGACGCCTTCCCGGCCTGGACGACGACGCGGTTGGTGCTGACGTCCACGTACCAGCCGGGGACGCCCTTCGGCGCGGTGCGCAGCGCGACCCGGTCCAGCGCGGCCTTGGCGGTGTCCAGCTCGGCCAGGCTGTGGCCGACGACCTCGGCGCGGGCCCCGGCCTCCGCGATGCGGGCGGCGTCCGAGGCGTCGGTGGTGGAGACCGTCAGGTTGCCCGCGTCACCCGAGACGCGGGCCCCGGCGAAGTTGTCGCCGAGCGAGTACCGCAGTCCGGCGGTGACGGCGGTGGCCCGCGCCTCGTTGGCTATGCGGCCGCGGGCCTCGGAGGCGGTCAGCCCGAGGTCGCGCTGCATGGCCTTCAGCAGTCCGGGCGAGAGCTGCGCGGCGTCCGTCGTGACGGCGGGGGCGTGGGGGGCGGGGTCGGCGGACGCGGTGCCGGTCAGCCCGGCGAGTGCGAGCGCGCCGACGGCCACGGTGGCGGTACACGCGGCCAGGGCCCGCCTGCGGAGCATGGATCTCTCCACGGAACTCTCCTTGATCTGGGGATCGCTTCGGGGGAAGCGGTGCGGGGGAATTCGCCGCCAAGGTAGCTGCGTACACGTCAGCTCCAGGAGATCCCGTCCGCCCCATCGCGCCGCGTTATGGGGCGCCGAGGCCGGTCCCGAACTCCCTTTGTATACGGGTCACGAGTAGGTTCCCCTCATGCGAATAGGCCGACTGCTGGGCAGTGGACGCGACGCGGACGTGTACGAGCTGGACGAGGCGTGGGTGCTGCGGCGCTACCGCGACGGGATGGACGCCTCCCGGGAACTGCCCGTCATGTCCTACCTGTCCGCGTCCGGCTACCCGGTGCCCCGGCTGGGCCCGCGGCCACCGTCGGCCGGCCCCGGCGATCTGGTCCTGCAGCGCCTGCAAGGCCCCACGATGCTGGAGTCCCTGATGTCCGGGGCGGTCGGTGCCGAGGAGGGCGCGGAGCTGCTGACCGGGCTCCTCGCCGAACTGCACACCATCCCGGCGCGGCTGTCGCCCGACCCCGAGGACCGCGTGCTCCACCTGGACCTGCACCCGGACAACGTGCTGCTGACGGCGGACGGGCCCGTGGTCATCGACTGGAGCAACGCCGAGGAGGGCCCGCCCGCCCTGGACCGCGCCATGTCGGCGCTGATCCTGGCGCAGGTGGCAGTGGCCCCGGACCACCCGGCGGCGGACGGGGCCCGGGAACTGGTGACCGCGCTGGTGCCGCGCCTGGCCGCCGACGACGGCATCCCCGCCCGCCACCTCGCCGACGCGGCCGCCCGGCGCACCCTCAACCCGACGATGAGCCCGGCCGAGACGGCCCTGATCGGGGACGCGGCGGCCCTGGTCACCGCGCTGGCGGGGCGGTAGCGGGGCCGCCTACTCCCGCGCCCCGGCGAGCTCCACCGGCCGGGTGCGCAGGGCGAGCCGGGCGGGCAGCACGGCGCAGGCCACCGCGAGCGCCGCGCTCACCACCACCACCAGCCCGACCGCCTCCCACGGCACGACGACCGCCGCCGGGACGTCGAGCCGGCCGAGCGCGGCCCGTACGCCGAGCAGGTTCAGCGCGGCCACCGCCCCGCCGAGCCCCGCGCCCACCGCGACCACGGCCAGCGCCTCCGCCCCGGCCAGCCACAGCACCTGCGCCTTCGTCGCCCCGGCGAGGCGCAGCACGGCGAAGTCCCGGACCCGGTCCGCGGTGGCCATGACCTGGGTGTTGGCGAGGGCGATCCCCGTGTAGACCAGGGCGATCGCGAGGATCATCAGGAGCCCCGTCCGGGTGTTGCCGCCGCCCGGCGCGAGGGTCGCGGCCCACTGCTCACGGGTCAGCACCTCGGTGCCGGTGGCCCGCCCGGCAGCGCGCAGCCCGCGTTCGACGGCCTGCCGGTCGGCCCCGGCGCGCACGGCGATCGCGACGCGGTCGACGGGGGCGCCGGCCGCGTTGTGCGAGGTGAGGTAGACGCCGTTGTCGCCGGTGCCGACGGCGAGCACGGCCGCGACGCGCAGGGTGGCCTCGCGGCCGTCGCCGAGCCGGACGCGGACGCGGGCGCCGACCCGGTGGGTGGCCCACTCCTCGTTGACCACGATCGACCGGTCGTCCAGGTCGGCGAGGCGCCCGGCGACCACGGGCAGCGCGGACACGGCGGTGAAGTCGGCCGGGTCCACGGCGCGGGCGTCGGAGCGGATGAGGGCGGTGCCCTCTTCGAGCACGGTGACCGAGGTGGACCGCGAGGCGCTGACCCGGGCGCCCTCGACGCGTCCGGCGCGGTCCACGAACTCCGGCAGGGCTCCAGCCCGTTCGCCCGTGGCCACGAAGTCCGCCGTGACCTGGCCGCGCGCCTCGGCCGCCTTGGCCGCGTCGATGGTGGCCTTGGTGCCCATCAGCGACGCACCCAGGGCGACGGTGACGAGCACGGGAGCGGCGACGGCGGCCGTCCGGCGCAGCCCCGCGGACGCGTTCTCCCGGATCAGGAGGCCGGTGGCACCTTTCAGCCGGGCGGGCAGCCAGGCCAGGAGGCGGATCGCGGGGCGCACCAGAACGGGCGCGAACAGGGCGCATCCGGTGATCAGGAGCATCGGCTGCGTGGTGTACGTCTTGCGCTTGAGGAGCCCCGCCGGGTCCTGGACGAGCCCGAGCACCGTCAGCACAGCCCCGGTGAGCAGGACGGCAGCGCCCAGCGCCACGCGTACCGGGGGCATCGTGCCGCTGTCCACGGCGGCGTCGCGCAGCGCCTCGGCCGGGCGGACGCGTCCGGCGCGGTGCGCGGCGGCGACCGCTCCGGCGAGGGCGACGGCGAGGCCGGTCCAGAAGGCGGTGTGCAGCGGCCAGCTCTGGTCCCCGATGGTGAACCAGTCCGGGGCGAGGCGCTGTTGGGTCATCCAGGAGGCGAGCCGGGGCGCGCCGGAGATCCCCAGCCGGCAGCCCGCCGCGGAGGCGAGGACGCCGACGAGCGCGGCCTCTCCGTAGACCAGCCGCCGCACCTGGCCGGGCGTGGCTCCCGCCATGCGCAGCAGGCCGAATTCGCGGCGGCGCTGGGCGACGGCGAAGGAGAACGTCGAGGCGACGACGAACACGGAGACGAAGGCGGTGATGCCCGCTGCGGTGCCCAGCAGGGCATTGACGGAGACGAGGGCCTCGGCGTCCCGGTCCGGGTCGGCGTCGGCCCTGCGCCGCTCGGTGCCCGTGAGGACGTCGAGACCTGGGCCGACGGCGGCGCGCACGGCGGCCGGGTCGGCGTGCACCACGACGGCGTCGATGTCCGGCGAGAGCCGGGCGGCCTCCGCGTCGCCGAAGAACACGGCGCGCTCGAAGGAAACGGGGCGCACGATCCCGGTCACCTTCCAACGCCCGTTGCCCGCAGGTGTAGTGAGGGTGATCCTGTCCCCCACGGCCCCCTCCCCCGCCGCGACCACGACCTCGCCGGGCGCGGCGGGCGGCCGCCCGGAGAGCAGCCGGTACGGGGTCGCGGCGGCGATGGCCCAAGGGTGTCCGACCGTCCCGCCGGGCCCGTTCGCCGCCGCCACCGGGAACGTCCGGTCCACCGCCGTCCGCCCCAGCCCCGCGAGCCGCGCGGCGGCCTCCGGCGGAACGGGCCGGGGATCGGTGAGCTTCTGCGCACGGACGCCGATCGAGGTGCGTACGCGCACTTGGTCCGCGCCCCGCACCACCACCGGAGCGGCGGCGAACCGTTCGGGGGCCTGCTCCGGGCCGTCGAAGGTGGCCGCGAGGGCCAGTCCCGTCGTGGCGACGATGCCCACGCCGAGGGCCAGCGCGAGGAAGGAGCCCACGAGGGTGACCCAGCGGGTCCATATGCCCTGGAGCACGAGCTTCAGCACGGGACGGCCCCCAGTCTCGTCATCCGGGCCGCGATCTCCTCGGCCGCCGGGGCGTGCAGTTCGTCGCGCACCCTGCCGTCCGCGAGGAACAGCACCCGGTCCGCGTAGGACGCGGCGACCGGGTCGTGGGTCACCATGATGACGGTCTGGCCGTCGTCCGCCATGGTCCGGAGCAGCGCCAGCACCTCGCGGCCGGTCGCGGAGTCCAGCGCGCCGGTCGGCTCGTCGCCGAAGAGCACGTCGGGCCGGGTGACCAGCGCGCGGGCCAGTGCCACCCGCTGCTGCTGGCCGCCCGACAGCTCACCGGGGCGGTGCCCGGCGCGCCCGCCGAGGCCCACCCGGTCCAGGACGCCGAGGACGTCGGCGCGCTTCGGGCGGCGGCCCGCGAGTCTGAGCGGCAGGGCCACGTTCTGCTCGGCGGTGAGGGAAGGGAGCAGGTTGAACGCCTGGAAGACGAAGCCTATGCGGCTGCGGCGCAGCAGGGTGAGGCGGCGCTCGCTCAGCCCGGTCAGCTCCGTGTCGCCGAGGAACACCTGCCCCGAGGTGGGCCGGTCGAGGCCGGCGGCGCACTGGAGCAGGGTGGACTTGCCGGAGCCGGACGGGCCCATGACGGCGGTGAAGGAGCCCCGGGGGATGTCCAGGCCGACCGCGTCGAGCGCGGTGACGGCACCGGACTTCCCGGCGTAGGACCGGGTGACGGACCGGAGTCGGACGGCTGTGTGATTCATGCCCCTCAGCCAACCGGCGCCGCCCGTCCGGCACATCGCAGCGGTTTCCACTCCTGAGGTGGAGCTGTCTCCACCTCAGGAGTGGAAACCGCTGGGTGGTCCGGGCCGGCGCGCGCCGCCTACCGTTTCCGCATGTTCTCCTCCCCCGGCCTCCACCAGGCTCTGCGGCAGCAGCGTTACGTGCGCGGCCCCTGGCCGTGGCGGGCGGCGCTCTACCTGCTGACCGGCGCGCTCACCGGCGTTCTGACGCTCGCCGTCCTGCTGCTGCTCGCGGTCGCGGGCGGCACGCTCGCCGTGCTCCTCGTCGGCCTCCCGCTCCTGCTCACCCTGGCCCTCTCCGGCATCCCGCTCGCTGCTCTGGAGCGCCGCAGACTGCGGCTCGTCGATCCCCGCCCGCTCGCCCCGGTCCATGACGAGCCGGACGGCACCGGGCTCACCGCCTGGCTGCGGACCCGGCTGCGGGAGCGGGCGACCTGGCGGGAGCTGGCGTACGCGCTGCTCACCGCAGTCGTCCTGTGGCCGGTGGAGGCGGTGACCGTGGGGACGGCGCTCGCGGTGTGCGGCGGGCTGGTCGCGGCGCCCGCGGTGCTGGCCGTGAGCGGCGGCGAGGAGGTCAGGGTGCTGAAGCTGTGGCTCGTCCACTCCTATCCGGCCGCCTTCGGGGCGCTGCTCGCCGGGCTGGTGCTGCTTCCGGCATTCGCGTACCCGCTGGGGGTGCTGGCGGCCTGGCGCGCGGCGCTGACCCGGGCGCTGCTCACGGACTCCGGGGCCGGGGCGCGGCTGCGGGAGCTGGACCGGTCGCGCAGCCGACTGGTGGATGCCTTCGAGGCGGAGCGGCGCCGCATCGAGCGCGATCTGCACGACGGGGCGCAGCAGCGTCTGGTGGCCCTGTCGATGACGCTCGGCCTGGCCCGCCTGGAGGGCCCGCCGGAACCGCTGGCCGGGCTGCTGGCGAAGGCGCACGGCGAGGCGGACACCGCGCTGGTGGAGATCCGGGAGCTGATCCGGGGCATCCACCCCCAGGTCCTCACCGACCGGGGGCTCGGGGCGGCCGTGGAGGACGTGGCGGACCGTTCGGTGGTGCCGGCCGCTGTGGACCTGGACCTGCCGGAGCGGCTGCCGGGGGCCGTCGAGAGCGGGGTGTACTTCGCGGTGTGCGAGGCCCTCGCCAACGTGGCCAAGCACAGTGGGGCGGCGCGGGTCGAGGTGACCGGGCGGGTGGCGCGCGGCCGGCTGGTGGTGGAGGTGGCGGACGACGGGCGGGGCGGCGCGTCGGCCGGGGACGGGACGGGGCTCCAGGGGGTGGCCGACCGTCTCTCGGTGCTGGACGGCCGTTTGATACTGTCCAGTCCCCTCGGCGGGCCCACGGTGTTCCGCCTGGAAGTCCCCGTAGCGGGCGCGAGCGAGAGGCGCTGAGCGTGCGGATCGTACTGGCCGAGGACAGCGTGCTCCTGCGTGAAGGGCTCATCGGTCTCCTCGAACGGTTCGGCCACCAGGTGGTGGCGGGCGCGGGCACGGCGGAGGAGCTGATCACGGCCGTCGCCGAGCACGGCCCGGACATCGTGGTGACCGATGTCCGCATGCCGCCCGGCTTCTCCGACGAGGGCCTGCGCGCCGCGCTCGAACTCCGGCGGAAGCGCCCCGGGTTGCCGGTGCTGGTGCTCAGCCAGTACGTGCAGCGCACCTACGCGGAGGATCTGCTCGACTCGGCGGACGGGCGGGGCGTCGGCTATCTCCTCAAGGAACGCATCGGGCACGTCGAGGAGTTCGTGGACGCCCTCGCCCGGGTCGCCGCCGGGGACACCGTGGTCGACCCGGAGGTGGTCCGGCAGCTGATCCGGCACCGCCGGGACCCCCTGTCCCGGCTCACCGCGCGCGAGCTGGAGGTGCTGGCGCTGATGGCGGAGGGCCGGTCCAACGCCTCGGTGGCAAAGGCCCTTTCGCTGAGCGAGGGCACGGTGAGCAAGCACTTCGGCTCCATCCTCGGCAAGCTGGACCTGTCGCTGGACGACACCACCAACCGCCGGGTGCTCGCTGTCCTCGCGTATCTCAGGGGCTGACACCCTAGGGCCGGGCACCTCAACGGATGACGCCTCAAGGGCGGGCACCTCAAGGGCAGACACCCCAGGGGCGGGCACCTCAAGGGCTGCCCCCTCAGGGGCCGGCCCCTCCGGACCTGCGCGCCCAGCCGGCCTCGCCGCGCCCGCCGGGGCGCACGCGGCGGCCCGCGCGGGCCCACGGGGCCGGGCGGACGACGTCGGCCGGGAGGTCGGCCGCGCGGTGGGAGGCGAGGGCGTGCAGGACGGTGAGGACGGCGGCCAGTTCCTCGGGTGTGGGATCTCCGGACAGGAGGCGGATGTTCATGCGGGCTGGTTCCCGTGCTTGCGGTGCGGCAGGGCCACCGTCTTGGTCCGGAGCATGGCGAGACCGGCCGCGAGGACGGCCCGGGTCTGCGCGGGGTCGATGACGTCGTCCACGAGGCCGCGCTCGGCCGCGTAGTACGGGTGCATGAGCTCCGCCTTGTACTCCTTGACCAGCTGCTGCCGGGTCGCCTCCGGGTCGTCCGAGGCCGCGATCTGCCGGCGGAAGACGACGTTGGCGGCGCCCTCCGCGCCCATGACCGCGATCTCGTTGGCGGGCCAGGCGTAGGAGAGGTCCGCGCCGATGGACCGGGAGTCCATGACGATGTAGGCCCCGCCGTACGCCTTGCGCAGGATGACCTGGACGCGGGGCACGGTCGCGTTGCAGTACGCGTACAGCAGTTTCGCGCCGTGCCGGATGATGCCGCCGTGCTCCTGGTCGACGCCGGGCAGGAAGCCGGGCACGTCGACCAGGGTGACGAGCGGGATGTTGAAGGCGTCGCAGAGCTGCACGAAGCGGGCGGCCTTCTCGGAGGCGTGGATGTCGAGCACCCCGGCCAGCACCATGGGCTGGTTGGCGACGACGCCGACCGTGCGCCCGTCGATCCGGCCGAGCGCGCAGATGACATTGCCGGCCCAGTGCTCGTGGACCTCCATCAGGTCCTCGTCGTCCAGCAGTTCACGGACCACCCGGCGCATGTCGTACGGGCGTTGCGGGTCGGCCGGAACCAGGTCGAGCAGGGTGTCGCCGGGGCGGTCGGCCGGGTCGTCACAGGGCGCGGCGGGCGGTTCCTCGGTGCTGTTGGCCGGGAGCAGGGTGATGAGGTGGCGGACCTCCTCCAGGCAGGTCTCCTCGTCGTCGTACGCGAAGTGCGCGACGCCCGAGGTTCCCGCGTGGACGTCGGCGCCGCCGAGGCCGTTCTGCGTGACCTGCTCGCCGGTGACGGCCTGGATGACGTCGGGGCCCGTGATGAACATCTGGGAGGTCTCGCGGACCATGAACACGAAGTCGGTGAGCGCCGGTGAGTAGGCGGCCCCGCCCGCGCACGGGCCGAGCATGACGCTGATCTGCGGGATCACCCCGGAGGCGCGGGTGTTGCGCTGGAAGATGCCGCCGTAGCCGGCGAGCGCGGTGACCCCCTCCTGGATGCGGGCGCCAGCGCCGTCGTTGAGCGAGACGAGCGGGGCGCCGGCCGCGAGGGCCAGGTCCATCACCTTGTGGATCTTCGCGGCGTGCGCCTCGCCGAGCGCCCCGCCGAAGATCCGGAAGTCGTGGGCGTAGACGAAGACCGTGCGGCCGTCGACGGTGCCCCAGCCGCCGACGACGCCGTCGGTGTGCGGGCGCCGGTCCTCCAGGCCGAAGCCGGTCGCGCGGTGCCGGCGCAGCTGCTCGACCTCCTGGAAGGTGCCCGGGTCGAGCAGCAGATCGATGCGCTCGCGGGCGGTGAGTTTGCCCTTGGCGTGCTGGCGGCCGGTGGCGGCGGCGTCCCCGGCGGCCACGGTGGCGTGCAGGCCGTTCAGTTCGGCGGTACGGGTGCGGAGCGAGAGCACCGCGGCGGGTGCCGCGAACTCCTCCTCCAGCTCGGCCAGTGTCTCGGTTTCCACGGTTCGACTCCCTTGTCCGCTCAGCCTGTTCAGAGGCCGAGGCCGCGGTAGCGGCGCGGCCAGATGCCGTGTTTGCCGGGGGCGAGAACGCCCTCCGGGTCGAGTGCGTCCTTGATGCGTTCGCCGAGCCTGCGCACGGCGTGGTCGTTGAAGCCGTAGGCCGCGGCGACCCGGTCCATCAACGCGGGATGGGCGCGCTGCACGCCGTAACCGGCCTCCGCCGCGGCCCGCGCCAGCGCCTCGCACAGCCGCAGGGCGCGCACCCGGTCGTCCGCGTCCCGGGTGTCGAAGACGGCGGCGACCCGGTGGTGCAGGGCCCGCGCCCCGACCGCGAAGGCGCCCAGGTAGTCCTTGCCGTGGGCGTGCGCGAGATCCCGGGCCAGCGCGTACTGCGCGAGGGCGTCCGCGCCGGTCACCGGCGAGACGGGGGTGAGGTCGAGCCGGCCCCCGTGGGGCAGCCAGCCGTCGGCCTCGTCCGCCGGGCGTGCGTGCGCCGTGCCACCCCCGTCCGTGCCACCCCCGTCCGCGCCGCCCCCGTCCGCGCCGCCCCCGTCCGCCTCCGCGCGGGAGAACCGGGCGCCGGGGACGGCGGCGAGCGCGTCCCGGATGACGGACCACTGGGCGTCGATCACGGCGGGCGCCCCGGCCAGCTCCCCGTACAGGTTCCAGCGGCCGATGCCGAGGTCCGCCATGAGCGTGCGGACGACGCTGTCGGGGACGGGCCCGGTGCCCCGGTGGTACGTGGCGCGGCTGCCGGCCGCCGCCGCGTCGAGGAGCACGCTGCGGACGGTCGGCGTCCCGGTGACGGTGCGGTCCCGCAGCAGCGGGCGCAGGGCGTCGACCAGGGGTCCGAGGCCGTCCTCCGCCGGGACGGCGACCGCGTAGGACCGCCGCGCCGCCGGTTCCGGGGCCAGCCGCACCCCGAGCTTGGTGACGATCCCGAACGCGGACCGGGCGAACATCGCGCCGAGGGCGGGCCCGCAGCCGTACGGCGCCCAGGGCCCGGGGCCGGTCAGGGCGGCCGTCCCGGTGCGCACCACCTCCCCGTCGGCCAGCACGACCTCCATGCCGTACGGGGCCGCGTCGGCGCCCTCGTAGCCGGGGCCGCCGGTGGAGCGGTCCAGGACCTCGCCGAGGACGCTGCCCCAGCGCGGGCCCTCCAGGTCCACCCGCTGGTCCAGGCCGAGTTCGGCGATGCGCCCCGCCAGGTCGTGGAAGGTGACCCCGGGCTCCACGACCGCGTAGCCGCCCGCCGGGTCCACCTCGACCACCCGGTTCATCCGGGCGAGGTCGACGGCGATCGCCCCGGGGAGCCGGGGTGCCGGGCCGCCGAAGCCGGGGTCGCGGCCCGGCAGCACCGGCGAGAGCGGCACCCCGAACGCCCCGGCGATGCGCACCACCGCCCGGACGTCCTCGACGGTGGCGGGCATCAGGGCGGCCGAGGCGGCGAAGTGACCCTCGTCCAGGACGGGTTGGGGGTCGGCGTAGCCGGGGAGGCCGACCGCGCCCTCGGTCAGGACCCACCGCGGGCCCAGGGCCACCCGAAAGGCGGCCAGGGCCCGGGTGAAGTCCCGGCCGTCCACCCCGGGCGGGAGCCGGCGGACCTTCACGGCGCGCCTGTCCCGATCCGGACCGGGGACCGTTCCGAGGGCACGAATGCCTGGACGTCGACGCGCCCCCACACCCCGGAGACGGCGAACGGGTCACCGGTGGCGAACTCCTCCGCCTCCTCCCGGGTGGCGGCCTCGACCACGATCAGACTGCCGACCGCGGTGGTCCCGTCGGCGGCCGTCAACGGCCCGTACAGCACGGGGCGTACGCGCGACTCGCGCAGCCGCGCCGAGTGGGCCGGGCGCTGGGCGGCGCGCAGCTCCGCGGTTCCCGGCGCGTCCAGGCAGTGGATCGCCCACAGCATGCCGTTCTCCTTCCGTTCGTCGCGACGGGCTCAGGCGGCGCGGTCGGCGCTGACCGCGGGGGCGGACTGCTCGCGGAGCCGGGTCAGTTCGCTGACGACGGCCTGGCGGGCGGCGAGCTTCTCCTGCTTGACGGAGAACCGCTCGGGGATGACCCGGTACTCCGCCTCGACCACGCTGGCGAGCTTCTCGCCGTGGTGGAAGCCGATCCGGCACCGGAAGACCGAGCCCACCGGACCGCGGGTGTGTTCGAGCAACTCGTACTGGGCGGTGGCGGGCAGCGGGAAGACGAAGCTGTGGAACTCGGAGTTGACCGAGCCGATCACGAAGCGGGTCTTCTCGGGGCCGGTGACGAAGAACTGCTCGGTGACCACCGTCCACATCTGGCGGGCCGCCTCCAGCAGGGTGATGGCCGGGATGTGCTGCCCGGTGAGGTGGTCCTCCAGGACCTCGACGCGCTCGTCGATGACGAGGTCGGCGACGAAGCGCTTCTCGCCCGTCTGGCCGACCGGGCCGATCAGGACGTTCTTCGCGTCGTGCTTGTGGGTCAGCCGCTGGTCGGCCGGTTCCGGTACGCCGCCCTTGCCCAGCGAGACGGCCGGCCCGTGTGCCTCGGCCAGGGCGCGTATCTCGGCGAGCTGGCCGGCGCTGAGGCCCTGGCCGATGCTCACCGACAGACCCTCGGTCAGCTCCCCGGCGCGCAGCCGGGCGATCAGCTCGGAGACGGGGACGGTGCCCCGGTTGGCGAGGAAGTCCTCGAAACGGTCCCCGACGGCGATGAGTGCTTCGTGCGACATGTCGATCCCTCCAGGATGTGGGGCTGGTGCGGGCGGGTGCGGTGCGTCAGACGGCGGTGGCCGCCAGCTGCTCGACGGTGCGGACGTACGCGTCGGACAGGGCGCCGACCGTACGGACGTCGGAGATGACGTACTCCTCCTCGAAGGGGTCGACGCCGAGCTCCATCTCCAGCTGGATGACGAGCCGGGCCAGCAGCAGGGAGTTGAGGCCCAGCTCGTGCAGGAACTCGGGGCCGGTGAGGGTGGGGTGCGTGGGTCGGCCGGCCTCGGCGAGCAGGGCGTTGATCTCCTGGTGGACCAGGGCGGTGATGTCGGCTGCGATCAGCATGTGATTCCTCCGTCTACGACGATCGACTGTCCGGTGATGAATGAAGAGGCGGGCGAGATGAGATACAGAACGGCGTCGGCGATTTCGTTCATGGTGCCGAGCCTGCCGAGCGGCGTGCGGCGCTGAATGCGTTCCCGGTTCCTCTCGGTGACTTCCTCGGTCATGTCACTGTCGAAGAATCCCGGCACCAGCGAATTCACCCGGATATTGAAGGCACCGAGTTCCCGGGCCAGGCTGCGGCTGAATCCGTCGAGCCCGGCCTTGGTCGCGGCGTAGACCGCCACGCCCCGGTAGCCGCGGATGGCGTTGATGGACGAGATGTTGAGGATCTGGCCGCCGCCCTGGCGCGTCATCGCGCGGGCGCACGCCTGGGCGAGGGTGATCGGGGCGAGCAGATTGCTCGCGATCAGCGTCTCGGTCTGCTTGCGGGACGTGGTGAGGAAGAGTTCCTGGTGCAGCACGGCCGCGTTGTTGACGAGCAGGTCGACCCGGCCGAAGCGGCGGACCACGGTGCGGACGACCCCGCGCAGCGCGTCCGGGTCCCCGAGGTCGGCGGCCTCCCAGAGGAAGCGGTCACCCCGCTCGGCCTGGAGGTCCTTGACGAAGTCGTTGGCTGACCGGCTGAAGGTCGCGACCCGCCACCCCTCGGCGAGCAGCCGCTCGACCAGGAGCCGGCCGAGCCCGCGGCTGCCGCCGCTGACGAGGGCGACCCGGTCCTGCGCGGGCGCCTCCGGGATCTCCTCGGCGCTCATGCCGCGCTCCGGATCTTCTTGTACCGCTCCGAGTGCTGCGGGGCGGCGGACACCTCCACGAGCACCGGCACCTTGTACGCCTCCAGGCGCCGGCCGCAGTACTCGCGCACCCTGCGCGTGACGGAGCGCCGGTCCTCGTCCTCGACCAGCTGCACGGTGGCCTTGACGACCATGCCGGTGACCGGGCTCGGGCGGCCGCTGACGGTGGCCTCCGCGATGTTCTCGACCTCCAGCAGGACGCTCTCGACCTCGCTGGGGTAGACCTTCTCGCCGCCGACGTTGATGATCTCGGAGTTCCGGCCCAGGATGCGCACCCAGTCGCCGTCGACCTCGACCACGTCCTGGGTGTTGAAGAACCCCTCCTCGTCGAAGGGCGCGGGCGCGTTGAGGTAGCCGAGCATGGCCATCTCGGAGCGGATCCACAGGATGTTGTCGATGATCCGGTGCTCGAATCCTGCCGAGCCGAGCTTCACCCACAGGGTGTCGTCGCCGCGTGAACGGGTCGGCAGGATGCCCAGTTCGGACAGTCCGTACGTCTGCTTGAGCCGTACGCCCGGCAGTGCCTCGCCGAGCCGGCGCAGCGTCTGGAGCGGCATGGGCTCGGTGCCGTACGTGACGAGCTTCAGCGAGTCGGTGGCGTACCGCTCGTGGGCGCCGGAGATCAGCACCATGTTCAGGAAGGTGGGCGTGGTCGGCAGGATCTGCACCCGGTGCTCGGCGATCGCCGCGAAGACGGCGTCCGGGGTGCGCTCCGCGACGGTGACCACGGTGCCGCCCTGGCTGAGCGTGTGCAGCAGGGTGTTGACGCCGCCGATGTGGTCCAGGCTGAGGAAGGACAGGATGCGCGAGGGCCGGGTCGGCTCGCCGTAGCGGGCCAGGACCTTGTCGAAGTCGAGCACGGACGCCTTGCTGCGGCCGGTCGTGCCCGAGCTGAACAGCACCAGGCCGGGCCGGCCGGCGTCGCGCAGCTCGCCGTAGAGGGCGTGGTCGGCGCGGCGGCCGGTGCGCTCGCAGCGGTGCACGCCGCCCTCGTCCACCTGGACGACGACCTCGACCTCGGCGACGTCCAGGAACTCGGCGCGCTTGGCGGCGGGCAGGACGGTGAGGGGGACGACGACGACCCCGCGCTCGATGAGCGCCAGCAGACCGGCGCACGCCTGCGGGGAGTACGCCCCCTCCAGCGTGACGACCTCGCCGGGGCGGACCCGGTGGCGGTCGAGGAAGCCGCGCCACTCGTCCACGAGCCTCAGCAGGTCCTCGTAACGGTAACTGCGGCCCTCGAAGGCGACGGCCTCGGAATCGCGGAAGGATTCCAGTCGGGCCAGAAAGGGATGGGGCATCGTTTTCTCCCGGGTTCGAAGTCTTTCGGATTTCGGATTCGGATTTCGATGACTCGAAGCTAGTCCGCGCCAATTCGTCGCTCAATATGGCTTTTATGAGCCCTCGTACGGGGTGGCCATTCGGGGTACCCATGCGGGCAGGGGCAGGGGGTGGCCGAAGGGGCATGTAGCGGAAGAGGCATCGACGGCGCATGCTCGAAGGCGTAACGCACGACTGCCGTGACCTGTCCTGGGATGGCAGCGGGCCGCCGAATCCGGCCGGCCCCGGTGCGCCGGCTCTCCGGCGCGTTCGCCCCCAGGAGCAGAAGTGATCCAGCAGATCCTGCCGTCCGCCGTCGCCTGCGCCGACGCCACCGCCGACCTGCCGGGCGCCCGGGTCCTCCCGGAGGAGGAGCCGTTGCTCGCGAAGTGCGTGGAGCAGCGGCGCCGGGAGTTCACCACCACCCGGCACTGCGCCCGCCGCGCGATGTCGGCGCTGGGGGTCGCCCCCGCACCGGTCCTCCCGGGCACCAAGGGCGAGCCGCGCTGGCCCGCCGGGGTGACCGGCAGCATGACCCACTGCGACGGCTACCGGGCGGCGGCGCTGACCCGGAGCGACCGCTTCCACAGCGTCGGGATCGACGCGGAGTGCCACGCGCCCCTGGAGGAGCGGATGGTGCGGCACATCTCCGTGCCCGCCGAGCGCGACCACCTGGCCGAGCTGGCCCGGGTCAGGCCCGAAGTGCACTGGCCGACCGTGATGTTCAGCGCGAAGGAGACCGTCTACAAGACGTGGTTCCCGCTCACCGGGCGCTGGCTCGGCTTCCGGGACGCCCGCCTCGCGTTCGACCCGGAGGCGGGCACCTTCCGGGCCCGGCTGATGGTGCCGGGGCCGGTGCTGGACGGCGCCCGCCTGGGCTGGTTCACCGGGCACTGGGCGGTGCGCGACGGGCTGGTGCTCACCGCTATCGCGTTGCGACGGGGGCGGTGAGGGGGGAAGCGGCGGGCGTGGGCCGGTCCGCGAGCCCCGTGAGCTCCGCCGCCGCCCAGGCACCCGCCGTACGCAGCCGGCCCGGGGCCGACGGGAGGACCGGCCAGTCCAGCCGCTGGGCGTGCTCCATCAGGACCCGGTCGTTGCCGCCGACGACCACGGGGCGGCCGACCGCGAGCAGCATGTCCAGGTCGCTCGCGTGGTCCCCGTAACAGCTCGACTCCTGGGCGTTCAGGCCGAGTCGGGCGACGGTCTCGCGGACCGCGTCGGCCTTCACCGAGCCGATCATCGGGCGCTCCACCTCGCCGGTGAGCCGTCCGCCGGGGCCGACGACCGGCTCCGAGCAGAGGATGAGGTCGGCGCCCAGGTCCTCGGCGAGCGGGTCCAGGCAGCCCCGGAACGAGCCGGAGACCAGCACCACCAGGTCCCCCGCCTCCCGGTGCCGGCTCGCGGCGGCCCAGGTGGCGACGGTGACGGCGGCGGGCCCGCGCCGGTACGCCTCGTACCACTCGCGCCCGGCGGTGCGCAGCTCGTCCACCGGGACCCCGGCGAACCTGCGGTAGTAGCGGCGGTTGATCTCCGAGCGGTGCACGCCGGACGCGGCGGCCTCGCGGACGCCGGCCATCACGGCGGCGTGGCCGGAGCCGTCGTCGCCGTGGCGAGCCATCCAGAACCGCAGGAAGTCGAACATGCTCTTGGTGTTGATCAGCGTCTCGTCGACGTCGAAGAAGGCGGCGCGGGTGGCACCGTGCGCGGGGTTCGTCATGTCTTCACCAGCCGGTTCCGTAGGGGGAGGCCGGCGCGTGGGCGGCGGCCTGCGGGGCGGCGCCGCACAGGCCCTCGCGCAGGGCGCGGGCGGCGGCGAGCGTGCGGTTGGGGCAGTTGAGCTTGGCCAGGATGTTGGCGACCAGCCGCTTCGCGCCGTGCTCGGAGATCCGCAGCCGGCGCCCGATCTGCTTGTTGCTGAGCCCGTCCACGACGAGCGTCAGGGCCTCGCGCTCGCGCGGCGTGAGCCGGGGCGCGGCCGGCACCTCGCGGGCGCCGCGTCCGGCGAGTTCGAGGAGGGGCCGGGTCAGGGCGGCCGGTATGCGCGCCTCGCCGGCCCGCATCGCGCCGAGCACGTCACCGAGGGCCGCCGCGTCGAGGCCGTCGGAGAACAGCAGCGAGGCACCCGCCACGGAGGCGACCCGGTCGAGGTCGAAGGACCGGGTGTCCGGCAGGAGCAGGAGCACGCGCACCCCGTACGCGGCGACGCGGTGCAGCACGGAGTCGCCGTCCAGGTCGGCCGGCTCCGGCACGATGAGCAGCACGTCGGTCGCCGGGTCGCCGACCGCGTCCACGGCGGCCGACAGCTGGGCGAAGGCCCGGCAGGTGCCGACCGTGTCCACGGCACCGAGCATGCGCTCCAGGCCGTAGCGCTGGAGGTCGTCGCGGACGGAGAGGATGACGTGGGTCGCCTGCTGCGGGATCAGCTGCGGCGAGTTGACGCTTACCGGCAAAGAGGCTGCGACTGCCGGGTCGCGTCCGTGAAGTCCCGCCGTACGCCCGGAGGGCGTGGCGTGCGGCGTCTGGTGCGTGCTCTCGGCGTGCCGGCCGGCATCCCTCGTACTGGACGTACTCGGGATTTCGGCCGGTGCGGCGAGAGTGCGTGCCAGGCGTCGCGGGCCAGACGGGACTTCACGGACACGGCCCGGAGCCGCGCGGTTCTGCGACATGCCCTACCCCCAGGGGTCCTTGTCGGTGGCCGCGGGGGCCACCCGTATGCAAGGAACGCTAGACGCGCGAAGGGCCGTGGAGGCCGTCACTGCCTCCTAGTCCGGGTGGCCGCGGACCGAAAGTGGTAGCCGGATGCCCCGGGGGTGTCCGGCCGCTGGGGGGAAGTGCTCCTCAGGCCGCCGGGGAAGCGAGCGGGACGTCGGAGAGGGCCTGGCGGGCGAAGGCCACGACATGGGCGCGCAGGTCGAGGCCGCCGGCCGCCTCCGCGTCGGGGCCGATGATCAGGCGGGCCAGCTGCGGCACCGCGTTGGGCCAGGCGGCGAGCCCGATCAGGCTCAGCAGGCAGGCCGCGACCTGCGGCGACGCCTCGGTCCCGAAACTCTCCGCGAGGGCGGCGATCTTCTCCTCGTAGTGGCCGCGGCGGCCCTCCTCGTTGGGCAGGACGCCGTCGCGGTAGTGCAGGCCCTCCCAGAAGAAGAGCCGGACGAGGACCGGGTTGTCGCGGTGGAAGTCGTACACCCGGCCCACGTACTCGGCGGGGTCGTCGCCGCCCTTCAGCGGAACGGCCGCGGCGAGCTCGTCCAGCGCACGCCCCACGACGGCGTCGAACAGCTTCTGCTTGTTGCCGAAGTAGCCGTAGATCCGTTCCTTGTTCACGCCGGCCAGCTCCGCGATGCGGTCGACGCGCGCCCCGGCGATGCCGTGAGCAGCGAATTCCTCCTTCGCCGCAGCGAGGAGCCGTTCCTTGGTGGGGGTCGTGTCCGAGGTCATGCCACCAGCGTAGAACGGCTCCCCCCGGATGCCAACCAACTGGATGGTTGACATCCAACTAGTTGGTTGGCAGAGTGGAACACGTCGCCGAGGGCAGCACCACCGCCCAGGCCCCAGGACAGGACCAGCGACAGCACCGCCGCAACGCCTTCCGTATGCCTCGCACACCAACCTGGATGGGACTCCTCATGACCACCGCAGCCCGCCCCGCCGCCGCTTCCGCCGCCGCCGACCGGAATCAGCCCCGCTCCGCCGCCCCCGCACAGCCGGCCGCGCTGCCCTCCGTCCACATGCGCGCCCTGCTCACCTGGATCGCGGTGTTCGCCGCCCTGACCGTGGTCCAGCTGGTGGTCGGCCCGTACGTGAAGGGCTTCCCGATGCTTCTGCGCACTCTGGTGATCACCGGGATCGTCGTTCCGGCGGTCGTCTACACGCTGGTGCCGAACCTCCTGAAGGTCCGCGCCGCCGTGCTGCGCCGCCGCGGCTGAGGCGTGGCAGCAATGGCTGATTCCAGCCATCACCGCCACGCAGTCCGCAAATCGGCTTATCCTGCACCGGTTCAGCGCTAGAGAAGCAGTTGAGCCCCGGGGGAGGAGAGCGTGATGAGAGAACCGGCGCAGAGCCGCCTCGGCAGCCGCCAGGGCGGCCCGCCAGTGAAACGCTTCAGGGCGTACGAGGACGAGGTCATCGCCCTCTACCACGCCCGGCTCCGCGGGATCAGCAGTCCGCTCGCCGCCGACGACGAGGTCTGGGCGCAGTGCGAGTTACAGGGCCGCCGTGTCTTCCGGGACTGCGCCGACAGCCTGGAGGCCGGCCTGACGGAGGTCTCCGACAGCCACATCGCCGAGGTCGTGGACCTCGGCAGCGCCCGGGTCCAGCAGGGCGTCCACCTCACGCACTCCGTGCGGGCCGGGGTGATCCTCTTCGACACCGTCCTGGAACGCCTGCTGGAGTGCACCGCGGGCGTCGAGGGCGCCGACCGGGCCTACTCGGCCGCCATCCGCGCCCTCCAGCAGGGCATCGGCAGGCGCCTGGAGGTCGGCTCGATCGCCTACGACTCGTTCATGCTCGCCCGGGTCCGCGAGGTGCACGACAAGGGCCACCGCAAGCTGGCCCGCGAGATCCACGACCAGATCGGCAACTCCCTCAGCCTCGCCATGCGCCAGCTGGAGCTGTACGAGCTCCAGGTGGCCCGGCAGAACGCCGACGTGCCCAAGGAGGTGCGGGCCGCCCAGGACGCCATCCTGGAGACCCTCGCCCACACCCGGGAACTCGTCACCGAACTGCGCCGCCCCGCCATCACGGGCTGCCTGGAGGCGGCGCTCGCCGACTTCGTCGCCTCCATGGGGGACGAGGGCGTCCCCGTACAGCTGTGGGTGCGGGGGCTGGACGAGTGGATTCCGGCGCCCGTGGCGGAGGAGGTCTTCGTCATGGTCCGCGAGTGCCTGCGCAACGCCTTCCGGCACGCGGAGGCGGGAAACATCGTCGTCCACATCGACATCGCCCCGCACGAGATCCAGAGCGAGATCATCGACGACGGCCTCGGCTTCGACGTGGAACAGGTCTTCGCTGGGGGCCGCACCAACGGCCTCACCGGCCTCCAGGAACGCACCGACCTGCTCGGCGGCACTCTGCACATCGGCTCCTCGGCGGGCCGCGGCACGCACGTCACCATGTGGATACCGATCAAGGAGGACCGGGCCCTCCGATGAACGAGACCTCCCCCGAATCCGTACGCATCCTCGTCGCCGACGACCACACGCTGCTGCGCGAGGCGCTGTGCGACCTGCTGCGCTCCGAGCCCGGCTTCGAGATCGTCGCCCAGGCCGGCAACGGCGAGGACGCGATCCGGCTGGCCGCCGCGCACCGCCCGGACGTCGTCCTGCTCGACATCGAGATGCCGCGCAACGATCCCCCGGCCACCGTCCGCAGACTGCTCCAGGGCGATCCGGGCCTCCGGATCATCGTGCTGAGCATGTACGACGGGCAGCAGCTGGTGCAGGAGCTGCTGCAGCTCGGCATCAGCGGCTATCTGCACAAGAGCACCGGCCGCGAGACGCTGATCTCCGCCGTCCGCTCCCGCGAGGGCGGCGAGCTGCGCACCGTGACCGTCTCCGTCTCGCCCGACAGCCTGCGTGCCCCGCAGCCCGCACCCGACGGCGCGGGCTGCCTCTCCGAGCGCGAGTCGGAGGTACTGGCGCTGGTCGCCCAGGCCATGAGCAACCGCCAGATCGCGGTGAAGCTCGGGATCGCCGAGGGGACCATCAAGCGGCACATGCGGAACATCTTCACCAAGCTCGACGCCGTCTCCCGGATCGACGCCGTGAACAAGGCGGTCGAACGCGGCCTGCTTCCCCAGCCGGAACCGCCCCGCCGCCGTTTCTGAAACGGCTCGGCCCCGCACACGGGAGCGTGTGCGGGGCGGATGCCGGCCGGGTCAGGCGGTGACGAACAGCCCGGCGAACAGGGTGAGATGGACCAGGTGCTGCGTCACCATGAAGGCGCGGTACGGGGTGCGGCCCCGGGCCGCGTCGCCCCGCGTCGACCAGCAGAGCCCCGCCACCACCAGGGACCCGCCCGCCAGGACCGCGGCCGCCGGGCCCAGCAGCGCCGGCCAGCCCGTCAGCGCGGCGGCCAGGAAGCCTCCGCCGGTCAGGAGGGCACCGGCCCCGCCGACCAGCCGGGCGGTGGTGTCGCCCCAGGCGGTCACCGAGGTGCGGCGCCCGGCCGCGGCGTCGCCCCGGACGTGCGAGAAGTCCTTGGTCACGGCGCCCACCACGCACATCCACAGCGACATCACGGCGGCCAGGACGAGCATCGCGCCCGGCGGCCGGCCCTCCCCCGCGGCCGTCCAGCCCGCCGCGTACGTCAGCAGGCCCATCAGCAGGACGGACCCCGAGGTGCCGGCCGCGCTGCGCTTGAGCTGGAAGGGCGCGGCGGAGTAGGCGTACCCCAGGAAGAGGAAGGCCAGCACGAACGTGATCAGCAGGACGTTGTTGCAGGCCAGCGCGGTGATGACCGATCCGGCCGCGGAGAGCCAGGTCAGCCGGGCGGCCGTCGTCGGCGAGAGGTCGCCCCGGGCGATCGGCCGCCCGGTCCGGTTCAGCCGGTCCTCCTGGACGTCCGACACCCCGTTGATGCCGTACGTGAAGAGCGTCGCCAGGACCCAGCTGACCGCCGGGGCGGCCAGCCCGGGCCCCACCCCCGCGAGCCCGCCCCCGGCGGTGACCGCGGCGGCGGCCAGGAAACGCATCAGAAAGACGATCTGCACACTGACGCGCGCCTCTTCGAGGAAGAGGACCGCGGCGCGTGCCGCACCTGCGATCCGCAGGGTGGAAGTCGGTGTCCCGGAATTGATCTGTGCGGTGTATGCCCCCATGACCAGGGACACTAATGACGGGCCCCGGACACACACATGCCCCATCGGCGGGCGTTCCGATACCCCTTTTGGGGAAGGGGCCGTATCGGAAGGACCGCCGACGGGGCAGTGCAGTCAGTCGAGTTGACTGAGCATCAGCGTTCCTGCTGGGCGCCCGTCACCGACGGCAGGTTGACCAGCAGGGCGGCGAGCAGGCCGATGATGAGCCCGGTGAAGTGGACCTGCTGGGCGGCGCCGATGTAGATCCAGTAGCCGAAGAACATGCCGCCCGAGAGGAACAGCAGGAACAGCCCGGCGAAGGCGCCCAGCGCGATGTTGGCGCGCTGCGTCACGACGATCCCGGTCTCCAGGCCGCGCGCCCTGCGCCACAGCCCGTAGGCCGCCCGGGCGAGCAGGGCCACGATCAGCAGCTCGTAGACGATGACGCCGATCAGCGCGGGCGTGGCCATGGACTCGGGCATCGCGCGCCACTCCAGGCCGTTGCCCCGTATCGGGTCCTTCACCAGGTCGCGCATGGTCAGCATCTGGCCGATGAGCGCCTTGTTGGTGCCGAAGTCGTTGAGGTTGTTGAGGGTGACGAGGCCCAGCCACAGGGTGAGCCCGCTCATCAGGAACGCGTTGAGCGCGGCGAGCCGGGAGCGGACGGCGAGGTCCGGCCGGCCGGTGGCGAGCGGGCCCGTCGTGTCCTTCGTCGCGGTGGGCCGGTCGGCGGTCAGTGCCATGGGAGGACTCCTCGGAGCAGAAGGGAAGGGGAGCGGTGCGATGCCCTCAGCCTGCCGACCCCGCCGCCGCCCCGGCAGCTCCCTCTTCGGGCTGCCCGGCCGGGGTGCCCCGGCGAGGTGCCCGCCCGCCGTAGCCGTACGGGCAGCGCGAGGAGACCGGCAGACACGTTGCAGACGGAATTTTGAACCTCGCGAAATTCACCACAACCCACTCAACACGAGGGAGTTCAAGGAGTGCGGAACCGTTTGCAGTTGCTTATCGTCCGTGGAGGTGAATGATCCGCCCTCCGTCCCGCCGACCGACGGACCGACCTCTTGGGAGCACCTCGTGAATCCGACATCCTGGAGACGCCGCGCACGCGCCGCTCTTCCCGTGCTACTGGCCGCCGCTCTCCTGGCGTCGGCGACGCAGGCCGGCGCGACTCCCGCCGCGGCGCCCGAGACGCCGGAGCCCGCCAGGATCGACTTGGTCCTCGACCTCTCGGGGTCGATGAACCAGGCGGACGCAGGCAAGGGCCGGACCCGGCTCTCCGCAGCCAAACAGGCGGTCACCCGGATCATCGACAAGGCGCCCGCCCGGGCCGAGCTGGGACTGCGCGTGTACGGCGCCACGTACCCCGGGGAGAACCGGAAGAAGGGCTGCGCCGACACGCAACCGGTGCTGCCCGTGGCCACGATGGACCGGGCGGCGCGGGCCGACGCCAAGAGCCGGATCGCCGGCTTCGAGGCCGTCGGGTTCACCCCCATCGGGGTCTCGCTGCGCGCGGCGGCCAAGGACCTCGGCCCGAGCGGCAAGCGCCGGGTCGTCCTGGTCTCGGACGGTGAGGACACCTGTGCCCCGCCGCCCCCGTGCGACGTGGCCCGCGAGCTCAAGGACCAGGGGATCGACCTGGCCGTGGACGTGATCGGATTCCGCGCACCCGCCTCGGCCCGCGCCCAGTTGAAGTGCATCGCCGACGTGACGGGCGGCGCGTACACGGACTCCGACGACGCGGACGCGCTGATCTCCGATCTGGACACCCTGTTCCGCAAGGAGTGGCGGACCTACCAGGCCACCGGGAAGCCGGTCGACGGCTCGCTCGACGGCTGCCGGAACGCACCGCTGGTCGAGCCCGGCCAGTACCTGGACGAGTTCACCGGGGGACGGGACCTCTACTACCGGGTCAAGAAGCGGCAGGACCAGCTGCTCCAGGTGAGCGCCACCGCCGTCGCCGAGAAGGGCTACGCACGCGGGTCCATCATCACCGTCGCCGCGGGTCCCGCCGACGAGACCGAACCCCGCTCCTGGCTGCGGGAGTTCGACCAGTCCATGGGGTGGGCCAACGTCATCTCCGCCGGAGGCCGCAGCGGGGCCGGGGGGAAGCCCGACAAGCCCGCGGAGGACGACATGGGCTGCGTCCGGGTGGAGAACCACGTGACGAAGGCCGGGGATACGGCCATGCCCGTCGAACTGCTCATCGGCATCGCCGACCGGACGGCCCGGGCGACCGCGGTCACACCTCCGGAGCCCCGCGTCGGAGCCGATGCCGAAGGGGGCTTCTCCTTCAACGGCGCCACCCCGATCGGCCCGGGCACCCACCGCCAGTCCATCACCGTCGGCGAGGCACCCTTCTGGCGGGTCGAGCTGAAGGCGGGGCAGCGGCTGACGGTCAAGGCCGGTGTGGACATCCCCGACGACTTCCCGCCCGCCACCACCGCCGGACTGGCCGTCACGGTCTACGACGCGACGCGCACGTCGACGCTGTGCAACGAGGACAACAGGCTGACGGAGCTCTTCGCACGCCGGACCGGACACATCGAGCGGGTCTGCGGCCCCTGGGAGATCACCGAGCCGCGCGCCACGCCGAGCAGCGCCCCCGACGCCTACGACGTGCCGGGCACCTACTACATCCAGGCGCAGATCGCCGAGCCGGGCGCCCGGGCCAAGGGGATCGTGGTCCCGCTCTCGCTGGACGTGGACGTCTCCGGCACACCGCGCGCCGATGACAGTCCGGTCTTCCGCTTCGGCGGCGGGACCGGGACCGACCGGGAGCCCACGGCATCCGAAGGGGCGAAGAGCGCGAAGCCGGGCGCCGTCGCCTCCGCCGCAAGCGCTTCGAAGGAGGACGACTCGCGGCTGAGCCTGCTCGCCACGCCGGTCGGCGCCGGGAGCGCCGGGGCCGTGGTGCTCGCCGCCTGCGCCCTCACCTGGTTCGCGCTGAGGCGCCGCCGGACGGGCTGAGACCGCCCACGACGGGATCACCCTCCCCCGTCGGCCCCGGAGGCCCGTCCGGCACCCCGCCCGGGCGGGCCTCCGCGCGCCGTCCGGACACCGCGCATCCGCCCAGGACTTTCTTCGCCCGAAGCCCTCTTGTCGCGCGCGCACCCGGTTACTAGGGTCACGTCCGTATCGAAGCGCTTCGACACAGACGCCTCGACGCCTTCTTCCGGCAGCACGCGCGACGTACAGGAACGGATGCCATGCCAGTCCGAGACCAGACGGGCACGACCGTCAGAAACCCGGTGATCCCCGGGTTCCACCCCGACCCCAGCGTCTGCCGTGTGGGCGACGACTACTACCTGGTGTGCTCCAGCTTCGAGTACTTCCCGGGCATCCCGCTCTTCCACAGCCGCGACCTGGTCAACTGGACGCAGATCGGCAACGTCCTCGACCGGCCCGAGCAGCTGCGCCTGACCCCAGAGACCCGCACCTCCGGCGGCATCTACGCGCCGACGCTCCGGCACCACGACGGCCGGTTCTGGCTCGTCGTCACCAATGTCGAGGTGGGCAACCTGCTGTTCACCACGACCGACCCGGCCGGCCCCTGGTCCGACCCGGTCCCGCTCCCCGGCGTGCCCGGCATCGACCCGGACCTGGCCTGGGACGAGGACGGCACCTGCTGGTGCACCGTGGCCGGGGTCTCCCAGGTCCGCATCGACCCGCTCACCGGCGAGGCCTTCGGCGAACCGCGCCGCATCTGGTCCGGGGCGCCCGGGGCGAAGGCGCCGGAGGCCCCGCACCTCTACCGGATCGGCGACCACTGGTACCTGGTCATCGCCGAGGGCGGCACCGAGCGCGGGCACGCCGTCTCCGTGGCGCGCGGCCCCTCGCCCTCCGGGCCGTTCGAGCCGTGCCCGGACAACCCCGTGCTCACCCACCGGGGCCGCGAGCACCCCATCCAGAACACCGGCCACGGAGACCTGGTGCAGGGCCCGGACGGCTCGTGGTGGCTGGTGCTCCTCGGCGTACGGCCGGGCGGCGGCACCCCGGGCTGGCACGTGCTCGGCCGGGAGACCTTCCTCGCACCGGTGACCTGGGTGGACGGCTGGCCCGTCGTCGGCGAGGTGAGCACCGAACTCCCGGCACCCCCGTGGCCGTTGGCGCCCGCCCCCGCCACCCCGGCCCGGGACGACTTCGACCTGGCCGAGCCGCGCCCGTACTGGATCTCGCCGCGCCGCTCCACCGCCGGGCGGGCCGGGACGAAGGAGCGCCCCGGCTGGCTGACCCTGCACGGGCGCGGCTCGACGCTGGACGACCCGGACGCGGTGTTCACCGGCCGCCGCCAGCAGCATCTGGCGTGCCGGGCGCGCACGCTGGCGGACGCGGCGGACGGCTGCGGCGGGCTCGCGGTCCGGCTCGACGAGGCGCACCACTACGCGGTCGAGGCGGACGGCGGCGAGATCAGGCTCGTCGCCCGGATCGGCCCGCTCCGCACCGTGGTCGCCTCCCGCCCCGCGCCCCCGGGACCGGTGGTGCTCGGGATCGACATCGTCCCCACCCGGGCCCCGCTCGACCCGTGCACGGGCCCCGACACCGTCTCCCTGGGCGTCGAGGAGCCGGACGGCACGTTCACCGCGCTCGGCTCCCTCGACGGGCGCTACCTCTCCACGGAGGTGACCGGCGGCTTCACGGGCCGGGTGATCGGCCTGTACGCGGAGAGCGGCGCGGTGCACTTCGACTGGTTCGCGTACGAGCCCCTGGAGGGCTAGGCCGCCGAGGTGGCCCCCACGACGGGCGTCTCCGGCAGGGCCTTCAGGATGTCCCGGAGCAGGTCGATGGTCTCGTCCTCCGCGTCGGTGCCCAGCTCTTCGTTGAGCCGGTTCAGCCGGTCCGCCGCCTCGATGACGGCGGACCGGTCGCCGCGCGCCGCGTGGGCCCGGAACAGGTCCCGGGTGAGCAGTTCGCTCTCCGGGGACGCGACCAGGCCGCGCGTGGCCGCCGCGACCGCGCCGGTGAGGTCACCGGCGGCCAGGCACCGCTCCGCCAGCTCGTGGGCGACGTCCACGACCGACGACACGATGTCGTGGAACATGGTGTCCGCCCACAGGTAGTTGCGCGGATTGGTCCCCGCGAACGGGGTGCCCCGGACCAGCGAGAGCGCCCGCGCCAGCGCGGTGTCGGCGGCGGTGCCCCGGGCGTGCATGCCCTCCTGGTACAGCTCCTGGAAGTCCAGCCAGTCGCACCGCACGTACGGGGCGAAGGCGTACCGCCCGTCCGTCACGAACGGCAGATAGGACTGGCCGCCCATCCAGGCGCGCAGCTTGCTCACGTTGGAGTTGCGCAGCGAGTGCCCGACCTCCCGGCCCGGCCAGATCGCCTCGTCCAGCGCGCGGTGCTCCAGGCCCGGGTGCAGGACGAGCCAGGCGGCCATCTCGGTCAGCCGGCCGCGGCGGTTGGACTCGACCGGACCCTCGGCGGACTCCATCTCGACCGGCCCGAGCACCCGGATGTACGGGTGGGCGGGCACCGGGGCCGGAGCGGTGATCGTTTCCTCCACGGGGGCGGTGTGCATCGGGTTCCCGTCCTTCCCGGCGGCCTCCGGTTCCGGGGCGGCCATGACGGCGAGCGTGAGTCGTGGGTCCTGCGGCCGCGCCCAGTCGGGCGTCGGCTCGTCCATGGGCCGCCCGGCGACCGCCATCAGCTCCAACAGGGCCGCGTACTGGGCGGGTTCGAGGCGTTGCAGCATCACTTCGAGGTCCGTCTCCGGAATGGTGACGACGACGCCGGGCGCCGCGTCGACGCTCCAGGTCTCCGGCAGTCCGAGGCCGGAGTCGGCACTCGTCACCGCCGCCAGCGAGGTGCGGGGCTGCGCCGCCGTCAGTTCGAGCAGGTCGAGGGCGCTCGGGTCAGTGCCGGTCAGCGGCAGGGCGCACAGCACGATCTGCGGCGCCCAGGCGTCCGCCCCGGCCCCCATCAGCCGCGCCTCCCGCAGGCTCTCCGCCCCGCTCTCCGCCAGCGCCCGCCGCTGCGCCTCGTCGTGGTCGCGGAGGCCGGTGACGGCGGAGGCCAGCGTCGCGTGGTACACGACGCGGCCCGGGAACGCCGTCTTCAGCTCCTCGCCGAAGCCGACCAGCCGGACCGTGTGCTCGGCGTGCAACGAGTCGGACGCCAGCTCCACGGCCAGCGCCAGCAGCACGGACCGTACGTCGTCCGCCTCGCCGTCGAGCCGGAGCATCCCGATCCGCTCCAGGTCGACCAGGACCGGGAACCCCTCGAAGCTGGTGCCCAGGCTGATCAGCGCCGGATACGGGAGCGCGGTCGCCGAGGCCCCCTCGGCCAGCAGCAGCGCCTCCGAGCCCTTCGGGCACCACCAGATCTCCTCCCCGCTCACCACGGGCACGAACGGCGTTACGGGGGCGGCCGGTTCGCAGAGGTGGAGCGCGGCCCCGTCCGGCGTGACGACAACGGCGTCGAGCTGGGGCAGCGCGGTGCGCTCGCGCGCCAGCTCGGCGGAGAGGGTGCGCAGGGCGCGGTCCAGCAGATCGAGCCCCTCGGGCACGTCCGCCGAGGCCGCCCGCATGTCCCTCTCCAGCACGGCCGCGTCGCCCTCGGGCAACGCGATGCGGCGCCGGGGGCGCCGACGACGCTGCTGCACGATGCGGCGCGTGCCGAGGACGCCGAGGACCCCGGCGGCGAGCAGGGCGCCGATTCCGGCGCCGGTACGGGCGGAGAAGCCGGTGTCCTCGTCGGCGGATGCGGTGTCGGCGGGGGCCGCCGCCTCGGGCTTGTCCCGCTCGGGCGCGGGGGTCGGCTTCGCCGACTCGGCGGGCTTCGGCTTGGCGGTCTCGGCAGGCTTCGGCTTCGCGGTCTCGGCGGGCTTCGGCTTCGCCGTCTCGGCGGGCTTCGGCTTCGCCGTCTCGGCGGGCTTCGGCTTCGCCGTCTCGGCGGGCTTCGGCTTCGCCGTCTCCGCCGGCTTGGCCGGGGCGGGCCTGGCGCTCTCGGCCGGGTGCGGCTTCGCGGACTCCGCGGGCTGCGGCTTGGCCGACTCCGCGGGCTTCGGCTTCGCCGTCTCCTGCGGCTTCGGCTTCGCGGGGGCCGGGTCCGCCGGCTTGGGCTTCGTGGGTGCGGGGCGGGACGACTCGTCCGGCGCCGGGGCCGTGGGCTTCGGCTTCGCCGGTCCCGGGGCGGCCGGGTCCGCTTCCTGCGGGCCCGACGCCGGCAGCTTCAGTTTCTGGCCCGGGATGATCAGGTCCGGGTTCGTGAACGTGCCGCCGCCCGGCAGCTCCGCACCCCGGTTGAGGTCGAAGATCTCCCCGTAGCGCGCCGGGTCGCCGAGTTCGCGGTCCGCGATGGCGCCCAGCGAGTCGCCGGGGCGGACGGTCGCCGTTCCGGCGGAGGACTCCGCCGCCTCGTGGGCGGCCCCCGTGCCGGCCGGCATCCGCAGCTTCCAGCCGGGCTGGAGGAAGCCCTGGGCGTGGAAGACCGTGCCGTCCGTCATCACCCGGCCCTCGTTGAGCCTGGCGATCTCGTGCCAGCGGTTGCCGTCGCCCAGCCGGTCCTCCGCGATGCTCCACAGGCTCTCGGCCGGACGGACGTCCCGCACGGTGTACGAGTCGGCCGACGCGGCCTGCCGCGTGGTGCGGGCGTCCGAGGCGTGCGCGGTGTCCTGGGCGCCGGTGTGGGCGTACGACTGGGTCACGGACACCGGCGCGGCGGCCGGTGCGGCGAGGGCCGAGCCCGCCGTCGGCAGGAGCACCAGGATGCCCCCGATCAGCGTCGCGGCCGCCCGCTGGCTCGCCCCGAGGCCGCTCAGCCGACGGGCCGTACGGCCACGCAGCTGCGCGGGGATCTCCAGCAGGACGGAGAAGGCGAAGCCCGCCCAGCCGACCCAGCCGGCTGCGGCGAGCAGGAGCAGGAAGGCGCCCCCGGTGTCCTGCCGGGAGAACAGGTGGGTCAGGTCCTCGATGCCGTTGCCGAGGACGAGGCCGGTCGCCCACCAGAGCAGCACCGGCAGCCCGACGAGCAGCGCCGCCAGGACGGCCAGGCTCAGCAGGGCCCGTATCAGATTGCCAACCGTACGCACCGCGATCACGACCCTTCCGGGGCGACGACACCGTGGATGAGCGTGGCGTGCCCCTCCCCGTGGACGGACATGGAGGAAATGCCGACGACCGTGAGGAAGCGCGTGTCGTACGTGTCGGTCACGGTGACCGTCACCCGCTTCCCGTCGGCCGACACCGTCGCGCTGCCGTGCGCCCCGGCCGCCGAGAGGTACGCCGCGGCGGCGGCCTGCGCGGCGGCGGGCTGGGCGACGACGGCCTTGCCCGGGATGGCCTGGGCAGGATCGATGGCCTGGCCACCGGCCCGGGCGGCCTCCATGGCGATGGCGTCGGCCCGCTCCGTGGCGCGCAGCTTGCCGCCGCCGTCCACGGTGATCCCGATGACGGCGAGGAGCGCCACGGTGATGATGGCGCTGTAGACGGCGATGCCGCCCCGGTCGTCGTACGTACGCATCAGTCGCGCTCCCGGTACGCGTCGACCGCCGAGGTGAACGTCGACGTGAGGGTGTGGCTGCCGGGGGCGCCCGGCAGCATCAGGTCGGACAGCGGAACGGTGCACGCGACGGTCACGCGGACCGTTCCGACGGTGCCCAGGGGGGCGTTGAGCCCCGACGCGTCCACGCTGACCCGCGTGCCGGAGCAGGTGAGGCCCTGGTCGGCCAGGGTCTCCTGCGCCGCGGCCAGCGCGTTGCTCCGCGCGGCCCCGGCGGTGCGTGAGATGGACGCCTCGCGGGCCGCGTCCTCGGCGGCGGCGTCCACCTTGTTCCCGGCGGTCACCACCCGGCCGCCCGCGAGTGCCAGGCAGAGGAAAATGATCATCAGCGGCGTGACGATCGCGGCCTGGATCGCCTCGCTCCCCCGGTCGTCCCAGTTCACTTCATCCCCCGGTCGTCCAGCGCTCCACCGGCCCGGACGCGCTCTGTGTGATCGTCAGCCCCGGCACCCCGGGGAGCAGCGACGGTGCGCGTCCGGTGACCTGGACGCGGATGCGCTCCGCCGTGCTGCCGCCCGTGGAGACGGACGGGCCGAGCAGCGTGTTGCCCGCGATCCGGCCGAGCACGGCCTGCGCGCGCTCCGCCCCGGCGCCCGGGCCCGACTCGTAGACCCGTGCGGCCGCGACGCCCTCGCGCGCGGCGGTCAGGGCCACGTTGCGCGCGTAGTACCAGAGCGACACCTGCACCACCGCGATCGTCAGCAGGATGATGAAGGGGAAGACGATCGCCATCTGGACCGAGGTGTCGCCGCGGTCGTCCAGCGGGCGGCGCGCGACGACCGCGGGCTTCATCAGATGCCCGCCAGCTTGCCGTTGTACCTGGAGATGACCGTCGCGATGGTGCCGGCGATGAGCAGCGCGCCCGTCACGGCGGCGACCCAGATGATCACCGTGGTGATGCTGACGTCGCCGCGGTCCGGGTCCTTGGCGCCCTGCTCGACGCGGTCGGCCAGCACCGCCAGGACCATGGTCAGGGATACAGCGGCCCGGTTCGTGAGCTTGTTGATCGCGTTCATGCTGCGAGCCTCCTCGTTCCTTCTCTTCGTGTGCGTCGACTCCCTTGCGGGAAGACGCTGTTGGGGGTGACGGCGGTTCGGCCCGTAGCCGGTTGTTACCGCTGTTACGTCGCCATGATGTTGATCACCGCGGGGAAGGCGACCATCAGCATCACGAGGACGGCGAGGAGCGCCCCGGGGGCGGTCATCTTCTCGCTGTCCTCGTTGGCCTCGGCGGCCTGCTTGGCGAGCAGTTCGGTCCGCAGGGACTTGGACCGGGCCCGCAGCGTGGTGTAGACGGCGGCGCCGTCGTGCGCCGACATCCGCATGATCTCGGCGACGTCCTCCAGGACCGGCAGGTCCAGCTCCTGGGTCAGCTGGACCAGCGCCTCCCACGGCGGCACCTTGTCCACGCGGGCCCGCATCATCGCCTCCTGGAGCCGGGTGAAGGCCCAGCCCCGGCCGACGGCGGCGGCCCGTTCCAGGGCCTCGGTCGGCCCGGAGTCGGCGGCCCGCTTGAGCGCGACGAGGTCCAGATAGGCGGCGATCGCGTGCGAGAACTCCTCGCGTGCCCGCGCCGCCTGGTCCCGGACGGACAGGTCCGGGATGAACCAGAGCAGCGTGCCGAGCACCAGCCCCACCACGACCGGCAGGTAGAACGGCACGCCGAGCCCCATCAGCGTCCAGGCGCCGACGACGAACGGCGGGATCAGCAGCCCTCCGCCCGCCAGCGCCGCCTTGAGCAGCAGGAACCGCTCGGGGGTCTGGCCGACCAGCGCCAGGTCCTTGCGCGGGATGGTGACCCCGGGCAGGCCCTGGAGGTGTTCCAGCAGCCAGGCACCCCACTCGTCGTCCCGGCTGGCCGGGCCCGTCTCCTGGTCCGGTTCCGGCGCGGTGGCGTTCAGGCGGCGCAGGCTGGCGGCCAAGTCGGGCTGCGGGCCGACCAGTTCGCGGATGAGCAGAGCGAGGCCGCCGCCCACGGCGAGGCCCGCGAAGATCGCGGCCGGGGGTATCACGACTGGGCCTCCTGAAGCGGTTCGGGCGGTTCCGGCAGTTTGACCCGGCTGCGCGGATCGGCGATCAGGAACCGGGCCACCGGGCGGTGGTCGGCCAGCGAGCGCATCCAGATCAGCACCCCGGCGAACGCCGCCGTCAGCAGGGCCAGGACGAGCTGTCCGAGGAGCGTGCCGTACGGCGCGGTGTAGCTGGGGACGAGGAATCCGGCCCCGACCACGCAGAGCGTGATGATGGTCATCCACCGCACCGTGGTGCGCGGCTTGGCCCGGTCGGCCTCGATCTGGCGGCGCTTGCCGACCTCTTCGCGCACCGCTTCGGACAGGTCCTCCAGCGCCTGCGCGAGCCCGGGCCCCCGGTCCGACGCACAGAGCATCAGCGCGGCGAGCACCTTGTCGGCGGTGACGTCGTCCAGTGCGTCGGCGAACGACTCCAGCGCGTCGGCGGGGCGCCAGCCGACCTGGAGGCGGTCGGCGAGGTCGGCGATCTCGTGCTCCAGCTCGGCGGGCGCGCCGCGCCGGCTGGCGATCATCGCCTGTTCCAGGCCCATGCCGAGCCGCAGTACGTCGGACAGGCGCTGGGTCCACTCGCCGAGCGCCTCCAGTTTGTCGATGCGCACGGTTGCGTTCTTCGTGGGCGAGAGCAGCCAGGGCACCCCGACCACGGCGGCGCCGACGAGCAGCCCGCCGGTGAAGACGCCGGTGATCACCCAGACGGCCAGGCCGAGGACGCCGCCCGCGGTCCAGCGGGTCCGGCGCCGCATGGCCGCGTCGCGCGCCACGCTGCCGCCGAGGCCCTTGCGGGAGCGGCGGACGGGGGGCGGGGCCGTCGTACCGACCAGTCCCGTGACCAGGCCCACCAGGCCGCCCGCGACGGCGAGTCCGGCGAGCACCCACATCAGCATCAGGTTCATCCGGCCATCACCTGGAGGTCCAGCGGGCGCGGCCAGGAGCCGTGCGGATGGTCCAGCAGGTGCGCGGGGAAGCCGACCCGGACCAGGTCCTCCAGGCAGGAGGGGTGCATGTGCGGGACGGCCCTCGGCTCGCCGGGGCGGGGCGCGAAGATCCGGTTGGTGGCGGGGCGGCCGTTCTCGCCCATGCCGGTGACCTCCAGGACGTGCGAGACGAACCGGTGCCGTTTGCCCTCGATGCGGGTCTCGTCGCGCATGGAGACGAACACGATGAAGTCGAGCCCGTTGGCGGCCTGACGGTAGGCGAGCTGCTCGGTCATGTTGTCCTGGGCCAGCAGGTACAGCTCGGCGATACGGTCGAAGACGATCTCGGGGCGGCGGGCGTGGATCGTGCAGAGGTTGCCGCCCTTGCCGTTGGTCATCGCCTGCATCATGGCGACGATCTCCTGGCCGCGGACCTCGCCGACGACGACCCGGGAGAGCGACATGCGCAGCGCGCGGTGGATGAGGTCGAGCAGGGTGATCTCGCCCGCGCCCCGGCCGTCGGCACCGCGTTCGCCGTTGGACTCGCGGGACTCCATCGGCACGACCTGGCGGTGGAAGCCGTTGGTGTGCGCGAAGAGTTCGAACTCGGTCTCGATGGTCGCGAAGCGCTCGTCCGGGTCGATCTCCTTGAGCAGGGCGCGCAGCAGTGAGGTCTTCCCGACCGCCTGCTCGCCCGTGATCATGATGTTCTTCTCGGCGCGCACGGCGGCGGCGAGGAAAGCGGCCAAGGTCTCGTCGATGGCGCCGAGTTGGATCATGCCGTCCAGGTCGACGTCCTTGACGCGGTGCCTGCGGATGGTGACGAAGGTCTTCGGGGTGACCCCGGTGACGGCCTGGAGCCGGGAGCCGTCGGCGAGGCGCAGCGCGAGGAACGGGTCGGCGGTGGACAGGGTCCGTTCGCTCTGCCCGGTGCGGCGCGCCAGGTCGCGGAGCATCTCCTGGAGCTCCTCGTCGGAGTCGGCGACGGGCGCGACCCGGACCCGTCCGCTGTCCCCGTAGTCCAGCCACACCTCG
Organism: Streptomyces sp. NPDC041814; assembly: GCF_055590565.1. NCBI lineage: Bacteria > Bacillati > Actinomycetota > Actinomycetes > Kitasatosporales > Streptomycetaceae > Streptomyces > Streptomyces sp. NPDC041814. The sequence goes on along the minus strand of NZ_JBVJAM010000007.1, from coordinate 288,772 downwards.
TCGTAGCCGTTGATGAGGATGTTCTCGACGCGCTCGTCGTCCAGGTAGGGCTGGAGGCGGCCGGCCCGGAAGAGCATGTCGTACACGGCGGAGGCGAGCGCGGCGTCCTCGGCCTTGGTGGTGCTGGCGCCGCGCTCGACGGCGATGGCGTCGGACCAGACGGCGACGGCCTCGTTGATCAGCGCCCGGCCGCGCTGGGCCTGGGACTCCGGGCTCATCCGGGGCGATGCCTTGATCTCCTGGGCGAGCCGGTCCGCAACCCGCTTCTTGATCTCGCCGGCGACCCGGTAGTCCACGGTCGCCTGCGGGAGGCGGTCCTCGCCGACCGCCCGGATCGAGGAGACCCCGGCGGTGGGCCGCTGCGCGGCGCGCGGGTCGGTCCGGGGCGGCACGGGCGGGCCGAACTCGCCGCGCTTGAACGCGACGGTGTGCTCGGCGGCCCGACTGGGGTGCATCACGGGGTCGGGGTGCAGTGGGTTAGCGCGCATCGGCCATGTCCCCTTCCCCGTATGGTCCTTGCTGGTTGTACGGGCCCTGGTTGTACGGGCCCGGGGCGCGGGGTGCGAGGCGGTCGCGGCGCAGGGCGATCCGCTCGCGCAGCGGTCCGGCGGCCGCGCGGGCGGCGCGCATCAGGTCGGAGCGGTCGAAGCGGCTGCCGCCGTCCACGCCGTCGGACAGCACCTCGGCCTGCTTGGGCCGCCAGGGGACCGTGGCGAGCACCGGCACCCCGAGGGCCTTCTCGACCTCGCCGGACTTGTAGGGCCCGCCCTCGACCAGCAGGACGGCGAGCGCGTCGGCGCCCGTGCCGCCGGGCCCGGCCAGCGACTTGCGCAGCGCCTCGACGCGGACCTGGGCGCTCTGGACTCCGCGCAGGGTGTTGCGGACGACCATCACGACGACGTCCGCGCGCTTGGCGAGCACCGCCGACGCGCCGAACGCACCGCGCCGGCCGAGGTCGACCAGGACGTCGTGCTGGTGGTCCTCGATCCGGGCGAAGAGCTCGGCGAGGCCTCCCCAGGCGGGGTCAAGGCCGGCGGCCTGCGCGGGGTCGGTGATCCCGGGCAGCAGGAGCCGGCTGCTGCTGTTGTCCTCGGAGATGTCGACCAGCTGGCGCCAGAACGCCTCGACCAGTTCGTCCTTCCGCTGGGCGACGGCGAGGTTGCGCAGCCCGTAGCGGGCGTCCATCCGGCCCTGGAGTGCGCCCGCGAGCACGGCCCCGCCGTCGGGGTCGCACTCGGCGAGGATCAGCCGGCGCCCGGGGTCCAGGGGCCAGGCGAGCAGCAGGGCGAGCGCCGTGCTGGTCACCCCCGGGGCCCCGGTCCCGCCGGCCAGCGCGATCACGGACATCAGGAACCGCTCCCGCTCTTCACGACGATCGCCACCCGGCCGGTGGCGGCCCGCGCCGCGAGGGCCGGCCCGTCGGTCGCCGGGACGGCCACGTCGATGGTGGCGACCCCGGTGGCGTCGGCGGGGTCGCCGACCGCGACGACGGTGGCCGCGATGGTCTGCGGCGGGGCGTCGGCCGTCTCGTCGTTCTCGCCCGGGGTGCTGACGATGAGGACCTTGCGCCCCGGGAACAGCCCGGTGGTGGGCCGCTGGGAGGGCTTGGTGGCGACGCCGACGAGGGTGTCGCCCTGCTTGAGGAGGCTGGTGTTCGTGTACTGGTCGCGGGCGAGCAGGGCGCCCGGGGTGAGCGCGACCGCGGCGCGCTTGCCGACGACGCTGCCCCGGTCCACCGCCTTGACGGGCTTGAGGGCCGGGTCGAGGGATATGGAGACCTCGGTGAGGTCGCCGTCCTCGATGACCTCGCCGGCCGCCACCTCGTGGCTGACGGCGAGCACGTCGGTGCGCTCGCCGGTCGCCGTGAACAGCAGCGCGCCGGAGAGCCCGCCGACCGCGGTCAGCGCGAGGGACAGTGCGATGAGCGCCGGGCGGCGCCGTCGCTGCTTCAGTGCCCGCGGGGGCGCCACCGGGGTGGGGCCGGGGGTGCCCGGCGCGCCGCCCTGGTAGGGCGGGGCGGCGGTCTTGGTCCTGCTCAATGGGTGCCTCCAGCAGTGCTTTCGCTGCTCGTGCTCGTCATCGGGCGGTGGCGCGTCCCGGTCGTCAGCCGACGACCTGGAGTTCGCCGATGGCCACGGTGGTGGCGGACTCCCGGGTCTCGGTCAGGTCGCCGCTCTCACCGCCGCCCTCCCAGTGGATGGTCCACGTGGACGTGGCGGTGACCTTGAACTTGTTCCCGGCCTCGCCGCGCGACGTGTGGCGGTAGACGTGCCCGCAGTCGGGCGACTCCCGCTTTCCGTACGACTCCCGGTAGGGCTCGCCGGGCTTGGTGCAGGTGACGGACGAGCCGTCGCCCATGTTCCACACGACCTTCGACACCTTGGCGGTGGCGGTGACCGTGACGGCCCCGGCGGAGACGGTCCTGGTCTGCGGTCCGGTGGTGTTCGGGTGCTGCTTGTTCCACATCCAGACCGGCAGCCCGACCAGGCCCGTGCGGCCCGGCTCCGGCGCGATGCCGATGTCGGCGCCCTTGAGGGTCATCTGCGCGACGGCGCGCTCGGCCAGCTCGGCCGGGGTGGGCCCGGCGTCCTTGCCGATCGTGCCGTTGGGGAAGAACGTGTCGCGGGGGACGAAGGTCCCGGCGCCCTTGTACGGGAAGTCCGGGCAGTTGGTGGGGTGGTAGATGTCGCCCTCGTCCGGCTTGTGGTTGCCCCAGACGATGTAGTCGTCGGCCGGCGGCTGCGGGTCGAGCAGGATCCAGTAGCAGGACTCGTTCCAGAAGCCGAGCCCCGGCACGTAGCAGGGGATCTCCTGGCCGTTCTCCCGGTGGCACTTCCGGCCTCCCCCGGAACCGCCGCCCGTGCCCCCGCCGGAGCCGCCGCCGTCGCCGGGCTCGCCCGGGTCCTCGGCGGTGATGTCGCAGACCTGCGCCCCGGGCGGGCACTTCACGCCGCCGTCGGCCACGGCGGCCTGCGTTCCGGCCAGCGTCAGCGCCGCCGCGGCCAAGGCGGTGAGCACGCCGCGCGCGTACCGGCCCCGGGTCAGCATGTCCGGTCCTTGTCGATCGTGTAGTCGACAATCCGCCAGCCGCCCTTGCCGTCCTTGGCCGTGGTGGCCTTCGCGGTCCAGGGCCGGCGGTCGTCGTCCTTCACACCTGCAATCGGTTTGCCCGTCGCGCGGCGCACCACGATCCCCGTCACGTCGACGCAGTCGGTGATCGTGGCGGTGTGCACCGAGGACTCCACATCGACGGCGGTGACCTTCGGCGCGATGACCGGCGGCCCCGTGTAGGTGATGTCCGTCTTCTGGTAGTACGTGAAGGCATCGATGATCTTCGCCGCGGCGTCGCCGGTCGTGTAGTCGCTCAGCTTGACGTCCTTCATGCTGCCCGTGGAGTACGCCTTGGTCTGCGCGTCCCACATCCCGCGGTACGCGGCCAGGGCGTCGCGCTCGGCCGCCGCGCGCTTCTTCTTCGCGCCGTCGTCCTGGGTGCTGCTCGCCGTCGGCCCGGAGGGCTTCTTCTCGTCCTTCGCGCCGCAGCCCGTGGCCAGTACGAGGAGGCAGACCGCCATCCCCGAACAGGCCATCAGGCCGGTCTTCCTCCCGCGTGCCATCGGACCCCCCTGGTCCTGCGCCCGGGTGCGCAGCGTCGTCTGTGTCCGGTAAGTGATGTGCCGTCATTCTGCATCAACGGGCCGGTCGGAACGGGTGCCGTTGTGTCACAACTATGTCCGACTGCGGTGACAGAAAGGCCGGTTGGCGGCCCCGGTGTGCGCAGAATCTGACCACCTCACCCGCAACACCGATCACTTCCGTGTCAACGATCCAGCCAGGGCTCCGGGTTGGCCGGTCAAGACCTTGCCCGTGCGGCCCGCGTCCCGCCGGCCGCCCTTGTCCGGGCCTGCCCGACCGTGCGGTCAAGGGGTGAGGCGCACCATCAGCCGTGTTCCACAGCACGTCCAGGGGGAGACGATCCAATGCGCACCGACGCACCACCACCGAACAGGACCGAGGGGCTCATCGGCCGCCTCAACGCCGAGTGGGCGGACCTGAGCCAGGACGAGACGTTCCGGCTGCACCTGCGCCGCTGGTACGGCGACCCGTCGCTCACCGGCCCGCAGTCCGTGCTCGACGCCCTGCGCGCCTGCCGGACCTCCGGCGACCAGGACCGCATCCTGCTCCCGCTGCTCCGGGCGGCCGTCACGGGCGGCCCCGGTGGCCGGCTCGCCGCCCGGACCGCAGTGCAGACGATGCTCCCGAAGGCCATACGCATCGCCCGCAGCCAGCTGCGCCCGCAGTACGACTGGGAGGAGACGGTCTCCCTCACGGTCGGCGCCCTCTTCGAGGTCGTCCGGACCTATCCCCTCCACCGCCGCCCCCGGCGCATCGCGGCCAACCTCTCCCTGGAGACCCTGCGCCTGACGCGCCGCCTGATCGGGCCGGACACGTCCGCCGTGCCCCTCGACCCGGACAGCGCGGCCGGCATCTCCGCCGCGGACCCCTGTCCCGCCTCCCAGGCCGAACTGACCCTGCTCCTCGCGAGGGCCGCCGACTACCGGCTGCTCGCCGAGGACGAACCGGGGCGCGCGGCGGGCTGGGACGCCCGCGCCGAACTGGTCGAACTCCTTGTCTGGGCCCTGGAGTCGGGCGCGCTGGACGTGGAGGACGCGCGCCTGATCACCGGCTACTACCGGGACCGGCCCGCCGGCCATCCGGTCACCCCGCGCCCCTCCGCGCGGGACGGCGCCCGACAGCGCCAGCGGCGCAGCAGGGCCGTCCGCCGGCTGGCGGCCGCCGCCTCCGGCAGGTTCGCGGCCTCCGACGGGCACGCCGCCACCGGCAGCCCCGCCACCTCTGACAGGTTCGCGACAGCGAAGTGACGATCCAGTGACACAAGTCACCAAGGATGTTGCTCAGTTGGCGTCACGCCCGTACGGCCGGCCCCACCTCCCCCGTACGCGCCCCGTATCCCGCCCAGCGCCCCAGCCCACCGAAAGGCTCCGGAGGACCCCCGTGACCCCCAGCACCATCGCGTCCTCGGACGAGGACGGACGCGACGTCGTCGATCCCCGGCACCCGGTGCTGTGCACCCCTCAGGGAGACATGCGATGAAGCGCGGCCTCAGGCTCACGAACAAGAAGCAGAGCAACACCGAGCACGCACCGCCCCCGCAGCCGAAGGCCACGCGCACCTCGCGCTACGCCCCCTCCCCGCAGGTGGTTCCGGCCGGACCCTCCGACGACGAGCCCGAAGATCACGACGAGCTCGACGAGGCGGCCTCCGGTTGGCAGCAGAGCACCGTCAAGATGGCGGGCCTCACCAAGCTGGTCACGGCCGGTGTCTGGATTCTGGTCGTGGCGGGTCCGTTGCTGGCGTTCTTCGCGATGGCGGTGGCGTCTTCGACACAGGCGACGACGGCCACGGGAAAGCAGAACCGGACCAACTCCGCCCCTTCCGCCACAGGGCCCTCAGGGTTCGCCGAGCTCTATGTCGCGGCCTACCTGTCCGCGGGCGAGGGCACGGAGGACGACCTGCTGCCGTACTACGCGGAATCCGTGACACTCGCGAACGAACCCGGATCACGCTCCGCCTCCCGCGTCACCACCGTGGCGGCCCAGCAGGTGGAGAAGGGCTACTGGGCGGTGACGGTCGCGGCCCGGGTGTCGGCCAAGGACAAGTCGGGCAAGATGACGGACCGGGGCATGCACTACTACCGAGTGGGTGTACAGGTCTCGGGTACGCCGGAGGCGGGCGGCACGATCGAGCCCTCGACGCCCCCGAAGACACGTCCCTCCGTCTCGGCTTCGGGCTCGGCACCCGCCTCCGCCGCGGCATCGCCCACGCCGGCCGGCACCGCCGCGGCGGCTCCCTCCGCGCTGTACGCCGCGACCTCGCTCCCCGCCGAGGTCAACGCGCCGGCCTCCGCCACCCACGGCGGCCTCACCTACAACACGGACCAGAGCATCAGCGAGGGTGATCCGGTCGCGGACACCGTGAGCCGGTTCCTCTCCGCCTATCTGACGGGCCAGGGTGAGTTGAACCGTTACGTCTCCCCCGGTCTGCAGGTGGAGGCAATCGTCCCCGCCCCGTACGAGTCCACGCTGATCACCGGCATCCAGGACGACACCAACCCTTCCGCCGAGGACGAGGACGAGGACGTTCCGGAGGACGGCACACGACGTCATGTACTGGTCTCCGTGAGTGCGACGACCGGCGGACAGGACTACTTGCTGACCTACGCGCTCACCCTGACCACCCGGGACGGGCGGTGGGAGGTGGCGTCGGTCGACACCGCGCCCGCCCTCTCCCCCACCCAGACCGGACCGGTCGCCGACGAAACCGCGTCCACACCGGACACCTCGTCGGACGGGTCCTCAGACGCCTCGGCGGACACCGTCGAGGAGTGACACACCACCCAGCTGATCACACGAGGGGAAACAGAAGTGAGTTACCACATCGAACTCATACAACTGGCGGGGGCCGCCCCCGACGGCCCGGTCGTCAAGTGGGTCAAGGACGCGATCACGGATGTCCGGACCATCGCCGTCGCCGCGGCCGGAGCCATGGCGGTCGTCGTCACGGTCATGGCCTACGTGAAGACGAAGTCCTTCGCGGGCACCCTGACCGCCGCAGTCCTCGGCGCCATCGTGGTCTTCGCCGTCGGGAGCATGGACGATCTCAGCAACATGATCGACGGCGAGGTTCCTGACAAGCCGAAGAGCATCTCCGTCGTCCAGCCCTACGCACCACTGGACGCCGTGGTGAGCAGGACCGACCTGCTATGAGCGACGGGCAGCCGTCCGGCGAGAAGCAGCTGATCGGGCGTTCCTACACCCGGGCACGCAAACACCCTCTCGTCATCGGCAAGCTTCCCGGCGGGGGGCGGATTCCCGGAGGGCCGTACACGATCACCCAGATCGTCACCATGGTGGTGGTCTTCGTGCTCCTGCTGGCTCTCCGGGATCTGTGGGCGGTCTTCGGACTCGGAAACGCCCTGGTGCTGGCCGTCGTCCCGTGGGGGCTCGCGTGGTTGATGCGGTACGCCCGGATGGACGGCCGCGACCCCGCGCGAGCGCTGCTCGGGCTGATGGTCTACGGCACCTCGCCGCCGGGGGGCAAGCTGGCCGGCCGCCCGCAAAGAACCTTCAAGACCAAGCTGGTGACGGGTCGGGTGACCGTTCACGTGCGGCTCCCCGAGGAGCCCGCGCCGGCACCCGCCCCCGAGACCCGTCCGGTGCGGCTCGTCACCACGACAGGCCGCACCGGTGGGCCCTCCGGCGATGCCGCACCGGCCGCGGCCGGCACGGCTCCGGCCCGCGCCCGTACCCGTCTCCAGGAACTGCTCGACGAAGCAGAGCGGCAGCACTGAACCGAAGGATGGATGAACTGCCATGCGTCTTCCCGTGCGCCACATCAGCGGCCATCTGATCTGGACCACCAACGCGACGGTGTGGGCCGTGTGGCGGGTCGATTCCGACAACTACAGCCACGCCTCCAAGGCGGCCAAGCACGAACGGCTCAACGCCCTGGAGTCCCTGTTCAAGGCGATCAAGGGCGAGGCCCTGCTCCTCAGCCTCTGCCCCCAGGTGGACGCGGCCAGCGTGGTCACCCGCATGACGGCGGGTATCGACCTGGACGCGTCCCCGGAGTACGTGGACCTGTCCCTGCGCGTCCTGGACGAGCTGGAGGAGATGGAGCTCTCGGGACGGGTCGACTTCCTGGCCGTCCCGATGAAGCACACCGACTTCAAGCAGGGCGCGTTCGCGGTCCTGTCCTCCGCGCACTACGAGGTCATGAACACCCTCGGGCTGCCCACCACCCCGGTCAACAAGACCGAGGAGAACCGCCGGCTCGAACAGGCCCGGCACCTCGCGGCGACCTGGCCCTCCGCGATCCGGCTCCGGCCCGCCACCGAGGGCGAGATCCTCTGGATCTACGGCCACTGCGCGCGCCGGGGCCTCGCCGAGCCGCTGCTGCCCGAGTACGACGAGCCACGTTCGGTGGTGGGCCGTGGGCGAGCCGTCGCCGCGTACTCCGAGGTGATCCTCGACGAGGGCGGGCGTAGCGACGGCGTCCAGGAGCGGCGAGGCGTACCACTCAACCCCTTCCGTCACCGGTATGTGAAGTCGAGCACCGAGTTCGGCGACAGCTACCAGGCGTTCTCCATCCTGGCGGAAATGCCGGAGGCCTTCGCCTTCCCGGGCAGCGAGTACCTGGCAGCCCTGGATGACTTCGGCTTCCCCGTCGACTGGGCCGTCCGGCTGCACATCGAGCAGGGCTCGAAGGCCGAACCGAAGTCCCGCCGCCAGGCCCGCGAACTCGCCCACCAGCGCGGCGAGTACGACGGCGAGACGGCAGGTGTCCCGGCCAGCCTGGACAAGGCGAGCACCGCGCTCAACGAGTACCGCTCCCGGCTCACCTCGTCCTCCACCGAAGTGGAGATCAGGGCCAGCGTCGTCACCTGCGTGTGGGGGCAGAGCCCCGAGGAGACCGAGGAGAAGGCCGCCGCGCTGATCAATCACTTCGGAGGCAACGACTACACCTTGGTCCGCCCGATCGGTGAGCAGACGCCCCTGTTCCACAGCATGCTGCCGGGCACGCCCACGCCTCGGGTCATGAACGACTACGCCCAGTTCCTGCTGGCCAAGGACTTCGCCATGGCCCTGCCCTTCTGCGGACAGGCGCTCGGCGACGACGGCGGCTCGCTGTTCGGCCTCCAGCTCAACGGCGGCGGCGCCCGCCCGGTCCTGGTCGACTTCAGCCTGGGCCCGCGTCTGAACGCCTCGGCCTCGGCCGTGTTCATCGGCGAGCTGGGTTCCGGCAAGTCGGTCGCCATGAAGACCGCGATGTACTCCATCCTCACCACCGGCCGCCGCGTCGGCCGTTCCCGCAGCCGCGGCCGGGCACTGGCCATCGACCGTACGCCGCAGCAGGAATGGGCCCGGTTCGCCCGCGCCTGCCCCGGTGAGACCCAGGTGATCACCGTCGACGAGGACGCCTCGGTGTCTCTGGACCCGCTGCGCGTCTTCAAGGGCCCGCGCGCCGCCCGTTATACGGAGTCCTTCCTGACCCCGCTGCTGGACATCGCCTCGATGTCCACCGAGGGCGTGACGCTCGCGGACGCCATCGACGCCACGCACAAGGCGCCCGAGCCCAGCATGCGCCTGCTCCTGGAGACCCTGACCGAACGCGCGCAGACGCCCGATCCACAGGACCCGGACGACCACAACGTCCGGGCGGCGGCGAGCGAACTGGCCCGGAAGCTGCGGTCGCTGGCCAAGAAGGACCTGGGCCGGGTGATCTTCGACCCGAGCCTGCCGATCGTGGAGATCACGGACGCCGACACGATCATCTTCTCCGCCGCCAACATCGGTCTCCCCAAGAAGACCGAGCTGGAGGGCCACCGGCTGTCCAGCCTGGAGGTCGAGAAGAAGTTCGGCTGGCGCCTGATGTATCTGGTGGCCGCCCTCTGCCGCGAGATCGCCTTCGCCGACCCGGAGGAGTTCGTCGGCGTCTTCCTGGACGAGTGCTGGTGGCTGACCTCGTCCGCCGAGGGTACGGAACTGCTCCTGGAGATCATCAACGACGGCCGTAAGCACGGCTGCGGTGCCTTCGCCGGCTCCCACGACCCGTACGACGTCGGCCCGGCGAATTCCGAGTACGGCGAGAAGATCCGCGGCCTGGTCTCCCACCGCTTCCTCTTCCGCCACCGCAACCGCCAACTGGCGGCCCGAGGACTCGAATTCCTCGGCCTGGACGGCACCGACCCCGAGCTGCTGAAGCTGGTCACCGAGAACCTCTCGCCGATCAACGTCTCCGACGACGAGCGGCTGCTGCGTTCCGGCGAGTGCCTGTACTACGACCTGAAGAAGCGCATCGGCGGCATGAAGGTCCTGATCCCGGCGGACGAGTACGCGGCGGAGGCCATCCACACGACCCCGGGCCGCGCCACCCTCGACGAGCCGGCCGAGGGCATCGAGTCGATCGACGGCATGGAAGCGGTGGAGGCGCAGAGCATATGACCGCACTCACGGGGGTGATCCAGCAGCGCCGCCACTGGCTGCGACTGCTGGTGCTGGTCGGTGTACCCATCGTGCTCATGCTGCTGTTCTCGCATCATGCGTGGGCAGACAACAAGTGCCACGAGACGGACAAGGTACCCAACCTCTTCTGCGAGCCGCCGAAGCCGGACGAAAACGGCAAGGTACTGGGCATCTTCGACGTCACCGACAAGAACGGCGTCCCGATCAGCGCCTACGGTCTCAATGTCGACCAGGGCGGCACCCTCGACGTCATCAGCAAGATCATCGCCTTTCTGATCGGTATCGGTTTCAGCCTCCTCAGGACCGTGATCGGATTTGCCTGCTGGCTGGTCGACTGGGCCCTGGACTTCGGACTGGCGGCACAAATCCTCAATCCCGTCGCCGATGTGGCCGCCACGATCAAGGCGCAGGTGATCGACAGTCTGGGTCTGAAGATCCTCTTTCTGACCCTCGTCGCGGTCTACGCCGGATACGTCATTCTCTTCAAACAGCGGTCCAAGGGCTGGATCGAACTCTGCACGTCCCTGGTCATCGCCTCCATCGCCACCGTCACCCTCGCCGCCCCCGCCACCTTCCTGATGGGCCACAGCAAGAACGGCGAGCTGGACAACAGCGGCGTCCTGGGGAAGGCCAGGGAGTTCTCTCTCAGCATCGCCGACGTGATCCTCGAAGACCGTTGCGAGAAGGAGGCGCCGAAGAAGAAGGGGCCGAAGAAGAGCGCCGAGGACGAGCAGGACCTCCCCACCACCACCTGCGCGGGCCAGGGGAAGGACCGCACCGAGTCGGAATCGGTGAGCAAGCCCATCACCGACGGCCTGGTGGACGCCTTCATCCAGCGTCCCGTCTGGGTGCTCTACACCAAGAAGCCCATCAGCGGTAACTGCAGTGCGGCCTACGCGAAGGCCACGTTGGCCCGGTACAACTTCATCCGGATCATGATCCCGAAGATGATCAAGGAGGAGCAGAAGAAGGAGGACGAGAAAGGCTGGCTGGACAAGCTCGGTGAGGCCTTCAGCGATGCGTTCTCTCTTGAAGGCATCAGGAACACCCTCATGCTCTCCACAGGCAACCCCTGGGCCGTCTACACCGTAGTCAAGTGGGAGCAGCAGGAAGCAGTCGACGAGTTCAGGAAGAAGACCGAGGGAACCGAGGCCTGGAAGAAGTACATCAGCGGCAAGGGCGGGCACGAGAAAACAGCAACCGACCCGCTGGTGGATAAGGCTTGTGGCGGGAACATCCCCATGGAGAAGCAGCAGATCTCCGCGTCGATGGACAACCTGGTCAGCGTCTGGTTCATCGCGCTCGCCGCGGTCATCGTCGTGCTGCTGGTGGTCGCGGTCTCCGGCACCTTCCTCATCTCACAGGTCTGGATGGCGCTGGAGGTGATCCGGGCGCAGCCGGCGCTGATCGCCGGCATCCTGCCGGGTGGGGGCCGTCAGGCGATGTGGAACTGGGTGTCTGGGGTCGTACGCGTCATCCTGGCCATCTTCCTGTCCATCATGTTCCTGGCTTTCTTCCTCGTCATGGTCATAGCGCTGTTGAACGCGAGAACCGGCGAGGTCATGACGGTCAAGTTCCTGACCATCGATTTCCTCGCGGTGGCGTTCCTGGTCTTCCGGAAGAAGATCACCGCAGCGGCCAAGAACGTCTCGTCCAACTTCGGCCAGAAGATGGCCGCCAAGACCGGCGGTGGCGGTGGCGGTGGCGCGAGCACCTTCAGTGGCGCCACCCAGGGCACCAAATCCGGGCTCGAGCAGCTCAAGGAGGACGGCGCCACACTCAGCAAGGTGGGCGGCAAGGCACGTGACCTGTGGCGTGGCAAGTCGTCCGGCGGCGGTGGCGGCGGTGGCGCTGGCGCTGGCGGTAAGGGCGGCAAACCGAAGAAGTCCCTCCAGGACCGGGTCAAGGGTGCGGTCAACCTCGGCACCACCGTGGCAGCGGCGATCGGGACCGGTGGCACTTCTGCCGCAGTGCAGGCATCGGCCAAGGCCGCGTTGAAGGCCCGTCTCAAGAACGCGGCGAAGAAGCGTGCGGCGAACGCCCGCAAGGCGGTGACGCAGCGCATGGGGAAGAGCCGCACGGGCCGGGCGACCCTGGCTACTGCCCGTACGGGCCGCTACATCGCCACGCAGGCCCCGATTACCAAAGGCCGCTTCAAGAACGCCGTGGCCGCCGCAAAGCACAACCTCGAAACGCAAGCGGAGCCGAAGGAAACGAAGCCGAAGGAAACAGAGCCGAAGGAAGCGGAGCCCAGCCGGGTCAAGGAATCTCGGCGGGATGCCAAGCGCCAGCACCCGATGGGGCCGACGAGGAGTTACAAGCGGGGCGACCCGAAACACTACAAGCGTACGGTCGCCAAGAAGACTGAGGCGGCGCAGGCCAGCCGCCGTTCGTCGCGCCGGGGTGGGCGTAAAGGCCTCAGGGGCAGAAGGTCTTGAGCCCGGCCGACAAGACCGAGGAGAAGAGCAGCGGCGCGAAGTGGGCCTTCCGCCTCGGCGTCGCCGCCTTCATCGCCCCCTGGATCTTCTTCATCATCGCCACCTTCATCGCGGCGGGGCTGCTGCCCGGGGGCTCCGCCGCCACCGAGGAACCGGTGCCGACGCAGGTCAGTTGCGTCAAGGTGGCCGGCATCCCCGCGCCCACCTGCGAGGCCTACCTGTCGGCGGAGGAGAAGATCAAGAAGGTCAGGCCCAAGTGCAAGAACTTGAAGTGGACTCTCCTGGCCGGCATCGGAAAGATCGAATCTCACCACGGCACGTTCATGGGCCGCAAGGTCAACGACAAGCCCGGTTCCAAGTACGGCAACGTGGAACCGCCGGTGATCGGCCCGGTTCTGGACGGCACCAACCACACCCAGCGCATCATGGACACCGATAACGGAAAGTACGACAACGACACCACCTACGACCGGGCCGTCGGCCCCACCCAGTTCATCCCGCAGACCTGGGAGAGCGTCGCCCAGGACGGCGACGACGACGGCGACACCGACCCGCAGAACGTCTTCGACTCAGCGTTGAGCACCGCGGCGCTCCTCTGCGGCAAGGGTGCCGTCGACATGTCCGACCCGCAGACCGAACACGACGCCATCTTCCGCTACAACCACTCCGAGCAGTACGTCACCGACGTCCGCAACGCCAAGGCGGAGTACGACGCCCTGGGCGACATCTCCGGGCCGGTCAACGCGACCGGGAAGGCCAAGAAGATCATCGAAGCGGCCAAATCGCAGAAGGGTGTGCCCTATTCCTGGGGCGGAGGGGACACGCTGGGGCCCTCCTACGGCATCTGCTGTTCCCCGGGCGGGTATTCCGGCCGATCCATCAAGGGGTTCGACTGCTCGGGCCTGACCGAGTACGCGTACGGGAAGGCGGGCATCATGATCGGTGGCACCGCACAGGCGCAGCACGACAGCGGCAAGGTGAGGGTCACACACCAGAGGAACCTGAAGGGCGCGCAACCCGGCGACCTGCTCTTCTTCTCGGACAATCCAGGAAGCGGAAAGGGCATCTACCACGTCTCCATCTATCTGGGCGGAAACAGGCAGATCGAAGCACCCAGGACGAACGAAGTCGTCAAGGAGTCCGACGTCCGGATGGGTGGGCTCGACAGCATTGGACATCTGAAGTGACCAGCGGCGCGGAGCGCTCCGGCCTCGTGATGCTCGCCATGGCGGCGGTTCTCTCCGTGGTCGGCGTCGCCCTGCTCTGGCCCGACATGAGCGGGGGGCGGGCCCCGGTGGCCCGGCCCCCGGCCACCTCACCGGCCCCGTCGCCCACGACGGCCGCCCCGGCCACCCCCACGGTCGGGCCGAAGCCGACGCCCAGCCGTTCCCGCACCACCGGGGCACCCTCGGCGTCGCCGTCCCCGTCAGCCTCCGCCGCGCGGGACGGGGACGACCTGGCGGGAGCGGTCAGCGACTCGGCCCTGTTGAACTCGCTGCGGCTGAGCCGCCAGGCGAACATCCCGCCCACGCTGGAGGAGCGCCTGGTCGCCCTCGGCGGGAAGGTCCTGCTCGCCGACGTCACCGGCAAGGGCCGCAAGGCGTTCCCGGACTACTTCAAGGGCGCGCCGGCCACGGACCGCTGGCGCGACTGCCGTATCCGCGCGGGCGTCGGGGAGCGCTACGACAACCGTTCGGACGCGGCCCTCATCCACCTGGTGTGGGCCGGTACGAGCCCGGAGGGCGAACGCGACGACCGCCGCCCGGCGACGGTGCTGCTGGTACGGGACGTGGACGGCACGTGGGCGCCCCAGCCCTTGGAGGAGGAGGATTGAGGGGGCCTCGGCGGGCGTCCCTCCGCGCGCTACCGCGAGAAACGCCCCATGGCGCGGCGGTACGTGCCCATGCCCACGAGCAGGGGCTTGGACCGGGAGGACGGACGGTACGTTCCCTCGGCCACCTCGGCCGCGGCCGAGGAAGTACGCCTGGCCACGAAGACGGTGGCGGGATGACCGTTCACGAGGATCTCGTGCGCGGCATCGACGACAAAGCCCGCCTCGCCGAGCCCTTCGCGGTACGCGTCCGCTCCCCGACGCGAGCAGAGCAGCACCAGTCGCCCGGTCGTCGGGGTCAGGACCCGCGCGAGCGACTTCGCGACGGTGAGGGCGAACTCCTCGGGCGGCAGGGGGAGTTCTTCGTGCTCACCCCAGGGCGGGTCGGTCACGACGACGTCGACCGCCCCGTCCTCCATGGACGGGAGAGTCAGCGCGTCCTCGGAGAGCAGCCGCACACGCCGGTCCCGCTCCACCTCGCCCGGAAACCCGCCCCGATGCGCCTCGATATCGGTATCGGAATAGATGATTTCGCGCGCCGGCATATCGAGGCGGGCCCACACGAAGGACCCGCTGCCGGCGAAGGGGTCGAGATACACGTCCTGCGGTTCCGGCTGCGAAGCGAGGACGAGCATGGATGACAATTCGTGCGAAACGGACCCGGGGCTCTTCTTCGGCCGCGCCGTTTTGGGGAGCCGTGCGCAGAACAGCAGATCACTCATGTCGAGCCGGCCTACCACCCAGTACTCCTGGCACATTCCCCGGGGCTCGACCCGAAGCCCTGTGCGCGACGAGACCACCCGCTCGATCTCCGCCCGGACACCGGGAGCGATGGAAGAGAGCTCGCCGTCGATGTGCGCCATGAGCCGGAACCCGGGGGTGCCTGCGGGCAGGGCGGGAAAAGCCTCTCTGCCCAGCAGGGGGGAAAGTCGGCGGGCGCTCTGATCGACGCCTTTTCGCGGCGTCGCCGCAATGACGATGAATGCGTTCTTCGCGAACGGAATTCTCGCCACCTGCTCAGCGCTCGACGTGGAGTCGAAAATGGCCGCGCTGTCATCCTGATAATGCACGCTGAAGTCATCGACAAAATTGGACAGGGCGTCGACGACCAGTTCGCTGGTACCGGCCGGGTACTGAATGAAATAGCGCACCCAGTTACACTACCCGACCCGGGAGAGAACCGTGCAGCTCGCTGTCTCCCGGGTCGGCTGTGCTCATGGACGGTCAGCGGCCCCGCCGTCGGGGAACAGACCGCGAGCGGCCGCGACCGCCGCGGCGCCGAGCGCGGTGAAGGTCTGCTCGGCCGACAGGGTGTCGTCGGTCGCCACGAACAGCGCCGCCGCCCGCAGGGAGCGCACGGAGGCGAGCGCGAACAGCACCGCCGCTTCCATTTCCGTGGCGAGCACTCCGGCCGAGCGCAGCCCCGCCCACCGGCCGCGCCAGTATTCGGCCAGGGGAAAGCCGTCCGGTTTCTCCGCGTAATAGGCGTCCTTGCAATGCGTGCGGCCCACGAAGTGCTTGAAGCCCGCCTCCTCCGCGGCGCCCACGATCGCCCTCAGCAGACCGAAGTCGGGCACCGCGGGGTACTCCGCCGGGAGGTACTGGTGACTGGCACCCTCGTCCCGGACGCAACCGGTGGAGATCACCACGTGGCCGGCGTTGATGTGCCGCTGGATGGAACCGCACGTCCCCACACGCACGAACCGGCTGACGCCGAGCTGTGCCAGTTCCTCGACCGCGATGGCGGTGCTCGGCCCCCCGATGCCCGTTGAGCACACGAGGAGGGGCTTCCCCTCGAACTCCGTCTCCGCCACGACGTAGCCGCGCCGCTGCCACTGCCCGGTGACCTTCCCCAGATGCGCGGCGAGCGGAGGTACCCGGTCGGGGTCGCCCGTGAGGATGGCGGCGTCGGCGACGGAGTCGATCTCTCCCAGATGGTGCAGATGCATCAGACGCTCCCGGATTCGCGAGGGGTGCCTTCTCCAGGAGAGGCGAAGGGGCTGACCATGGCCAGTGCGGCGTCTTCCAGCGTGCTCCACGGATAGGCGGCCGCGTTGGCGGCTCCGGCCGCGCGCAGGGCCGAAGCCCGTGCCTCATCGGCCAGAACATCCGCCAGCGCCTTGCCGACGACCCGCGGGTCCACATGATGAAGCCGCTGACCGAGGCGGCCGATCCCCACATCGGCCGCGGGCAGGAGGATTCCTCCGGCACCGACCGCGTCACCCATGATCGCCTCGTCGTCGGTGTGCAGCAACGGCACGCCGCACGCCTGGCCCTCGATGATCACCTGCTCCACGTCGCCGCTGTGCGGCACGTTGAGCAGTACGTCGCAGACGTTGATCCGTTCCACGTACGAGAAGCCCGCGGGCAGGACCGGGAGTCCGCCCGGGCCTTCGCCTCGGGAGCCCGTGCCGCTGGTCCGCACCCCGCGTTGTTCGTCGTAGCCGGCCGCCGAAGGGAACAGCAGCCGGTCCCCGACGCGGTACTGCGTGCCGAGTGCGCGCAGGTCCCAGTGCCCCTGCGGCAGACAGTGCAGGTAGAGCCGCAGGTCCCGGCCGGGCAGCAGGCGGACCGCCTCGGCGAAGCCGGCCACCGCGCGCGCCACCTGCTTGCGTTCGGTGTTGGTGGCGAACACGCCCACCACCGAGGCGTCGGCCAGCCCCGCGTGCGCGCGCAGCGCCTCGCGGTCGGTGGCGGGCCGGAACTCTTCCGGATCCACGCCCGGAGGGGCGTAGCCGGCCACGGCGATGCCTTCGCTCTCCAGGTAGGCGGCGCCCGTGCGGGACGTGGCCCACACCGCGGCGCAGGAGCGCTGTGCGTCCAGGTAGGTGCTGCTCACCGGCAGACCGTCGAAGCACACATAGCTGACGGTGGGGCCGGTCCAGCCGGCCTGTTTGAACAGCTCGACGCATTCCAGCGCGTTGTAGGCGTCCATGTTGAGCAGCAGCACGTCCGGCCGGACCGTCCGGAAGAACTCGGGAAGTGTGTCGGTCCACCTCCCTCCCTGTTCGGCGGGCCAGACCGCGTAGGGCAGACCCGCCGGAATGTCGGTGGAGCGTGCCTTGATCCCGTAGCAGGCCACGTCGTGACCGCCGCGTACCAGGCCCGCCGCGATGTGCGACGTGGTGCGGCCGAAGCCGCTGGTCAGCGTGGGAGAGTCGGCGAAGATCGCAACAGTCATGTCGTCACCACCGGGGGAGGGAGTCGAGGCCCAGCTTGTTCAGGACGTACTGCTCGTTCTTCCGCGCGCCGGCGTCCTTCTGCTCAGCGTGATCAAGACCGCGCCCCCGGTCGTTGACCGGTGTGTGGTTCTGGTGGAAGACCCCGACCGCCGGGTCGTAGACCATGCGCGCGCCGGCCTGCGCGGCGCGGCCCGCGAACTCCACCTCGTGGTACCCCCACCCGGTCATCCGGGCGTCGAACGGCTGGTCGTACTCGTTCGTGCTGAGCGTCTTCACGAGCTCACGGCTGTAGCTCAGGCTGGCGCCCCAGAAGGCGGTCCAGAGCACGCCCTCCCTGGCTTCGCCGTCGGCACCGGCCAGGTGGGCACGGGGGCAGGTGTTCAGCTCCCAGGTCATCTCGTCGCCTTCGAACCTGGCACCCGCCACCACGGTCAACCCGGGCCCGATGTGCCAGGCGGCGTGCCGCCGTACGAAGTCGGGGCGCACCCGGACGTCGTCCACCTGGATGAACACGGCGGTCTCCGGGTCGGAGCCCGCGATGCACTCGTTCCAGCGCCGGGCGCTCAGGTAATCGGCCTCGTGCTCACGGCGCAGCACGCGTACGCGGTACGGCAGCTTTCCGGCCGCTTCCTCCAGCGCCTCCGCGGTGCCGTCCGTGCCGCCGTCGTCCAGGACGGTGAACTCCAGACGGTCCATGGGCCAGTCCTGGGCGCTCAGGTCGTCGGCCAGCGCGAGGATCTTCGCTCGCTGGTTGTAGGTCATCGTGAAAACGGTGACGAGGGGCTGCGTGGTCACAGGTATCAGAGCTTTCCTTGCGTGGTGCTGTCGTACAGCGCACGGACGAACCGGCGGGCCGCGTGCTCGGCGTCGCGCCGTACCGGATGAACAAAGGGGACGTCGCCGCGCTGATGGGCCCTCGCCACGGACGAAGCCGCGTGGTAGGGCCGGTAGCGGTTGAACGCGGTCATGTGGGCCGGGTAGTCGGAGGCGCGCAGCCCCAGCGCGTCCACGAGGGTGGGCAGCAGAACCTCCTGCAGGGTGAATGATCTGCCGGGCTCCTGGTTCCGCGCGACGAACTCCCGCAGACGCGGATACCAGGGGCTGTCGAGCAAGGTGTGGATGTACCGGGGCGTGAAGACCTGGCCGGGGCTGAACGCCTCGTTCGTGTAGTCCATGCCGAGGACGTCGAGGAGGTCGGGCAGCTCCGGCCGGAGGCTCCGGTAGGGGCGCCAGCGCGAGGTGTTCGGGGTCTTACGGGCGAAACGCGGGGCCAGGTAGTCGTTGTCCGCCATGGCCGAAGCCAGGAAGTCCTCGAAGCCCTCGTTGATGAAGGCCATGTCGGACTCGACGTTGACGACGTAGTCGTAGTCCCGGTCGGCCGCCCACTCGAGCATGTCGAAGAAGAACGGGGTCACCTTGGCGTACAGCAGGGGCCTGCTGCACTCCATCCGCTCGACGTCCACGGGGGCCCGCCGGCCGACGGCACCCGCGGGCCCCGAGTCGTACCAGTAGATGTCGGCGGCGGGGCAGAACCGCCTGATCCCGCGCACCAGATCGTCGACGTACTCGTCCGGAGCGTGGTCCAGGACCACGAAGCACAGTCGGCCGGCCACGTCAGCCCGCCTCGGGCGACGGCGCCATCAGGCGCGCCGCCGTGACGAGTTCGGCAAGACCGCTGTCGAGCGTGTGGCGGGTGGTGAAACCAAGACTGCGGATCTTCTCGTAGGACACGCCGTAGTCCCGCTGGTCCGCGTCCTTGCCGAACTCCTCGAAGCGGAGGTCGTAGGGCACCATGCGCTGGATGCGCCGGGCCAGTTCGGCCTTGGTGCAGTTCATGCTCTCGTGCCCGACGTTGAAGACCTCGTCCGCCATCGCCTTCCAGGAGTCCAGGGCGAACGCGATGGACAGGGCCATGTCGTGGACATGGATGAAAGTGCGCCGGAACCCGCCCTCGTAGACCGTGATGCCTCCGCCGTGGACGGCCTGCTGGACGAAGTCGTTGGGCAGGAGGTCGAAGCGCATCCGAGGGCTGACACCGAACGCGGTGGCATACCGGTAGACCACGCAGTTCCCCGCGCCCAGCACCAGCTCCTCACCCTCCAGCTTGGTGCTGCCGTACAGACTCAGAGGGGCGGCGGGCGTCGTCTCCGTGCACATCTCGGACGGGATCGCCCCGTAGACGCTGCCGGTCGACGCGAAGACCAGCCGCTGGTCGGGCCGGCGCAGATCGAGCAGCAGCTTCGTGCCGTTGACGTTGGTGTTCACCGCGCGCTCCGGCTCGCGCAGGCAAGCCGGATACCCGACCACGGCGGCCAGGTGAACGATGGCGTCCACACCCTCCAGGGCAGACGCGAGAACGGTCGCGTCGCAGGCATCCCCGTGGACGAATTCGAAGCCGGGGCGCGGGACGCACGGCAGCAGACCCTGTCCGCCGACGTGCAGTTCGTCCAGTACGCGCACCTGGTGGCCCTGGTCGAGCAGAACCGGAACCAGTGCGGACCCGACGTACCCGGCTCCCCCCGTGACAAGTATGTGCATGATCTCCTCTTCGGATGAATCCCTACTGGGTCGACAACGGCGCTTCGGGGTGTTCCAGCAACACCGTCCTGATGAGCTCCCCGCTGGGAAGCCCGTACTCGTGCACCACTTCCAGGTCCACGTTGAAGGGCTCCAGTTCCAGGTAGAAGCCGTTGCCGTACAGATCGCGCGGGGTGTGCTTCCCCGTGGGCTTGTCGATGTTGCGCCGTTCCCCGGCGGGGATGTCCGCCTGCCCATCCGTGATCAGCACGTAGCGGTAGCGGGTGAGCTTGCCCAGGACGGCCGCGACGTGCTCGAAGGACATCAGGTAGAGCGCCATCGAGATCACGCACAGGTCGCCGTCCGGCAGCTCGTCCTCGACGAGGTCCCGGACCATGAACTCGTGGCGCTCGTCCGCGTACTGCGCACGGTTGTGCTCGATCAGGCGGTCGTAGATGTCCACACCGATGTAATGCGTGTCCCCCAGATCGGTCTCCGAGGCCAGCTTGTGGTCCCCGCAGGCCAGATCGACGATCCGGCGGATCTCCGGGTGACTGCGGACGAAGGAGGCCAGGAACTCCCGGTACGGCAGGGTGAGTTCCGACGGGGAGTCCGAGTAGTAGCGCGCGCCCTCGGGCGACCGCCCCCACTGGTTGTTCTCGTACACCCACCCGTAGAGCTGCTCCCGGTACGCCCGGCCGTCACCGGGCGTGGGAGGGGGAGGGGTCACCAGGTCAGCCATTGAGCACCTCGCGCAGGCAGTCGGCCACGTAGGCCGCGTCGTTCACGGGCATGTCGGGGTAGATCGGCGGGCAGATGTGAGCGGGGCAGATCCGGTCGGCGCCGGGGAAGGGGCCGGCCGCGTACGAGCGGAAGGCGTCCTGCAGATGGCAGGGCGTCTGGTAGACGTAGCCGCCGAGAGCGATGCCGAACTTCTCGTCGAGACGGCGCTGCACGTCCTGCGGACGGTGCCGCTCCAGCTCGATGATGTACTTGTACCTGTTGTGGACCGCGCTGTCGGGCGGAGTGAGCAGCCGGACCCCTTCGATCCCGGCCAGCCGCTCGTCGTACACCGCGGCCACCGCGTTGCGTCCGGCGATCATCTCGTCCAGCCGGCGCAGCTGGACGCGGCCGACGATGGCCTGCATCTCGGTCAGGCGCCAGTTGTACCCCGTCGTGGACATCGTTCCGTCGGGGTTCTTGGCGTGATCGCGGAGCAGCCGGGCCGTGTCGCGTATCCGCTCGTCGTCGGTGGCGATGAGGCCGCCCTCGCCGCTCGTCATGACCTTGGTGCTGAACAGCGAGAAGGCGGCGGCAGCCCCGAAGGAACCGGCGCGGCGGCCCTGGTAGGAGGCCCCGGCGGCATGCGCCGCGTCCTCGATCAGGGGCACGCCCCGCTCCTCGCAGAGGCGGGCCAGGTCGACGGTCCGCGGTGAGACGAGGCCGCCGATGTGCACCGTGACGACGGCACGCGTGCGTGGCCCGATTTTCGCCTCCACGTCCTCCACGCTCACGGACATGTCGTCCGACGTGTCCGCGAAGACGGGCACGGCGCCCGCGCGCAGCACGGACACGACGGTGGCTCCGAACGTATTGGTCGGCACCACCACTTCCCCGTCCTCCACCCCGACAGCGCGCAGCGCGATCTCCAGAGCGGCGGTACCGCTGGCGACCGAGACCGCGTGGCGGGTCCCCGTATAGGCGGCGAACTCCGCCTCCAGAGCCTCGCCGTGGGCCGACATGGTCAGGTGCCGCTGATCACGGAACAGCCGGCCGACCTCATCGGTGATGTACTGGATGTCAGCTTCGTGGAAGCTGTAACTGAAGGACGGTATGCAGATTTCCGACACAGCTGACCGGCCCTCCGGGAACCATGGGTTGATGATTTCGGTTACGTGTGAATCCTGAGTGGTCACGGAATATCGAGCATCGCCCCGACGGTGGGGTTCACTTGTTCCTGGAGTGACAGGTATCGGTAGAAGACTTCTTCGTCGATACCCCACTCCTTCAGACGCAACGGCGAGAACTGGGTGTCGTACCGGTAATCCCCGGACAGGTCGTAGGCCCAGATGGCCACAGGTACGAATTCCGGTTGCAGCTGTGCGATGTAGTCCCGCGTGGCCTCGTAGTCCGCCAACTCGGTCACACCTCCGATGAGAAGGTAGGTGACCACCTTGATACCGCGGTCGCGGAGCAGGCGGACCGCCTTTTCGATGCGTTGCAGATCGGTGCGCTTGTTGAAGGACTTGAGC
Organism: Streptomyces sp. NPDC041814; assembly: GCF_055590565.1. NCBI lineage: Bacteria > Bacillati > Actinomycetota > Actinomycetes > Kitasatosporales > Streptomycetaceae > Streptomyces > Streptomyces sp. NPDC041814. The sequence continues at coordinate 266,509 of NZ_JBVJAM010000007.1, read as the reverse complement.
AGATCCCGGGTGATGCCCTCGACACCGATCTTCACCCGTTCGACGCCCAGTTCAACGAGCTGGTCGACGATCTGCGGGGTGATCATGTCGACCCGTGTGTCGATGGTGTAGGACTTGCGCACGCCGGCCTCGCGCAACGCGTCCGAGAGCGCGGCGAGCCGCTTCCGGGGGGCGTAGGTGAAGGTCAGGTCCGTCAGGTAGACGCCCTGCTCGGGGCGGCGCGCGATGTCCGCGACCACGGTGTCGAGGTCGACGAACCTCACCCGTTCGTCGAGCTCGCTGTACAGCTGCTGCACGAGGCAGAAGGAGCACGGGAACCGGCAGCCGAACGAGGTCATGACGAAGTCCGTCTGCTGCTCGGCCGGGTAGAGCCGGCTGAGGTTCGGCACGACGTTCAACGGAATGGGCCGCGGCGGCACGTAGCCGGTGGGGTGCTTCCGGATGATGTCGACGATCTGCTCGGAGGGCTCGCCCCCGAGGACGCAGTCGAAGTCGTCCTGGAACCGCTGCCTGTCCAAGGTGAAGAAGTGGCCCACCCCGACCGTGTAGACGCCCAGCTGCCTGAAAAGCTTGGAGTAGTGGGCTGCGATGAAGGGATTACCCCAGTCCTTGGTGGCGATCAGTGGCTCGCCTCCGAGAATGACCACCGCCTTCGGGTTGAAGGACATGACGATTTCGGCGACCTCGCCGTAGAGGCTTCCCTTTCCGTCCACGGCGTCCACGAACGGCTGGTAGTTCTGGAACATCCACTTCATGGACCAGTACCGCTTGCCGGGTGTGTGGTCGGCGTTGTAGACCACGTGTGAGACACCGGCCTCTTCGAGAAAGGCCGAAAGGTAGGTCAGCGACGGCGCCGCACGATTGTTGTGGCTTCCGCAGAAGCGGTAGTACGGCGGGGCGAGAAGGACAACATCGACCTCGTCCATGCAGGTTCCCTTCGGCCTGGATGGGTTGGATCTAATCGACGAGCTGATTTTCGACGCGCAGCCACTCGGTCATCTCCGCGATGCCGTCACGAGGCGCTCGCTCGGGCTGCCACCCCAGCAGCTTCCGCGCCTTGCGAATGTCGCTGATGTACACGTCCTGGTCACCGGTGCGCCGCGGTTCGTACGTGGCCGGCACGCCCCGGCCCGCCAGTTCGGCGAGCAGCGGGCCGAACTCCCCCCACACCGAAACGGAGAACTCGGGGCCCCCGCCGATGTTGAACACCTCGCCGAGGCCCTGCCCGTCCGCCAGCACCCGGCGCATGGCGGCGACCAGGTCGTCGATGTGCAGCAGGTCGCGCACCTGGAGACCGTCGCCGTAGATGGTGACCGGGTTGCCCAGCAGCGTGGACTTGACCAGCCAGCTGACCCAGCCCTGGTCCACCGTGCCGTTCTGCCACTTGCCGTAGATGCAGGACATGCGGAACACGGTGGTGGCCAGGCCGTAGGTGTACGCGTAGTCCTGTACGTACAGGTCCGCCGCCAGTTTGGACACGCCGTAGGGGGTCGTGGCCAGGGTCGGGAAGTCCTCGGCGATGCCGTCCGGGTGCTCGGGGAGGACGTGGCGGGTCTCGGTCCGCTCCGTACGAAGCCGCTCAAGGCTCCCGTACACCTTGTTGGTGGAGGTGAAGAGGACCCGTGCGTCGGCCGCGTGCTTGCGTACGGCTTCCAGGACGTTGAGGGTGCCCCGGGCATTGATCTCGAAGTCGACGGCCGGGTGGGCCACCGAGTCGGTGACGGCCACCTGCGCGGCCAGATGGGCCACGGCCTGCGGGCGGCGGTCGGCCACCACAGCGGCCAGCCCCTCCGCGTCGCGGACGTCCACCGGGCGGAAGTCGACCCGTTCGGCCGCGACGGGGTCCTCCAGCAGCGCCTGGAGGTTGCGGAGGCTGCCGCGACGGGAGAGGTTGTCGACCACCGTCACCTCGTGGCCCGCTCGGACCAGCGCCGCCGTCAGGTTGCAGCCGATGAAGCCGGCGCCGCCCGTGACAAGTGCCCTCATGACTGCTTCCCCTTCTTCTGGTGGGTCGCGAGGATCAGCTCGCGCTCGAAGAGCACGCCGAAGTCGTTGTCATCGGTGTGCTGGGCCGCCGCCTCGACGCAGGTCTCGGCACCGCCCTCCGCGGCCGCCAGTCGCAGGCTCTGGATGGCCGCGTACCGCACGCGTCCCGCGCCGTCGGTGCGCAGGGAGCGGGCGACCTCGCTCAGCGCGGAGGTACCGCGCCGCTTGCGTGCCTGAGCACCCAGGGCCGCCACGGCCTCGGCGCGCACGACATCCTGCGGGTGCTGGCGTGAGACGGCGACGATGTCCGCGGTCGCCGCGTCGACCCGCTCGCTGTCGTCCCCGTTCTCCGCGAGCATGCCCCAGCACCAGACGGCGGCACGCGCCGTTCGGTAGTCCTCGTGGGCCAGCCGGTCCGTGACGGCGCGCAGCAGCGCGGGGCGCCCTTCGGCGCTGCCGATCTCGCCGAGGAAGTACACCGCGTCGCGTGCCACCGCCTCGTCCGCGTCGGCCACGCACTGCTCCAGCAGGTCGAGAGCCCTCTCCCGGCCTTCCCGGGTGCCGGACAGGCCGAGGGCCAGCGCGGCGAAGGGAAGCGACTCGTCCGGGATCGCGCCCGGCCGGGCGAGCGTCCGGATCAGCTCCGGAACGGCCGTCCCCCCGAGCCTGGCGAGCGACCAGGCGCACTCGTCCCGCGCGTAGAAGGACGGGTCGGCGAGCCCCCGCACCAGGTACGGGACCGACTCCGGGTAGTCCAGGCGGCCCAAGGCCCCGGCCATGCGCCACCGCACGTCGAAGTCCCAGTACTCCAGCAGGTAGCGCCCGAGCAGGGGCACCGTCGCCCGCACCTGCGGCTCACGCCACAGGCTGCCCAGCGTCATGCCGGCCGACATGGCCTCCGGCCATGCGACGAAGTCACCTTCCAGGGCCCGCACGGCCTCGCGCACCCGGTCCTCGGTGCTCCGCCCGTCCGGAGCGAGGAACTGCCGGTCGTTGCGCAGCTCGTGGCCGTAGTGGTAGACCCGCGCTCCCGGCTCGAACCGGATCCAGCGGCTTCCCTCCGGCAGGATCTGCTTGGTCCAGTGATGGTCCTCGAGCTCGATGACGCTCTCGTCGAACGGCTGCTTCTCCCACGACGCGATGCTGAAGGCGGAGTTCGCGTTCCAGAAGTCGGAGTCCCTCGTCTCGGAACGCGGCTGGATGTCCGAGAAGATGTCCAGGTCGCGCTTGTCGAGGAACTTGGCGTTCACCGGGTAGATCTGTCCGCCGTACACCCCGAGGACGTCCGGGCTCCGCAGCGGCCGGATCAGGTTCTCCAGCCACCGCTCGTCGGACGGAATGGCGTGGGCGCTCACCACCACCACGTGATCCCCGGTGCACGCCTCGATCGACCGGTTGAGCGCCGCACCGGGCTTGTAGTCCGTGATGTCGACCAGGGTGTCGGCGTACGGCGCCGCGATGGCGCGGGAGTCGTCGGTGGAGCTGTTGTCCACGGCGACGATCTCCACGGGCACCGAGCACCGCTGGGCCCGGATCGCGCGCAGCACGGCGCCGAGGTGGGTCGCCTCGTTCCGGAACCGGACGATGACGCTCAGCTTCTGCATGGTGGTGCTCACTTCCTGTCCGCCGCTTCGGCGAGAGCGTCAGCCACAAGGTCGATGTCGGTGTCAGGCATCCCGGCGTACGTGGGCAGCCAGAAGGCGCGGAGAGCGATGTCCCGTGCGACGGGGCAGTCGGTGGCGTACGGGGCGAGCACCGGTTGCTCGTGCAGGGGGGGCCAGACGGCGCGGGCGTCGATGCCGCGTGAGCGCAGGTGGTCCAGGACGGCGGGCCGCCGCTCCACCGTGGTCGTGACGGTGTGCAGCCAGCAGGAGTAGTCCGCCCAGGACGCGGCCGGACGCGGCGCGTACACCGACGCGTCGACGCGCTCCGTATAGCGGCGCGCGACGTCCCTACGGGCTTCGATGAGCTCGTCCCACCGGTCGAGCTGCCCCAGCCCCAGCGAGGCGGTGAGGCTGGTCATCCGGTAGTTGCGGCCCACGACCTCATGGACATACGGGTTCTTCGGCGTCATGCCGTGGTTCGCCACCAGGCGCATCATGGAAGCGAGTTCGTCTGAGTCGGTGCCGACGCTGCCCCCCTCGCCGGTCGTGATCGCCTTGTTCGCGTGGAAGCTGAAGACGGAGGCATCGCCCTGCCCGCCGACGGGGGCGCCCCGGTAACGGGCCCCGTGCGCCTCGGCGGCGTCCTGGATCACCGGCACACCGAGACCACACAGGGCGTCGTAGTCCGCCGGGTGCCCCAGCACGTCCACGGCGATGACCGCCTTGGTGCGCCGGGTGAGGGCGGCCCGGACCGCCTGCGGCGAGATGGTCCAGGTCTCGGGATCGATATCCACCAGGACCGGCACGGCCCCCACGGCGAGCACGGTGGTCGCCGGGGCCGCGAAGGTGAAGGCCGGCACGATGACCTCGTCACCCGGTCCGACGCCGAGGGCGCGCAGAGCCAGTTCGAGAGCCAGGGTCCCGTTGGCGACGGCGATCGTGTGTCGGCGCCCGACCCGGCTGGACAGGCCGTCCTCGAAGCGGCTGACGATGCCACCCGTCCCCGAGATCCATCCGTCCTCGAGTGCTTGCTGTACGTAGGAGCGCTCGAGTGCGCTGAGGTTCGGCCGCGCCAGCGGCACCTTGACGGGCGGGAGAGCTACGGGGCGCACTGTCATCCGAACCGCTCGATTCGCTCGGAGCCCTGCCCAAGCCGCTCACCGAACCAGGCAACCGTGTCCTTCAGGCCCACTTCCGCGGATATCTCAGGTGCCCAGTCGAGAAGTTCGCCGGCGAGCGAGATGTCGGGCCGGCGCTGCTCGGGATCGTCCTCGGGCCGCGCCACGAAGGTGATCTCCACGTCGGAACCGCAGATCTGGCGCACCAGTTCGGCGAGTTCCAGAACCGTCATCTCCTGTGGATTGCCCAGATTGACGGGACCGGTACTGCCCGAATCGAGCAGCCTGACCAGCCCCTCCACGAGGTCGGACACATAGCAGACGGACCGCGACTGGGCGCCCGTTCCGGCCACGGTGATCGGCTCGTTCGCGAGCGCCTGCCGGATGAACGTGGGGATGGCGCGGCCGTCGTGGGCGCGCATGTGAGGGCCGTACGTGTTGAAGATGCGGGCGATCGCGGTGTCCACACCCCGTGTCCGGTGATAGGCCATCACCGACGCCTCGGCGAACCGCTTCGCCTCGTCGTACACCGAGCGCGGCCCGATGGGGTTGACGTTGCCCCAGTAGCCCTCGTGCTGCGGATGGATCAGCGGGTCCCCGTACACCTCACTGGTCGAGGCCAGAAGGTAACGCGCTCCCTTCCGGTGGGCCAGTTCCAGTGTGTTGAACGTGCCCAGCGACCCGGAACGCAGTGTTTCCAGAGGGAGCTGAAGATAATCGACCGGACTCGCCGGCGAGGCGAAGTGCAGCACCGCGTGCAGGTCACCGTCGATATCGAAGGGCTCGCTCACGTCCTGCCTGAGAAGGGTGAACTCCGGCAGGGCGGAAAGGTCGGCGACGTTCTCTTCGTTGCCTGTGGAAAAATTGTCCAGACAGATGACTTCACATCCGTCCGCCAGAAGCCGGCGGCATATATGAGAGCCAAGAAAGCCGGCTCCGCCGGCCACGACGATACGTCTCCGCACCTATCCCCCTAAGTACAGACGCTGAACAGACGACAGGTGACGCGGGAGTCGACCGTCCCGGGCTGGAACCCGTCCGTCTCCCCCGGCGTCACCGCCTATGCCTCCGGACTATCGCACTGGCTCTCGAAGGGTGTCAACGATGTATGTCTCAGCTCGCGTTGAGCCGTCGCTGACGCAACCTCCGTATGAGACAGGCCTCCTGACTACCCGTACAAGGGGGAACCCCGCGCCGTCCGTACACTCTTGGACGTGCGGAGCAGTCAACACGCCTCCCCCCAAAGGGAAATGTGGGCCCCCTCTTGATGTCATTGCAAACGCAATTTTTCTCATCAACCCGGCGGCAGTGCGCCGGACCGAAGCAGCACGCCGTGCAGTCGGCCGCTCCGTCGGCCGCCAGGTGACACCCTGCCCATCCGCGGCCGGAGCCGCGTCCACGAGCAAGCGAACGAGCCGGAGGAAGCATGTCTGGTATATGGGGATTCACACATAAGAAACACAGGGACTACTCATCCCGGAACGAGAGGATGCGACAGGCTCTGAAGCACCGAGGCCCAGATCATTACGCCACCTTCCAGGCGCCCGGCGTGGTGATGGGAGTGAACGGCCTCGGAATCGAGCAACCAGAGCCGCGTCTACACCCGGAGAGCCCGGACGAGCGCTTTGCGGTGGTTCTGGACGGCCAGATTTACAACATCGACGACATTCGGTCCCGGTTCCCGGAGCACGGGCAGCATCTCAAGCGCGCCACCACTTCACAGACCATCGCCCAGCTGTACGGCAAGATGGGTAGCGACCTCATAGGCGAACTACGTGGAATGTTCGCCCTGGCCGTCCTGGACCGGACGGAAAGGCGGCTGACACTCGCACGGGACCGCATGGGCGAGAAACCTCTCTACTACAGCGACGGCCCGGAAGGTTTCACCTTCTCTTCCGAACTGAAGGGTCTCCTGGCGTCAGGAGCTGTCGATTTCCGTCTCGATCCCGAGTCGATCTACTCCTACTTCCTTTTCCAGTACATACCGGAACCACGCACCGCAGTCGCCGGCGTGCGGAAGGTGCCTGCCGGACAGGTACTGGAAATTGACCTCGACACTTCCAGGACAAAACTCCACCGTTACTGGGACTTCTCCGACGTGCGCGCGGTGGTTTCCGACCCGGTGGACGCCGTGGCGACAGCGCTCGAAGAAGCCGCATCCCTGACGACCGGATCTGACGGGCCCGTGGGAATCTCTCTGAGCAGTGGCATCGACTCGATCCTGCTGGCGGCCCTACTGGCCCGCAAACGCACACCGGTCCATGCGTTCACCGTCGGCTACCCGGGCCACCCCGGCAACGACGAACGCCCTGCGGCACGCAGGATCGCCTCGCATCTGGGGCTGGATTTTCACGAGATCGAAATCTCTGCCGACGACGTGATCGAAACCTTCCCAGTCGTGGTCCTTGCGTGCGACGACCCCATTGCGGACACTGCGGCCCCCTGTTACTGGGCGATCAGCAGGGAGGCGCGCCGCCAAGGAGTTCCCAGTATTTTCCAGGGATACGGGACCGATGAGATGATGTGGGGAGTCAAGTGGGCCCGGAAGGCGGCAGAGCTCGGCTCACGCACGACCTCCGGGGATGACGGCCCCGTGCCGTTCTACGCCACTCACGACGGATATCTCGAAGCGCACGCACGCATGCCGCTCATCATGCCCGCGCAAACCCTGCAGTCGATCGGCGACCTGAGCCCGCTGCGGGAACTCCATCGCCGACCAGGGGAATCGGCGGAGGGCAGGATATCCACGGCTGTCGTCGAAACCTATATGCGTGAAAACAGCCTCACGCAGGGAGACCGGCTCACCATGTGCCACGGGGTCGAACGGCGCCTGATGTTCACCGATTCGAGCGTGGTGGACACCGTATTCGGCCTCCGGGCACATCGCTCCGATCTGGCCCTCGCACCGAAGGAGTACGTGCGAAAGGCCGCGTTGAACTGGGTTCCGTCCTGGATGGCCGAACGACCGAAGATGCCCTTCGAAACGCCCGTCGGCCAATGGTCCGGACGGCTGTTCCACACGTACGGCCCCCTGGTCGACGGCGGCGCTCTGGTCGACCTGGGCATCCTGCGCGCCGACGTCGCTCGCGATCTGCTCGACGACGTGTACGAGGCGACCCGACCGACGCCTGTCTCCTACAAGGCCCTGGTGCTGGAGCTGTGGGTTCGCGAGATGCTCAAGCTGCCGGGAGTACGGACGGCGTAGCCGGCACCGCGCTTGCGCCGCTCAGACCGAAGCAGCCCACGAGGCAGCCGTCCGCCACGGGCGCCGCCAGGTGGCGCCCGCCCCGTCCGCGATCGAAGCCGCATCCACGAGCCAGCGGACGGGCCGGAGGAACTATGAAATGCACAGGGCCTACTCATCCGGGAACGAGCAGATAGGAGAGAACCCGAAACATCCGGGACCGAACCGTTGCACCACATTGCAGACCCCGGTGCGACCACGGGAGCGAACGGCCTCGGAATTGATGGGCCGGAAACGCGTCAATAGCACGTGCCGGGCCACCTCCAGATGCGGTTGCAGCACTAAGGGCTGTCCCACGATTCCCGGCGGGCCGCCCTCAGGGCCACGAAAGAGGAGCTCTTCCATCGGCCGCGACACCACCGTAAACCCGGTAGTACAGATCTCCCACGGTGATATTGGCGGTAATGGTACGTGCCTCCAGCCAACGCTCCGATGTGGATGTCCCCTGGGTTATGGCGGCCATTCCGCCCAATCGCGATGCCGCGTCGGCGACCTGGTTGGCGACGTGGGCCGCATGAGTGGCGGCCAGCCGCTGTCTGGCATTCGGTTCCAGTTCGGAGGCCTGCCCGCGACTCGCGCGACGCCATACGTCGGCGGTGGCCTCATGCAGAAAACTGCGCGCAGCGAGCAGCTGGGCGTAGGAGTGGCCCAGAAGTTGGTGCTTCATCTGTTCAGCGTCGGGCCGCACTTGCCGGGAGGCCAAGGAGTCCAGACAGGCGAATCCGATGCCAAGGCTCACCGCACCCATCGCACTCGGGATCAGGAAGCGGTAACGCCGCCGGGGGTGACTGCTTTGATCATCGGTGACGTCGAATGTTATCCGCTGTCGCGGTACTGGGACGGCGTCTGTCGATACGGGGGCGGTACTGGCTCCGGCCAGACCCACGGGAACCCATGGCGAGCCGAGCTGACATTCCGAGCGGTGCACGAGCGCGACAGCGGTCGCGGCGGGGTGACCGCCTTCCACCGTGCAGCCCAGTGCCACCCAGGTGGCATGAGTCACTCCGCTCGCCATGTCCCATGAACCGGACAGGGTGAACCCATCCCCTGAGGGTGTGAGAGTTCCGCTGTTGGCGCCCGCGTAGGAAATCAGCGGATGCGAGCCAGACCATATCTCGTGCGCACCAGCGGGCGGCAGTTCGAAACTGAACAGTCCTCCGGCCACCCCGACGCATGCGGTCCAGCCCAGAGTGCCATTGATGTAGGCGAGGTCCTCGATCACGGCGAGGGCAGCGGGCCCCTCCATCTCGAAACCCCCGTACTCCTCGGGAACGAGTGCGGTGAATACACCGGCCTTATTGAGAAGGTTCAGCTGTTCCTCGAATATCGCACTGCCGCTACCGAATTCGCCCGCAGCGAGAAGCTGTGGCCATATTTCGGACCATACGGAGTCAGTAGCAGAAAAAGTGCTTGACCACGGGCGCGCTCGGGTCATCGGAAGTCTCCTGACTCAGTAGCCTTCTGTGGAAGATCAGCAGAGTAGCCGATGCGGGCGGGAGGAGACGTGCCGTTTCGATTGCGCTGGATCCGGGCGTACCGGAGCGCAGCACCGCGTCGATGATGCGCCCACCGCAGGCAATACAGAGTCGCCCACTGCCACTGCGGCCCGGAGGAATGGATTCCGGTCGTCCGGACTTGACCCACAGAATGCACTTACGTTCCCACTCGCCCCGCCTGCCCAGTTCATTCGGGACCATTCGGTGCAGCCCGGCCCACACTTCCGAGCCCTGCCCCGGCGACGGGCTGGCTGCAGGCTGCATGACCGCCAGTGGATGCCGATGGCCCCGGCCCGAGCAGGCCCCCGGCACCGGTCCCGGTGCCGAGCCGCCCTGCGGCGCGAGGCAGAGAAAAGGAAAAAGCCCCAGGTCACGGCGAGTGAGTCCTGGGGCTGATCCGAGCCGCCTTCGGGATTCGAACCCGAGACCTACGCATTACGAGTGCGTTGCTCTGGCCAACTGAGCTAAGGCGGCGCGCCCTGTTCGCACCATGATGCGATCAGCAGCGACGCCAAGTCTACACAGTTTCCGGGGGTGCTCCGAACCAGCCCGCCCCGGTACCGTTCGCGCAGGTCAGCGGCACTTCTTGCCCGCGGCCGGAGGGGTGCCCTCCAAGAGGTACGTGTTGATCGCCGTGTCGATGCAGTCGCTGCCGCGTCCGTACGCGGTGTGGCCGTCGCCCTCGTAAGTGAGCAGGGTGCCCGAGGAGAGCTGGCCGGCCAGGGACTCGGCCCAGGCGTACGGGGTGGCCGGGTCGCGGGTGGTGCCGACGACGACGATGGGGGCGGCGCCCTTCGCCTCGATGCGGTGGGCGGTGCCGGTGGCGGGGACGGGCCAGTGGGCGCAGTTCAGGGCCGCCCAGGCGAAGCCCCTGCCGAAGACCGGGGACGCCTTCTCGAAGGAGGGGAGGGCCTTCTCGACGGCCTCGGGGCCCGTGAAGGCGGGCGGGAGGTCGAGGCAGTTCACCGCGGCGTTGGCGAACATCAGATTGGCGTACTTACCGCTCGGCTCCCGCTCGTAGTAGCTGTCGGCCAGGGCCAGCAGCCCGGAGCCGTCGCCCGACTCCGCACCGGCCAGCGCCTCGCGCAGCTGGGGCCAGGCCGACTCGTCGTACATCGCCGCGATGACGCCCGTCGTGGCGAGCGACTCGCCCAGCTCGCGGGACTCGCCCGTGGGGACCGGGTCCGCGTCCAGATCGGCGAAGAGCTTCTTCATCCGGTCCGCCGCGTCGGAGGCGGACGTGCTCCCGAGCGGGCAGTCCGTCTGCTTCACGCAGTCCTTCGCGAACGACTGGAACGCCGTCTCGAACCCCGCCGTCTGCGCCCGGTTCATCTCCACCGACGAGAGCGAGGGGTCCATCGCCCCGTCGAGGACCAGGCGGCCGGTGCGGCCGGGGAACAGCCCGGCGTACGTCGCCCCCAGGAACGTCCCGTACGACGCCCCCACGTAGTTCAGCCGCTCGTCGCCGAGCAGGGCGCGCAGCATGTCCATGTCGCGCGCGGTCTCCACGGTGGAGACATGCGGCAGCACCTCGCCCGAGCGCTTCTCGCAGCCCGAGGCGAACTTCTCGAAGGCATCACTCAGCTTCGTGGCCTCGGCGTCGTCGTCCGGGGTCTGGTCCACCTGCGTGTACGCGTCCATCTGAGGCCCGGTCAGGCACGTGACGGGCTCGCTGCGGGCCACCCCGCGCGGGTCGATGGCCACCATGTCGTAGCGGGCCCGCACCTGGGCGGGGTAACCGATGCCGGCGTAGCCCTGGAGGTAGCCGATGGCCGATCCGCCGGGGCCGCCGGGGTTGACCAGCAGGGAGCCGATGCGCTTGCCGGGGCCGGTCGCCTTCTTGCGCGAGACGGCCAGCTCGATCTCGCCGCCGTCCGGCTTCGCGTAGTCCAGTGGCGCCTTCATCGTCGCGCACTGGAAGCCGCTGGCACCGCAGTCCCGCCAGCTGATGTGCTGCGCGTAGTACGACTTCAGGGCGGCCGGAACCGCCGAGGGCGACGCGGAGCCCGCGTCGGCGGAGGACGTGGCTCCCGACGAGTCTCCGCCGCTGCACCCGGAGACGAGCAGGCCGGCAGTGCCGAGCACGAGGGCAAGAGTGCGGAACGGGCGCCTGGTGTCCATGCCCGGAGCGTAGCCGCCCCCTCACCGCACACCCGATTCCCTCCTCTTTCGGGTGATGCGCCGCGCCCTGCCCCTCAGCCCGCGCGCAGCGCCATCGTCATCGCCTCCACCGCGAGCAGCGGCGCCACATTGCGGTCCAGGGCACGGCGGCAGGCCGACACCGCCTCGATCCGGCGCAGCGTGCGCTCCGGCGTGGACGCACGGGCGACGCGGTCCAGGGCGTCCTCGGCGTCGGCGTTGGCTATCGCGATCCGCGAGCCGAACTGCAGGGCGAGCACATCGCGGTAGAAGCCGGTCAGCTCGGTGAGCGCCAGATCGAGGCTGTCGCGCTGGGTGCGGGTCTTGCGGCGCTTCTGCTTGTCCTCCAGCTCCTTCATCACCCCGGCCGTCCCCCGTGGCATGCGGCCTCCGGCGGCGGCCCCGAGCGCCGCCTTCATGTCCTCCGTCTCCTTCGCGTCCACCTCCTCGGACGCCTGCTTCGCGTCCTCGGTCGCGGTGTCGATCAGCTCCTGCGCCGCCTTGAGGCACCCCCCGATGTCCTCGACGCGGAGCGGCAGCTTCAGCACCGCGGCCCGGCGCGCCCGGGCCCGCTCGTCCGTGGCGAGCCGACGCGCCCGCCCGATGTGCCCCTGCGTCGCGCGGGCGGCGGCGGCGGCCCGCTCCGGGTCGATGCCGTCCCGGCGCACCAGGACGTCGGCGACGGCGTCGACCGGCGGCGTCCGGAGCGTGAGGTGGCGGCACCGCGACCGGATCGTCGGCAGCACGTCCTCCAGCGAGGGCGCGCACAGCAGCCACACCGTGCGCGGGGCGGGCTCCTCGACCGCCTTCAGCAGGACGTTGCCCGCGCCCTCGGTGAGGCGGTCGGCGTCCTCCATGACGATGACCTGCCAGCGCCCGACGGCCGGCGAGAGCTGGGCGCGGCGCACCAGCTCACGGGTCTCCTTCACACCGATGGAGAGCAGGTCGGTGCGGATCACGTCGACGTCCGCGTGCGTACCGATGAGGCTGGTGTGGCAGCCGTCGCAGAAGCCGCAGCCCGGCGCGCCGCCCAGCGCGCGGTCCGGACTGGTGCACTGGAGCGCGGCGGCGAAGGCCCGGGCGGCGGTGGAGCGCCCGGAGCCCGGCGGGCCGGTGAACAGCCAGGCGTGCGTCATCTTGGAGCCGGGCGGCACCGGCTCCCCCGCCGCGTGGGCGGTGACCAGCACGTCGGCGTCCCGGGCGGCGGCGCCCAGCTGCTCCTGCACCCGGTCCTGGCCGACCAGGTCGTCCCACACGGACATGGGGCACCGCCTTTCCGCTTCGCTCGACGCGTGGCTCGCGTCGATCCGGTCTCCCATTGTGAGGGACGGGACTGACAACGCGGACGCCGATGGCCCCGCACCCATGGAGGGCGCGGGGCCATCGGCGGACTTCCGTCAGCGCCGGACGGTCAGCGGCGCGGCCGTCGTCCCCGGCCGCCCGAGGACTCCGGGCCCTCGTCGTCGTAACCGCCCAGCAGCTCGTCGGCCAGGCTGGGCAGGTCGTCCAGCGGGGTCTCCTCCGCCCAGTCGGGCCGGGGGCGCCGGGGCCGCTGCTGCTCCGCGTGCGGGTCGGTGATCTGCGGCAGCTCGCGGGTGCGCTCGTTGTCGCCCTCCGCCGGCCGCTCGTCCCGGAAGATGCCGCGCGGCACGCGGTCGGCCGGGTCGGACTCCCGTGCACCGCCACCGCGCCCGGCGTCCGGGACGGCGGGCAGCACGGTCGTCTCCTCGGAGTCGTCCGAGAACTTCGGGATCACGGTCGTCTCGTCCTGGTCGGACGGCCAGGGTCCGCGCCCCCGGTCGGAACCGGACGCCGGATCCACCGGCGCGGGCACGGGCTGCGTGATCTCGTTCGGATCCACGATCGGCGTGGGCACGGTCAGCTCGTTGTCGGGCCCGGCGGGCTCGTCGCCGCTGCCGGAACCCTTGCCTTCCGAAGGCCCGGACTCCTGCCGCAGCCGGGATTCCTCCTCGCGGGCGGCCCGGGCGCGGGCCTCCTGCCGCTCGGCCAGGGCGCGGGCCTCCTCCTCGCGGGCGGCCCGCTCACGGGCACGCTCCTCGGCGGCAGCCGCTTCGGCCTCGGCCTTCGCCTGGGCTTCCGCTTCCGCCTGGCGGCGGGCGGCCTCGGCCCGGAGCAGGGCCTCCTCGGCCTTGCGCTGCTTCTCCAGCCGCGCGGCCTCGGCCTCCTTGCGGAGCCGGGCCTCCTCTTCCGCCTGCCGGCGCAGCCGCGCCTGCTCCGCTTCGTGGGCCGCCTCCTCGGCCTCGCGGCGCGCACGCTCGGCCTCGGCGACACGGCGGGCCTCCTCGGCACGCTGCCGTTCCTCCTCGGCCTTGCGGGCGGCCTCCTCCTCGGCGCGGCGCCTGGCCTCCTCCGCGCGCAGCCGGGCCTCCTCCGCCTGGCGCTCGGCCTCGCGGCGGCGCGCTTCCTCCTCCTCGCGGCGCTTGCGCTCCTCCTCCTCGGCACGGAGCTTGGCGAGCTGTTCCTGCCGCTCGCGCTCCAGGCGCTCCTCCTCGGCCTTGCGGGCGGCCTCTTCCTCGGCGCGGCGCCTGGCCTCCTCCTCGGCGGCCTTGCGGGCCTCCTCGCGGGCCTTGATCTCGGCCTCGGAGAGCGGCAGGACCTGGTCGAGACGGTGGCGTACGACGGTGGTGATGGCCTCCGGTTCCTGCCCGGCGTCCACCACCAGGTAGCGCGTCGGATCGGCGGCGGCCAGGGTCAGGAAGCCGGAACGCACCCGGGCGTGGAACTCGGGCGGCTCGGACTCCAGCCGGTCGGGCGCCTCGGTGAACCGTTCCCTCGCGGTCTCGGGCGCGACGTCCAGGAGGACGGTCAGGTGCGGTACGAGGCCACTCGTCGCCCAGCGCGAGATGCGGGCGATCTCGGTGGGGGCCAGATCGCGGCCCGCCCCCTGGTAGGCGACGGACGAGTCGATGTAGCGGTCGGAGATGACGACGGCGCCGCGCTCCAGGGCCGGACGGACGACCGAGTCGACGTGCTCGGCGCGGTCGGCGGCGTACAACAGGGCCTCGGCCCGGTTGGAGAGCCCGGCCGACGACACGTCGAGCAGGATGGACCGCAGCCGCTTCCCGATCGGGGTCGCGCCCGGCTCACGGGTGACGACGACCTCGTGGCCCTTGGCCCGGATCCAGTCGGCGAGCGCCTCGACCTGGGTGGACTTGCCGGCTCCGTCGCCGCCCTCCAGGGCGATGAAGAACCCGTTCGCGGCGGGCGCGACGGCCGGGTCGCCGCCGCGCAGCGCCTCGCGCAGATCGCGTCGCAGCGGTACGCCGGAGCGGTCGTCGGTCTTCGCGAGGACGATGACCGCGACGGGCAGCAGCAGGGCGCCGACCAGCATCAGGGTGAACGCGGCGCCGCCGTGCGCGAAGACGAAGTCGCCGATGGTCAGCCGGTGGGTGCCGATGGCAGCGGCGACCAGCGGGCCGCCGACCGCGCCGAGGGCGATGAGGACCCGGACGACGGCCTGGAGGTGCTCGGTGATCCTGGTCCGGCGGGCCTCCTCGGTCTCCTGGTCGGCCAGCACATGACCGGTGTTCGCGGCGACGCCCGCCGCGTATCCGGCGAGTACGGCGAGCAGGACGACGGTCGCGGTGTCCGGGACGAGGCCCATCGCCAGGAGGGCGATGCCCGTGACGGCGGTGGCGAACGAGAGCATCCGCCGCCGCGACAGGGTGGGCAGCACCTTCCCCGCCGTACGGATGCCCACACCCGTACCGCCGGTGAGGGCGAGGACCAGCAGGGCGAGGGTGACGGGTCCGCCGCCGAGGTCGCCGGCGTGCAGCACGGCGACGGCGGCCGCGGCCGCGATAGCTCCGGCGACCGCGGCGCAGGTGGCGACGATCAGCGGGATGGAGCCGGTGCGGCCCTTGTCGGGGCCGTTCCCCGCGGCGGGCCGGCGCAACCCCTCCAGGGGCGAGCGCGGGCGGGGCGTCTGTGTACCGGGCAGTTCCAGGAAGTACAGGGTGGAGACGGAGGCGGAGAACAGCCCGGCCGCGACGTACGAGCCGAGGGCCGCCTGATGGAAGGAGAACCAGTCCAGGCCGGAGCCCAGCAGGCTGCCGATCACCGTGGCGACCAGCAGAACGGCCGCGGCGAGGGGAACGGCCGCGAAGTCCGTTCGCAGGGACAGCCGGCGCAGTGCGTCGAGGTGGTCCGGCAGCGGGCGCACGGCGGCGCCCTCGATCGGCGGGGCGGGCAGCAGTGCGGGCGCCGCGCTCTCCTTGGCGACGGTCCAGAGCCGTTCGGCCGCCCCGGCCACGAAGACAGTGACGAGGATCATCGTGAGCGCGTTGGAGGGCGTCCAGTCGATCCACAGGGGCGCGACGACGAGCAGCAGGAGCCGCAGCCCGTCGGCGCCGATCATCAGCCATCGCCGGTCGACCGGCCCGCCCGGCGCCGTGAGCGACGTCAACGGCCCGAGAAGTACGGCTCCGAAGAGCAGGGTGGAAATGGTCCGGGCCCCGAACACGGCGGCGACGGCGAAGGCCGCCCCCCGGTATCCGGTCCCGAATGAGCCCTCAAGAACCGCCGCTTGCAGCGACAGCAGCACCAGCACGAGAAGGGCGAGTGCATCGCCGGTACTGCCGACGAGCTGGGCGCTCCACAACCGCTTCAGCGGAGGAACACGCAACAAGGCTCGTACGGCGCGCTCGCGTGAGTCTGCGGCAAGTGCGTCGGAGGTGGGGCTCACGACCGTAGGCTGCTCGGCTCGCGTCATCCGCCCAGCCTAACGGGACACCCACATCCCCTGTGCCCCCACCCGAACAAACACCCGCAGAGCCCCGCCACGAAACCAAGCCCCGGCGCACCATCCAGCCCCGCCGGCGCTTGAGGCGCGGGGTCGGGGCAGAGCCCCCGAACCCACCCCGGCGCAGAACCAGCCCCGCCGGCGCTTGAGGCGCGGGGCCCGGGGCGGAGCCCCGGTTCCGGGAAGGGGCGGGTAGGGGACAGGGTCCGCCGCAGGCGCCCCGGCCCGCCTACTCCTCCGCCGCAGCCTTCTTGGCGACAGCCTTCTTCGTCGTCGTCTTCTTGGCCGTCGTCTTCTTCGCCGCAGCCTTCTTCGTAGCCGCAGCCTTCTTCGCCGGCGCCTTCTTCGCCGCGGCCTTCTTCGCCGTCTTCTTCTTCGCCGGCCCCTTCGCCCGCTTCTCGGCAAGCAGCTCGAACCCGCGCTCCGGCGTGATCTCCTCGACGCTGTCCCCGGTACGCAGCGTCGCGTTCGTCTCCCCATCGGTGACGTAAGGACCGAACCGCCCGTCCTTGACGACGACCGGAGCCCCGCTCACCGGATCCGTGCCCAGCTCCTTCAGCGGCGGCTTGGCCGCGGCCCGCCCCCGCTGCTTCGGCTGCGCGTAGATCGCGAGCGCCTCTTCGAGGGTGATGTCGAAGATCTGGTCCTCGGAGGTCAGCGACCGCGAGTCCGTGCCCTTCTTCAGGTACGGCCCGTAGCGCCCGTTCTGCGCGGTGATCTCGACGCCTTCGGCGTCCACACCGACCACCCGCGGCAGCGACATCAGCTTGAGCGCGTCGGCCAGCGTCACCGTGTCGATCGACATCGACTTGAACAGCGAAGCGGTCCGCGGCTTCACCGCGTTCTTGCCGGTCTTCGGCGTGCCCTCGGGCAGCACCTCGGTGACGTACGGCCCGTAGCGGCCGTCCTTGGCGATGATCTGGTTCCCGCTGACCGGGTCCGCGCCGAGTTCGAAGTCGCCGCTCGGCTTGGCCAGCAGCTCCTCCGCGTACTCGACGGACAGCTCGTCGGGCGCCAGGTCCTCGGGGACGTCCGCGCGCTGGTGGCCCTCGGAGTCCTTCTCGCCGCGCTCGATGTACGGGCCGTAGCGGCCGACGCGGAGCTTGATGTCGTTGCCGACGGGGAAGGACGAGATCTCCCGCGCGTCGATGGCGCCGAGGTCGGTGACGAGCTCCTTCAGCCCGCCGAGGTGGTCGCCGTCGCCGTTGCCCGCGTCGGAGGCCGCCCCCGCACCGGCCGCGTCGTCGCCCTCCTGCGTACCGAAGTAGAACCTCTTCAGCCACGGCACGGACTGGGCCTCACCGCGTGCGATGCGGTCGAGGTCGTCCTCCATGCGGGCCGTGAAGTCGTAGTCCACGAGCCGGCCGAAGTGCTTCTCCAGCAGGTTGACCACGGCGAACGAGAGGAACGACGGCACCAGGGCCGTGCCCTTCTTGAACACATAGCCGCGGTCGAGGATCGTCCCGATGATCGACGCGTACGTCGACGGCCGGCCGATCTCCCGCTCTTCGAGCTCCTTGACCAGCGACGCCTCGGTGTACCGGGCGGGCGGCTTCGTCGCGTGGCCGTCGACCGAGATCTCGTCGGCGGACAGCGCGTCGCCCTCGGTGACCTGGGGCAGCCGCCGCTCGCGGTCGTCCAGCTCGGCGTTCGGGTCGTCGGCGCCCTCGACGTACGCCTTCATGAAGCCGTGGAAGGTGATCGTCTTGCCGGACGCGGAGAACTCGGCGTCCCGGCCGTCGCTCGCCCGGCCGCCGATCTTGACGGTGACCGAGTTACCGGTCGCGTCCTTCATCTGGGAGGCGACGGTCCGCTTCCAGATCAGCTCGTACAGCCGGAACTGGTCACCGGTGAGGCCGGTCTCGGCAGGGGTGCGGAAGCGGTCGCCGGAGGGGCGGATCGCCTCGTGCGCCTCCTGCGCGTTCTTGACCTTGCCGGCGTACGTACGCGGCTTCTCCGGCAGGTAGTCGGCACCGTAAAGCTGGGTGACCTGCGCCCGGGCCGCGGAGACCGCGGTTTCCGAGAGGGTCGTGGAGTCGGTACGCATATAGGTGATGAAGCCGTTCTCGTACAGCTTCTGCGCCACCTGCATCGTGGCCTTCGCCCCGAAGCCCAGCTTCCGGCTCGCCTCCTGCTGGAGGGTCGTCGTACGGAAGGGCGCGTACGGGGAGCGGCGGTACGGCTTCGACTCGACGGACCGCACGGCGAACGCGGAGTCCGCGAGCGCGGCGGCCAGGGCCCGGGCGTTCGCCTCGTCCAGGTGCAGCGTCTGGCCGGAGGCGGACTTCAGCTGCCCGTCCGCACCGAAGTCGCGGCCCTGGGCGATGCGGCGCCCGTCGACCGCGCTGAGCCTGGCAGTGAACGTCGACGGGTCGGACGCGTCGCCGCCCCGCCCGGTGGCGAAGGTTCCGGTCAGGTCCCAGTACTCGGCGGAGCGGAAGGCGATGCGCTCGCGCTCCCGCTCGACGACGAGCCGGGTGGCGACGGACTGGACGCGGCCCGCCGAGAGCTTCGGCATGACCTTCTTCCACAGGACCGGCGAGACCTCGTAGCCGTAGAGGCGGTCGAGGATGCGGCGGGTCTCCTGGGCGTCGACCATGCGCTGGTTCAGCTCGCGCGGGTTGGCGACAGCGGCGCGGATCGCGTCCTTGGTGATCTCGTGGAAGACCATCCGGTGGACCGGGACCTTGGGCCGCAGGACTTCCTGGAGGTGCCACGCGATGGCTTCGCCCTCGCGGTCCTCATCGGTGGCGAGGAAGAGTTCGTCGGACTCGGCCAGCAGCTGCTTCAGCTTCCTGACCTGGGCCTTCTTGTCGGCGTTGACGACGTAGATCGGCTCGAAGTCGTTCTCGACGTCGACGCCGAGGCGGCGCACCTCGCCGGTGTACTCGTCGGGCACCTCGGCGGCGCCGTTCGGGAGGTCGCGGATGTGCCCGACGCTCGCCTCGACAACGTATCCGGGGCCGAGATAGCCCTTGATCGTCTTCGCCTTGGCAGGGGACTCGACAATGACGAGTCGGCGGCCGCCCTGTGCGGTCTCGCTGGTCGGGGACAACTTCGCTCTTCTCTCCGGTCGACGCTCGGTGGGCATCCGGGGCAGCGCGAGGGCGCTGCCGACAGTGCTGTCGCTGCGGAGTGTGACGGTACAACCCGCCCCCGTGTCAAACGGCAAAAGCCCGCAACGGCCACTCGAACGGTAACCCGACTTCCGGCATTCCTGCCGCCCGGCCCGCTCGGTCCGCCGTGCGCACGGCCACGGCCTGCGGGTTTCGGCACGGCCCGGACCGCCCTGCGGGTGCGGGCCGCGAGGGGCGCGCGGCCCGGGCGTGTTTCCGGCCCCACGACCGGGTCCCGGAGCGGCCCGGCCCCGTACGCCCGGCGGGCGGGCGCACTCACACGCGACCGAAGCACCACACCCCGAGGACGAGGAAAAGTACGCCGAACACGGTGGCGAGTGCGGTGGAGACGAGGGGGCGCACCCCGTACGCCACCGGCGCGCGATTCAGCACGCGCGCCCCCGTCCACAGCAGCAGCGCCGCGCCGAACAGTGCGAACGTCGTTCCGGCGAGGACAGCGGGCCCGCTCTCCATTCCGTACGCCTCCCTCTTCCCTGCCGCGTCTCGATACGCGGGGAGGCTCCCACCGCGGAGCGTCGCGGACGCCAACACGGGGTGAACAGCAGGGCCCTCACATGACGTCGAGCGTGGCGCGCCGCCTGCTCCCCCGTTCGAACAGGGCCAGCAGCGCGACGGCGAGCAGCGCGTACCCGGCGCCTGTCAGCAGTTCCGCGGCGATCCCCCGGCGGTCGAGCCCGGACCCGGCGGACAACTGACGCGCCGCGTCGGCGGCGTGAGTCAGCGGCAGTACGTCCCCGACGGCCCGCATCCAGCCCGGCAGGGTCTCCCGAGGCACGTTCGCACCGGTCAGAAGCAGGAGTACGGAAGCGGCCACGTTCGATACGAGGAAGACGTCCCGGAAGCGCAGCCCCAGGGCCCCCAGCGCCAGGCCGAATGCGGAGCATCCGGCAGCGGCGGCGAGCAGCACCGCCCCGAGCCCCGGAAGAGCCTCAAGCGGAATGCGCAGACCGAGCAGGAGACAGGCGGCGGAGAGCGTGAAGACGCTGATGACGAGACCGTTCAGCACATACGGGAGCGCCCTGCCGAACCAGAGCGGAGCTCGGTGGCGGGGGCTGAGCAGGACTGCGCCGAGCGTCCCGAAGCGCCGCTCGTTGGCGACGGCCATCGTGCCGCCGTACACACAGGCTGTGGATGAGGAGATGACGGCGTTGCCGAGCAGGTAGCAGCGGTCGTCGGCCACGCCCAGCTGCCGTCCCAGGAAGACGAAGAAGAGGAGTTGCAGCAGCGGCCCGACGAGCAGGGTGCCCATGAACATGGGCGGTGTCGTCCAGTTGAAGAGCGCCCGGTACGAGAGGGCGCCGCCGATCACCACGAGCCTGGCCGCGGAAACGATCCGGCGGTGGAGGCCGGGTGCGGAACCGGAATCCGCGTGGGGCGTACGGGCGGGCATGGGGCGACTCCTGGGGCGGGGCGGAAGGGAATGCGGCCGGGCGGGGCGGAAGGGAATGCGGGGCGCGAGTCCGGGCCGGGCGGGGCGGCGGGTCAGGCCAGGGCGAGGGTGGCGGCGGCCCGCGCACGCTGTTCGACGCGTCCCAGCACGAGGACGGCGAGCAGCGCGTAGAGCGCTCCCAGTCCGAGGGCGGCGCCCATCGGGACCAGCACCCCGGCCACGCCCGCATCGCCGGAGGTCGCCGCGTGCACCGCGCGGGAGCCCCAGGTGGTGGGGAGCACCCAGGAGACCGGACGCGTCCAGTCCGGCAGCACGGTGAGGGGCACGAGCATTCCGGAGAGCAGCCACACGGGGGCGTCCAGGGGGTTGGCCAGCGCGTTCGCGTTGCGCAGCAGGACGAAGCTGGCGGCGAGCAGCAGCCCCATCATCCCGAGCGAGAGCACACAGACGGGGACGGCGGCCAGGAAGAGCAGCGGATGCGCGAAGTCCAGCGGCACGTCGAAGAGCACCGCGCCCCAGAGGACCGTCGTGCCCATGGCGTAGGTGCCGATGACGGCGGTGGCCAGGGTGATGGGCAGCAGGACGAGGGAGAGCGGGGTGGGCGCGGCGACGAGTGTTTCCAGCGTGCCCAGCCAGCGCTGGTTCTGCACGGCACCGCCGGATCCGAAGAGGACCGAGGACCAGATGCCCATCAGCCCGGCTCCGACGGCCGCGGTCAGCAGCCGGTCGGGGTCGTCGGCGGCGCGGAAGAGGTAGACGGAGAGCGTCGCGTAGACCAGCGGCACGAGGACGGCGAAGGTGATCTCCAGCGGCGAACGGCTCATGTACGACACGTGTGTCCGCACTCCGACAGCGGTCAGGCGCAGGGCCCGGGCGGGTGTCATACGGCGACCTCGCCATCGACGCGGCGGTCCGTCTCGGCGCCGGAGGCCTGCGGTGCGGGCTCCGCGCGGGATGGCTCGTCCGCCTCCTCCACGATAGCGATGTAGGCGTCCTCCAGCGTGGGTTCCCGGGTGACGACCCGTCCGACACGGACCCCGTCGAGCGCTGCCAGAACCTGTGCGTGCAGGTCTGCGCCGCGCTCCGTCTGCACGATGACGGCCTGTCGGCTGCCCCGTTCCTCGGCGGCCACGCCCTGCACACCGGCCACGGCGCGGATGCGTTCGAGGTGGTCCTCGCCCGCACCGTATGCCTCGATCTCCAGGATGCCGCGTTCCTGGACACGGGACTTGAGCCGGTCCGGTGTACCGAGCGCCCGGATGGTGCCGCCCGCGATGACGGCGATCCGGTCGCACAGCTCGTCGGCCTCCGCCATGTAGTGCGTGGTCAGCAGCACCGTGGTGCCGTCGGCGCGCAGGTCGGCGACGGTACGGCGGAGGTCGCGCGCCGCCACCGGGTCCACGCCGATGGACGGTTCGTCCAGGAACAGCACGTCGGGGCTGTGCAGCAGGCCGCGCGCGATGTGCAGCCGCTGCCGCATGCCCCGCGAATACCCCTCGACGCGCTCCCTCTCACGTCCGGCGAGGCCGGTCAGGTCGAGGAGTCCGGCGATCCGCCGCTTCTGGTCCCGGGGCTCGACCCCGTACAGCTCGGCGAAATAGCGCAGGTTGTCGAGGGCGGAGAGCCGGTCGTACAGGCCCCGGTCGCCGCCGAAGACGTAACCGATCCGGCGGCGGACGGCGACCGGGTCGGACGCCACGTCGTGCCCCAGCACCCGGGCCGTACCGGAGGTGGGCAGCAGCAGGGTGTTGAGCATCTTGATGGTGGTGGTCTTGCCCGCGCCGTTCGGCCCGAGGAGCCCGAAGAGCTCGCCGCGCGCCACCTCGAAGGTGATCCCCCGCACGGCTTCGGTCTCGGTGCGGCGCGGGCGCAGAAAGCCGGTCCGGCTGGTGTAGGTGCGGCGCAGGTTCTTCGCCTCGATCGCAAGCATGGCCCGGACGCTAGGTCCGCCGCTGTCGCCCTGCCATCGATTCGGAACCCCCCGAATCGTCCGCTGTTCCGGCCGTCTCCGCTACGAGACCGCGCGCAGCACGTCCTCCCCCGAGAGCAGCGCGAGGAGGGCGCGGCCGGTGTCGGTGAGCTGGTAGTAGACGCTGCGGCCTATGCGGTGCCGGGTGACGACACCGGCCTCGGCGAGAGCCGACAGATGCTCGGAGACCGTGCTCGGCGCGAGCCCCAGCCGGTCGGCTATCCCGGCCGTGGTGAGCGGTCCGCCGAGCTGGCGCAGGACGGATGCCCGGCCCCGGCCCAGCAGCAGTCCGAGCCGGTCGCCGCTGTCGGCCCGCTCCACCGGCCGCTCGCGCAGGACGCCAGCGCCGCGCGCCTGGAAGGACACCGTCAGGACCTCGGGGTCGTCGGTGGAGTAGAGACGGCAGCCCTCGGCGAAGACGAGGGGCACGAGCAGGAGCCGCCGCTCGCCCGCCCGGTAATCCGCGTCGATGTGCTTCGTCAGCTCCAGGACCGGCGGCTGCCACGTGGCCCGGCTCTCCAGGCCGGTGAAGAGCGCGTCGATGCCTTCGGTGGCGAAGGTCCTTGCCCGGATGAGCACTTCGTCCTCGACGAGGCGGCGCATGACGGGCCAGTGGGCGGCGATCGCACCCTCCCAGTACGCCGCGTACGCATCGGCGAGCGTCGCACACGCGCCCTCGGGATCGGCGAGATAGGGCCGTACGTACGGATGCTCCTCCAGCCCCGCGTAGTGCTCGGCGATCCCCGCGCGCACGACATCGGCCGGGGTGGCCCGTACGGCGTCGAGCTCCGTCCCGACGGAGGTGGCCCCGACCGGCCTGGGCAGCATGAAGTCGGGAAACTGGTGGGGACCGTCGATCAGCAGCCGGAGCGCGTGCGTCCGGTCGTCCTCGCGCAGCACCTCGCGGGCCCTCACCACCCACTCCTCGTACGGGCGGGAGGGGTGGCGGTGCGGCATCGCGAGGTGGAGGCTGCAGAAGGCGTCCCACAGCGGGCTGATCGCGATACGGGTCGCGCCGAGCGACGCCTCGTCCAGCTCGATCCGGATCACCCGGTCACCGCCCGCCCGGGGGCAGCGGCTCCAGGAAGCCCTCCTCGACCAGCAGCCGGATGGCCTGCGGGGTCCGGTCCCGGAGCAGCACCGGGTCCTCGTTCATCAGCTGGGCGATGGCGTCGAGAATGCGCCCGGCGGGCAGCGAGCCGTCGCACACCCCGGCGAACCCGGCGCCGACCGCGTCGACCTTGGTGGCCCGGCGCATGCCGCGGTTCTGACGGAGCACCACATGCTCCGGATCCTCCGCGCCCGGGAGCCCCACCTGCTCCTGGACCACCTCGGCGGCCAGGGTGAAGTGGGCGGCGAGGAGCGCCGCGTCGTCCTGCTCGCGCAGATAGTCCTGGCGGGCGAAGTGCGCCTCGACGGCGGGGCCGAGCGGCTGCTCCACCGCGTGCGGCCACTCCTCGATCACGACGGATGGCTTCCCGGCGGCGGCCGCGGCGGACTTGCGCAGCGCGATCCAGCCGAAGCCGACGCCCTTCGTCCGCCGCGCCTCGAACTCGTCCAGCCAGGCGTCGTACCGCGCCTCGTACTCCGCCGGGTCGGTCCGGTGGTCGCCGCTGTCGCGCAGCCACAGCTCGGCGTACTGCGTGACGTCCTGCACCTCGCGCTGCACGATCCAGGCGTCGCACCCCTCAGGAACCCAGGTGCGCAGCCGGTCCTGCCACTCCTCGTCCTCGGTGTGCTCCCAGTTGGCCAGGAAGTGCGCGAAGCCGCCCTCGTTGAGCCGGTCGCCGGTCTGGCTCACCAGCGTCCGGCACAGGTCGTCCCCGGCCATGCCGCCGTCGCGGTAGGTGAGCCGGGCGCCGGGGGAGATGACGAACGGCGGGTTGGAGACGATCAGGTCGAAGGTCTCGGCGCCGACCGGCTCGTACAGCGAGCCCTCGCGCAGGTCGGCAGGGGCGGCGCCGGAGAGGGCGAGGGTGAGCCGGGTGAAGGCGAGGGCGCGCGGATTGAGATCGGTCGCCGTGACCCTGGTGGCGTGCTGCGCGGCGTGCAGCGCCTGGATACCGGAGCCCGTACCGACGTCGAGGGCGGAGCCGACGGGCTTGCGGACGGTGATCCCGGCCAGGGTGGTGGAGGCCCCGCCGATACCGAGGACGACGCCCTTCTCGCGGGAGCCGATCCCCCCGGCGCCACCCACCGCGCAGCCCAGGTCGGAGACGATGAACCAGTCCTCGCCGTCCGGCCCTCCGTACGGCCGCACATCGACGGTCGCCCGCACCTCGCCGGCCGCCTCGGTCAGCCAGCCGTCCGCCGCGCACTCCTTCAGCGGGAGCACGGCCGCCACCCGCTCGACGGACACCGGCCGCTGGAGAAGGAAGAGGCGCACCAGCGTGTCGAGCGGCGTGTCACCGCGGGTGGCCCGCAACGCCGGAATCGTCTCGCTGCGCGCCAGCGCGGCGTAGGCGGGCGCGCCGAGCAGGTCGAGGAGCCCGTCGGCCGTGAACGCGGCCGCGAGCAGAGCCTCGCGGAGCCGCTGCGCATGGTCCGCCACGGGAAGGTCTGCTGCGAAAAGGCTGGTCTTACTCACGTGCTCCATTGTGACGGCTCCCACTGACAACGGCAGCGGCCCGGCCACCGCACCGGGTGTCCCCGGGGTGGCCGGGCCGCTCACCCGGTTTCCGTCCGCTCTCCGCGGGCCGCGACGCCGACCGCGCGGTTACGCCTTCTTACTGGCGGACGCGGAGGGAGACGCTTCCTTCGACGACTCGGCCGACGGCTTGGCGGAGGGCTCGGAGTCGTCCGACGCACCGCCCGAGGGAGACGCCGAGGCGGTCGGCTTCTGGCAACCCTCCTGCTTGGCCATCGCGGTGCCGACATCGCCGGACTGGAGCTTCTGCAGCGCCTGGTCACCGCTGGTGCTGATCTTGTTCAGCTCCTCCGCGATGTCCTTGAGGCCGTCGGCGAACTTGCCCTGGTCCTTCGTCTCCAGGTCGTCGACCTTCTCCTGGAGCTTCGCGTAGGCCGCGGAGGAGGCGTTGAGTTCCTTCACGGCCTCCTTCTGCGTGGTCTCACCGTCGTCCACCGGCGGCGGTCCAGCCGAATCGACGGCCGAGCCCAGTGCCTTGTACGCCTGCGAGATCTGCTGGAAGGCTTCGGAGTCGGTCTTCTGGACGTCCGCGGGCTTGCTGTTGTCGGAGGTCTGCTGCTGGATGGACGCGTTGGCGTTCGCGATCTTCTGCAGCTGCGGCTGAACCTGGTCGCAGACCTTCTTCGCCCAGTCGTTTACCTTGTCGTCGCTGTCGTCGCTACAGCCCGACAGTGCCAGTACGAGTACCGCACCGCCGGACAGCGCGGCTGCAAGCTTCTTGTTCACCGGTTTGGTCCCTTCCAAGGCTCTCGGCCCCGGAACTTACACGCCGAACGCCCTCCATCCGGGTGCCGGGCGTCCGATAGGCAGGCTTTTGCAGCCATTTGCACCAAGGGAAATGAGGGATACGCAACTCACCCGGACAGCCCTCAGCGAGGGGAACAAGCGAACGATTCTTCCCTCTCACGGGAGGGCTGCCGGGCCGACACCGCCTCAGGACAGCACACAGCAAAGAGAACTGATCGGCCGTCGTTGACGCGGACCGGCTCCGCTCAGGGAAGAACGGCGACCGGCGTCTTCGGCCAGCTCATCCGGATGACTCCGCCATCCGCACCGGACCTGACCTCCACGTCGTCAACGAGGCCGCTGATGACCGCGAGGCCCATCTCGTCCTCGTCGTCGGCCTCGGGCTCATCGAGTCCCCCGGCGGAACCGCGTCGTCCGGAGACACCGCCGGGAACGGAGCCGTCGGCGCCGGGGCCCGGCACCTCGTCCCCGACCTCGATGGCGAAGGTCTTCTCCTCCTCGATCAGGCGGACCGTGACAGGAGCCGTGATGCCGTGGCCGCGGTGCAGGCCGACGGCACGGCTGCACGCCTCACCCACCGCAAGGCGGACCTCGTCGAGCACGGCCTCGTCCACTCCGGCCCTGCGCGCCACGGCCGCCGCCACGAGACGGGCGGTCCTGACGTGTTCGGGCTGGGCACTGAAGCGGAGTTCAACGGTGGCCATGCGATCCCCCTCGAACGTACGTATGTGCATGCCAGGGACAGGCCGCGCGGCCCGAAGCCCCGGGCCCTTCTGCGGACCCCGGCTCCCGGCTTCGAGCGGACTCTCCCGGACGTCGGGCGGCTGACGAACAACAGCTGACAAATAAACCGGCCGCGGGCCGCCGACCGAGTGACCCCGGCAGCCCGGGCACGCCCCACCGGCCACGGCGGAGCAGAGACCACCGCCCCGGAAGAACGCACTCCGGAGCCGTCACGGGCGGTCGGGCGCCGAACCGGCACGAACCGGTCCGGCGCCGAACCTGACGTCAGTCGGTGGCCGCAACGGCCTCGTCGACCGTGGTGTGGATCGGGAACACCTTGGTCAGACCGGTGATCCGGAAAATCTTGAGAATGCGCTCCTGGTTGCACACGAGACGCAGCGAGCCCTCATGGGCCCGGACCCGCTTCAGGCCGCCCATGAGCACGCCGAGGCCGGTGGAGTCGAGGAAGTCGACGCCTTCCATGTCGACAACCAGGTGGTAGCTGCCGTCATTCACCAACTCGACCAACTGCTCGCGCAGCTTGGGCGCGGTATACACATCAATCTCGCCACCGACCTCGACGACCGTACGGTCGCCACCAGGGCCGGACACATTGCGAGTCGACAAGGACAGGTCCACGGATCCTCCAGCACCTTGCTATCGAGCGGTCGCCCCTCGGTCTCCCCGACGGAGCCGGGGGACGGATCGCCAGCCGCGATGGCATTCAATCACTTACCGGCAGCCATGCACGACGCCTTCGGACCATTGTCCGCCTCGCCAGTGACACACTCGGTGCCGATGGCCAAGAATCAACGCCCCAGTCGACCCCCGGGGAGTGGGGGCTCCCGTCCCTCTCCCGACATGGTCCTCGACCGGCTCGCCGCAGGGGCGGGCCGGTCCGCGCGCATCACTCATACGGAGCACTTGCCCCCGCGCGCGGGAACCCATGCAGTCTGGCCCGACCGCATCCGTCCGGAAGTGATCGCCGCCATCCAGAAGGCCGGCATCGACCACCCCTGGGCCCATCAGGCGGCCGCCGCGGAGCACGCACTGGACGGCACGTCCGTGGTGATCGCCACCGGAACGGCCTCCGGCAAGTCCCTGGCCTACCTCGCCCCGGTCCTGAGCGCCCTCCTGGACGGCTCCGAAGCCCCGAATGGGCGCGGCGCCACCGCTCTCTACCTTTCCCCCACCAAGGCTCTGGCCGCTGACCAGCGGCGATCGGTCAAGGCACTCGCGGCCCCTCTGGGCAACGGCGTCCGGCCCGCCGTCTTCGACGGCGACACGCCGGTCGAGGAACGCGAATGGGTGCGCCAGTACGCCAACTACGTCCTCACCAACCCCGACATGCTGCACCGGGGCATCCTCCCGTCACACCCCCGCTGGTCCTCCTTCCTGCGCTCACTGCGCTACGTCGTCATCGACGAGTGCCACACCTACCGGGGCGTCTTCGGCTCGCACGTCGCCCAAGTGGTCCGCCGGCTCCGCCGCCTCTGCGCCCGCTACGGCTCCGATCCCGTCTTCCTCCTCGCGTCGGCCACCTCGGCCGAGCCCGCCCTCGCGGCCGGGCGCCTCACCGGCCTCCCCGTCACGGAGGTGGCCGACGACGCCTCACCGCGCGGCGAACTGGTCTTCGCCCTCTGGGAACCCCCGCTGACCGAGCTGCACGGCGAGAAGGGCGCTCCCGTACGCCGAACCGCCACGGCCGAGACCGCCGACCTGCTCACCGACCTCACCGTCCAGGGCGTCCGCTCGGTCGCCTTCGTACGCTCCCGGCGCGGCGCCGAGCTGATCTCAGTCATCGCCAAGGAGCGTCTCGCCGAGGTCGACCGCACCCTGCCGTCCCGGGTCGCCGCCTACCGCGGGGGGTACCTCCCCGAGGAACGCCGCGCCCTGGAACGCGCTCTGCACTCCGGCAGCCTCCTGGGCCTCGCCGCGACCACCGCCCTCGAACTCGGCATCGACGTCTCCGGGCTCGACGCCGTCGTCATATCCGGCTACCCCGGGACGAGGGCGTCCCTCTGGCAGCAGGCGGGCCGGGCCGGACGGGCGGGGCAGGGCGCCCTCGCCATCCTGGTGGCCCGCGACGATCCGCTGGACACCTTCCTGGTCCACCACCCCGAGGCCCTGTTCGAGCAGCCCGTGGAGTCCACCGTCCTGGACCCGGACAACCCGTACGTCCTCGCCCCCCATCTCTGTGCCGCCGCCGCGGAACTGCCGCTCACCGAGAACGACCTCCAGCTCTTCGGCCCTGCCTCACCCGGGCTCCTCCCCCAGCTGGAGGCCGCCAGGCTGCTCCGCAAACGGCCGTCGGGCTGGCACTGGACCCGGCGCGAGCGGGCCGCCGACCTCACCGACATCCGGGGGGAGGGCGGCCGCCCCGTCCAGATCGTGGAGGAGGGCACCGGGCGGCTGCTGGGCACTGTGGACGAGTCCGCCGCCCACAGCGCCGTGCACGAGGGCGCCGTCCACCTCCACCAGGGCCGCTCCTACCTCGTCCGCAAACTGGACCTGGAGGACTCCGTGGCCCTGGTCGAACAGGCCGACCCGCCGTACTCGACCACCGCCCGCGACACCACCTCCATCGCCGTCCTGGACACCGACACCGAGATCCCCTGGGGGGACGGCCGCCTCTGCTACGGGTCCGTCGAGGTCACCAACCAGGTCGTCTCCTTCCTCCGCCGCAAGCTGATCACCGGCGAGGTGCTCGGCGAGACCAAGCTGGACCTGCCGCCCCGCACGCTGCGCACCCGCGCCGTCTGGTGGACGGTGACCGAGGACCAGCTCGACGCCGCCCGGATCAACCCCGAGATCCTCGGCGGCGCGCTCCACGCCGCCGAGCACGCTTCCATCGGCATGCTGCCGCTCTTCGCCACCTGCGACCGCTGGGACATCGGCGGGGTGTCCGTCCCCCTGCATCCCGACACCCTGCTGCCCACGGTCTTCGTGTACGACGGCCACCCGGGCGGCGCCGGATTCGCCGAGCGCGCCTTCCACACCGCCCGCGAGTGGCTGTCCGCCACGCGGCTGGCCATCGCGTCCTGCGAGTGCGACGCGGGCTGCCCGTCCTGCATCCAGTCCCCCAAGTGCGGCAACGGCAACGACCCCCTGCACAAACGAGGCGCCGTCCGCCTCCTCACGGAACTCCTCCGCACCGCCCCGGATGCCACACCAAAGGGACCGGGCAGGGCCGACGGGCCGGACGCGGCCGACGGGCCGGGCGCTGCGGCCGTGGGCCGGGGGGCTGTGGCGGGGGATCCGGACGCTGCGCCGGAGGGCCGGGGCGCGACTCCAGGGAAGCCGGCCGCCACAGCGGAGGGACCCGGAGCGACGCCGGAGGGCCGGGGCGCTGCGCCGGGAGACCGGGGTGCTACGGCGGAGGGGCCGGCCCGCGCCGCTGATCCCGGCCCGCCCGGGGCGGCGGCGCGCCCGCAGGGGGAGCACCCTCCGCCGGCCCCGCCCGGGACCTGACCTCCGGTATGTACGGCCCGAACCGCACCCGGGCCGTCACATCGGCGACCTCCCCCAGCAGCGCGCACCGCACCACCTCCGCCCCCTGTGCCCTGGCCACCTCCTCGGCCTTCGCGCAGGCCGGCTCCGTGCCTTCCAGCGCCCGGTCCGCCGCCGCCAGCGCCGCCAGATCGGCCGCGCCTCCGGCCCGGTGCCGGGCGACCACCACTTGTCCCAGCGCCAGGACCACCGCGAACACGGTGCACAGCGTCGTCGTGGCCACCGCCGCCCAAATGGTCGCCAGCCCCTGATCCCCCGGCGGCAACCGACGCCGCCCCCGCCACCGAACCAGCGCGCCGTCCCACCGGCCCCGGCCCCGCGCCTTCACCGGCCCTGCCCTTCCCCTGCCGGGTGCGGCGTGCCCATGGCGGTCAAGGGGGCAGGCACCAGGGCTTCCTCAGCCGCGGCCGCCGCCTCCGCACTCAGCGTCACGGCGAGGCGCCCGGGCCCGGGTGTCGGAGCGGTCACCGTCACCCGCCACAGCGCTCCGGCCCGCTCCACCTCGACCGAAGCCCCACTGGGCGCGGCAGAAAGAGCGGCCTCCCGCACCTGGGGCGCCGGCTCCGAACGGGCTGCCGCACGGGCGCCGGCCCGGGCCGCGTCCACACATCGAATCTGGGCCGACGCGGCCATCAGCGCCCACAGCAAGGCCAGAGCGAACACCGCCAGCACCGGGATCACCATGGCCGCCTCCGCCGTCACCGCCCCCCGATCGCCGAGTCCCCTGGCCCCCGGCACGTCACCCTCGTGCCGCCCGTTCTCTTCTCGTACCGGCCGGCCTGCAGGCCCGGCGTGTGCCACCCCCGCAACGGCCTCAGAACTTCGCATCGAGTGCACCCTTCAGCAGCGACTGCAGTTGGGACATCACCGCCGCACTGGTGACGACCTTGTAGAGCACGGCGGCAAACGCACAGGCCGCGATCGTGCCCACCGCGTACTCGGACGTCGTCATTCCGCTGTCGGTCCGGGACCGTGCGAGACGAACGACGGACCACGTCCAGTTCTTGATCTTGCGCATCACTTCAAACCCCCGACACATTGGTTGCGTACAACACGGCTGCACTGCTCTTACGTCTTCGCTTTCCGGACTACGCCGGCTGCAGCAGGCCTCCGGCCAGCCCGACCACCACGGGCGCCACGCCCACCGACAGAAACGCGGGAAGGAAGCAGAGCCCCACCGGCGCGGTGACCATCACTGCGGCCCTCTGCGCCCGCGCTACGGCAGCCCTGGCCCGCTCGGCCCGCAACGCCTCGGCGATCCGGGCCACCGGCTCCGCCGCCGGGGCCCCGGTCGAGCCCGCCCGGTCCAGGCAACCGGCCAGGGCGGCCGCCCCCGGTATCCCGCCGAACCTCCCCCAGGCGACAGCCGGGTCTCCACCGAGCCGGATCTCCGCCGCCGTCCGGGCGAGCTGATCGCCCACCGGACCGCCCAGGGACTCCCCCACCGCCTCGGCCGCTTCCACCGGACCGGCACCGGCAGAAAGACAGGCAGCCAGCAGGTCCGCCGCCATGGGCAGTTGTCGGACGGTCGCCGTTCGGGCCCTGGCCTCGGCGGCGAGTCGCGAGGCGTTCCCGAGCCTGTACCTCTGCCACTTCCGCGCACCGCAGGCCGAGGCCAGGCCGACCGCCCAGCCGGCCAGGCCGCCCACGAGGAACCACCCGGTCAGCACGACCGCCAACAGCACCACCCACTGTCCGGCCGGGCCGACGGGGACCGCCCGGCCCACCCGAGTCCCAGGCGCCCGGACCGGCCCCGTCCACGCCCCGGGAGCCGCCGGCCCCACCGCCAGAAGGCGCTCGCCCCGACGCCGCACCCGCCGGCCGGCCTGCCGCCGCGCCAAGGGCATGACCACTCGTGCATGAAGGCACAGCGCCACCGCAACGGCTTCCGCCGCCCGGACCATCCCTCCGGCCGAAGCGCTCATCCCGCTTCCCCTGCACGGACGATCCGGGCAGCCCAGAAGAGACCGCATCCCTCCAGCAGGACGCCGGCCACCAAGCAGATGAGTCCGACGGTGCTGTGCAGCAACACCTTCAGCGGGTCCGCGCCCAGCGCGGAACCGAGTCCCAGGCCGAGCACGGGAAGCACAGCGAGCACCGCGACCGTCGACCATGCCCCCGCGAGTTGCGCCCGCAGTTCATCCCGCTGACGCCGTTCGGCGCGCAGAGCGCTTTCGAGCCGCCCCAGGCCCGCCGCCAGCCCGGCGCCGCTGCCCACCGCCACCCGCCAGCAGGCAGCCACTCCGGTCAGCCGGTCCAGCCCCGGTTCACCCGCCGCCAGGACGAGAGCTCGCGGCACATCGCCCCCGAACCGCGCGGCAGCCGACACCCCGAGTCCGGCTTCGCCCATGACGTCCGTGCCGCGCACCGCGACGAGCAGCGCCTCTCCCGGCTCGCGACCGGCCCTGAGTTCGCCGACCAGCGCACCGCACAGGTCCACCACCCCATTCGCCCGCGCCTCCTGTTCTTGGCGCGACCGCCTCTTCAGCAGCGATTTCCGTGCCAGAGGAATGGCGGCGGCCCCCGCGATCAACGGCAGTGCGGACTGCCCGAGAATCGCCGGCACCGAAGCCAACGGCAGGCACAGCCACTCCCACCGCCCTCGCAGCCGGTTCTCGATCCGGCTGCGGACCCTCCGCCACCTCTCCCCGGCCGGCGATCGGTCGCTCCCGTCGGCCAGCAGCGCTCGCGCCCGGCGCAGCGGTCGACTACGTCCGATCACCACCAGCCACGCCGCCATGGCGGCACACAGCGCCGCGGCGTGCACCACGTCCGGCACCCCGACGGGCGCCGTCTCTCCGGTCACAACGCACCCCCGATGAGCTCGTGCAGCCGCTCCCAGCCGCGATCACGCTCAAAGCCCGTGGTGCCCCACCGCAGTGCCGGAACGGTCACCACCAGCCCGGCCGCATCCCGCTCCAGCACGTGGACGTCCGCAATACGCCTGCGTCCCGTCCTGTCCCGTACGAGGTGGACGACGACCGACAGAGCCGCCGCCAACTGGCTGTGCAGCGCCAGCCGGTCCAGCCCCGCCGCGGTTCCCAGCGCCTCCAACCGTGCCGGGACGTGCCCGGCGGCATTGGCATGAACAGTTCCTGAGCCTCCCTCATGTCCCGTGTTGAGGGCGGCCAGGAGCTCAGTCACTTCGCTTCCCCTCACCTCACCGACCACCAGCCGGTCGGGACGCATACGCAGGGCCTGGCGCACCAGGTCCCGAAGGGTCACCCGTCCGGCACCCTCCTGATTCGCGGGGCGTGACTCCAGCCGTACGACGTGCGGGTGGTCCGGTCGCAGCTCTGCCGAGTCCTCGGCGAGCACGATCCGCTCGCGCTCCCCCACCGCCCCCAGCAGGCTGGAAAGCAGAGTCGTCTTCCCCGCCCCCGTCCCACCGCTGATCAGGTAGGAGACCCTCGCCTCCACCAGGGCCCTCAGTATCTGGTCGCCTCCGGGCGGCACGGTCCCTGCCTCGACCAGCTCGGCCAGTGAGAAGGCCCGGGGTCTGACCACCCGCAGCGACAGGCACGTCGAACCGACCGATACCGGGGGAAGGACGGCGTGCATGCGGGTGCCGTCCGGCAGCCTCGCGTCCACCCAGGGCCTGGCATCGTCCAGCCGGCGTCCCGCCACGGCCGCGAGCCGCTGGGCCAGCCTGCGGACCGCAGCCGCATCCGGGAACGCCACCTGGGTGAGTTCGAGTCCGCCGCCCCGGTCCACCCAGACCCGGTCGGGCGCGGACACAAGAACGTCCGTGACATCGGGGTCGGCGAGGAGCGGCTCCAATACCCCGGCCCCGATCAGTTCCCCTCTCAGTTCGTCAGCACGGCCGAGCACTTCAGCCGTGCCGAGCAGACGCCCCTGTGCCCGCAGAGCTGCGGCGACCCCTGCCGGGGTCGGAGCAGTGCCGCTGGAAGCGAGCCGCTGCCTCACCGCGTCGAGCAGCGCCTCGCTCATGGAGTGCCTCCGGCGACCTGGGCGCTGACGCTCTCCCCCACCAGCGCCTGTTCCCAGAAGGCGGTGCAGAATCTGGCCAGCGGTCCGCGCGCGTTGCCACCGGGCGGCTCGCCGGCGTCCTGCTCGGCGGACAGCCCTCTTTCCAGCGGGACCTCACCGACCAGCGGCAGCCGCATGGCTCGGGCCACCCACTCCGCGTCGAGCCCCGGCGCATACGGCCCCCGTGCCACGACCCGCAGATCGTCGAGCACCATCCCGGCCATCGATGCCACCCGCTTGGCCGCCGCGACCGCGCGCAGCTCGCCGGGAACGACCACAAGCCCCAGGTCCAGCTGAGCAAGGGCCTCGGCAACCGCTTCGTCCACCCGTCGCGGCAGATCGACCACCACCACCCCGCCGAGCCGGCGCGCGGCGGCCAGCACCGCCCGCATGGCGGGTGGCGGGATCACCACCCAGTCGTCACGGCCCCAGCTGAGTGCCCGAAGACCGTGGAGCGCGGGCAGCGACTCCTCCAACGCGCCCCCGCCGACCCGACCCTTGGAATGGGCGAAATCCGGCCACCTCATGCCGTCCGCCCGTTCGCCGCCGAGCAGCACGTCGATGCCACCGCCCAGCGGGTCCCCGTCGACGAGCATGGTCCGCTGCCCCGCCCTGGCCGCGGTCACGGCGAGGGCGCAGGCCAGAGTGGAGGCACCCGCACCGCCCCGGCCCCCGATCACCCCGACCGTGACGGCGGGCCTGCCGACGCCTTCCGAGGCGTTGGCGATCTGGTCGACAAGCCAGGTCTCGGAGTCGGGCAACCGGATCACGCACTCGGCGCCGATCTCAACGGCTCGACGCCACACGTCCGGCACATCCTGACCCCGCCCCACAACCATGACGCCGCGCCTGCGCGCCGCGCCGCGGCACCGTGCGGCCGCGTCGTCTCCGACAAGGACCATGGGTGCCTGCTCCCACCCGTCCCGATGGTCGGGCAGCGTGTGATGCACCTCTGGTTCCGCACCAGCGGCGGCACACAGCCGCAGCAGGTCGTCGAGCAGGTCCACGTCCTCGGTCACGATCAGCGGCCCACCTCGCCTCGCGGTGACAGCCGCCCATCGGTCCTGCGCACTGGATTCGGCCACGCTCTCCCCCTCCATCACTCACCTTCGCCGCGGTTCGCGGCGCTCTCGGAGCACGTCCGAGTGCGGTGATTCCGGTACCCGTGGAGTTCACGGGTGGAATCACGGTGCAGCGCTTCCGGAAATCATGTGGATCTTGCTCAAAAACCGTGGACAACTCAGTGGTTGTGAATAACTTCGTCGCTCATACCGGTGACTTCCCGGTGCGACCCTTTCGCTACCCAGCGTCACAGTGCACGCTGAAGAGAGTCGGCACGGAAACGGCCCGACTGGGAGCAGAAGGGAGGAGAAATGGTCGAATCCGCGCGAGAAACCGCGTCCGGACATGCGACGACCCCCGCCGGGGGGGAGAGCGGGGGTCGTCCCCACGGCCGACTCGGGGGGGGAGGAGCCGGACCGGGTTAGCACGGTCGCGAACGATCCGTGACTTCCATGGTGTACCCGAGGCCCTTCTCAGGCAAACCCACGCGCCGGGGCTTACGCCGAATGGCGGGCCCCTATGCTCTGCCGTGTGGAAAACCGCTTCTTGCCGCGCACAGCCGCCTTCTTCGACCTGGACAAGACGGTCATTGCGAAGTCTTCGACACTGACCTTCAGCAAGTCCTTCTACCACGGCGGGCTGATCAACCGCCGCGCGGTGCTGCGTACCGCGTACACACAGTTCGTGTTCCTTGCCGGGGGCGCGGATCACGACCAGATGGAGCGGATGCGCGAATATCTCTCGGCACTCTGCAAAGGCTGGAACGTGCAGCAGGTCAAGGAACTTGTAGCCGAGACCCTGCACGAACTGATCGACCCGATCATCTACGACGAGGCGGCGACCCTCATCGAGGAGCATCACACCGCCGGCCGCGACGTCGTGATCGTCTCGACTTCGGGCGCGGAGGTGGTCGAACCGATCGGCGAAATGCTCGGCGCCGACCGCGTCGTCGCCACCCGCATGGTCGTCGGTGACGACGGCTGCTACACGGGCGAGGTCGAGTACTACGCGTACGGCCCCACCAAGGCCGAAGCCATCAAGGCGCTCGCGGAATCCGAGGGGTACGACCTGGCTCGCTGCTACGCGTACAGCGACTCGGCCACCGATGTCCCGATGCTGGAATCCGTCGGCCACCCCCACGCAGTCAACCCGGACCGCGCGCTGCGACGGGAGGCCACGCTCCGCGAGTGGCCGATTCTCGCCTTCGACCGGCCGGTCCGCCTCAAGCAGCGCCTCTCGGCGTTTTCCCTGCCGCCGCGACCGGCCCTCATGGCCGCGGCCGCTGTGAGTGCGGCCGCACTCACAGCGGGAGCCGTCTGGTACGCCGCCCGCCGACGGGCCGGCACGGCTACCGCCTGATCCGACTGATTGAACCAACTCGTCCGTAATTGAACCTAAAAGTAAAGAAGTGCGGCCACCACTACCGCTCCACCGGCCCCTGGAGTACAAAGGATTCAACGGCCCGCGAGACCAAGGACATCCGCGAGGATGACCTGAATTACGCAGCAAAGGCCCCACGGACCGCGCATGAAAACCCGGCACCCACGCGACGTCGACCCGTCGATTACGGGCCAGCCACACCAGGAGCGGACAAAGTCTCTGCCCTGATGGGCACATATCGAGGACGCTTGGTAACCGGGCGGACGTGCCAGCGGCGGTACCGAGACCGGTACCGCCGCAACCATGCTCAGCCCGTATGACAGTGCCGTCCCGCAGGAAAGCGACCGGCGGAAGCCTGCGACGGGCGACCGCCCTCGTTATGCGGCGCCTCGCTGCAGCGCCTCGCACACCGCTGTCGACTCCCTGGCGCCGAGTTCCGCCGAGCGCCCGCAATGACCGATCCAGGCCGCCATGCCGTCCGGAGTGCCGGACAGATAGCCGTCGAAGGCGGCTACGTAGGCCGCCCGCCCCTGCTCGGCGTGTCCGACCTCGGCCGGGCAGATCGATTTGGGGTCGAGCCCACTCCCGATCAGTACGATCCGCTCCGCGGTCCGCGCCACGAGGCCGTTGTGCGAACCGAAGGGGCGCAGTGCCAGCAGCTCTCCGTGGACGACGGCGGCAGTCACCAGAGCGGGCGCCTCACTCCCCGAAAGGATGATCCCGCTAAGGCCTTCCAGGCGGCCCGCGACCTCGTTCGCGTCCGGCAGCGGCGCTTCGATCAGGGGCTCGTCCACCGGTTCGCCCGCCATCCGGGGCCGGCCGACCGCGTCCTCCGGAGCGGCACTGCCGGCCGCCACCAGGTGGAGCCGAGCCAGCACCCGCAGCGGCGACTGCCGCCAGATGGAAAGCAGCTGCCCCGCCTCCGCGGTCAGGCGAAGCGCAGCTCCGACGACACGCGCCTCGTCGTCACCGCTGAAATCGGTGCGCCGGCGCACCTCTTCGAGGTTCCAGTCGGCACCGGACAGGGCAGCCGATCCACGCGCGCCTCGCAGAGCGGCCTCCGCCGTGACTTCGTTGCTGCGGCGCCGCATCACGCGGTGGCCGTAGACCCGGTCCACAGCCTTACGTACGGAGTCCACCGCGTCGGTCACGCCCGGCAGAGCGCCCAGAGAGACGAGCGGGTCCGAGGAAGTCGTACTCATAAGTAGCGAGGCTACGCGCCTCCTGCCCACCCACCAGCCGGGAGTGGCCTTCTTCACGAACTCAGACAACTCGTTGCGATCGATCGACTACCCTAGGTGAACATGAAGATCGCTTTCGTAGGGAAGGGCGGCAGCGGAAAGACCACGCTGTCCTCGCTCTTCATCCGCCACCTCGCAGCCAATGAAGCCCACGTCGTCGCGGTGGACGCCGACATCAACCAGCACCTCGGAGCCGCGCTCGGCCTTGACGAGGACGAATCCGCAGCGCTGCCCGCCATGGGTGCCCAGCTGCCTCTCATCAAGGAGTACCTGCGCGGCAGCAATCCGCGCATCGCCTCGGCAGAGACGATGATCAAGACGACGCCGCCGGGCGAAGGCTCCCGCCTCCTGCGCGTACGCGAGGACAACCCGATCTTCGACGCCTGTGCCCGTACGGTCCGGCTCGACGACGGAGACATCCGGCTGATGGCCACGGGGCCTTTCACCGAATCGGACCTGGGCGTGGCGTGCTACCACTCGAAGGTCGGCGCGGTGGAGCTCTGCCTCAACCACCTCGTGGACGGGCCCGACGAGTACGTGGTGGTCGACATGACCGCCGGTTCGGACTCCTTCGCCTCAGGCATGTTCACCCGCTTCGACATGACCTTCCTCATCGCCGAACCGACCCGCAAGGGCGTCTCCGTCTATCGCCAGTACAAGGAGTACGCACGGGACTTCGGCGTGGATCTGAAGGTCGTCGGGAACAAGGTGCAGGGCGAGGACGACCTGGACTTCCTGCGCTCCGAGGTGGGCGACGACCTGCTGGTGACCGTCGGCCATTCCGACTGGGTACGGGCCATGGAGAAGGGCCGACCCGCCCGCTTCGAGCTGCTTGAGGCGGACAACCGGATGGCACTGCAGGCCCTGCAGAACGCTGCGGAGGACTCGTACGAGCGCCGGGACTGGGCCCGCTACACGCGCCAGATGGTGCACTTCCACCTGAAGAACGCGGAGAGCTGGGGGAACGAGAAAACCGGCGCCGACCTCGCCGCGCAGGTCGACCCCGGCTTCGTGCTGGACGAGCGCTTCATCCGCGCCGAAGCCACCCAGTTCGCGTGAGTGACTGAGCTCACGGGCGGACCGTCCACGGCGTCGCCGTGGCACTGTCGGCCGCACCGAACGGCGCCGGGCACGGCTTCTGCCCGGCGCCCGGGGCGTCCGGATCTAACGACCGGCCGGGACCCCCGCAGCCGCGGCCGACCGCTCCCGGCCCGCGCCTGCCTTGAGGAACGCGGGCCAGCCGCCGTCGGGGGCCTGACCGACCTTCAACGTCCGGAGCTTCGCCAGGGTCGCCGGATCCTGGGCGTCGAGCCAGTCCGCCAGCTGCCTGAACGAGACGCAGCGCACGTCCTTCTTGGTGCAGACCGCCGCGATCGTCTGCTCGATGGCGCGCATGTACGTGCCACCGTTCCAGGACTCGAAGTGGTTGCCGATGATCAGGGGCGCCCGGTTGCCGTCATACGCGCGGCCGAAGGCCTGTAGCAGGCCGTCGCGCATCTGGTTTCCCCAGTACTCGTGCTTGTCCGGGTCGCCCTGCGTCGTTCCGGACTGGTTGAACATGAAGTTGTAGTCCATCGACAGGGTCTCGAAGTCGCGCCCCGGGACCGGCACCAGTTGCATGGAGAGGTCCCACACACCGTTCTTCTTCTGGGGCCACACCTGGTCGTTGACACCGCTGGAGTCGTAGCGGAACCCCATGGTCCGCGCCGCCGCCACCATGTTCTTCTGCCCCTCCAGGCAGGGGGTGCGGCCGCCGACCAGCTCCTTGTCGTAGTCGAAGGGCAGCGCCTTCTCGTCCTTGAGGACCGGATCGTTCGTCTTCCAGCCCTTCACGAATGACTTGGCCTGGCTGATCTCACTCTTCCACTCCTCGACGGACCAGGTGCCGACGCCACCGTCCTTGCCGCAGAAGTGCCCGTTGAAGTGGGTGCCGATCTCATTGCCGTCCTGCCAGGCACCGCGGAGCTGGGTCAGGGTGTCGCGGATGCCGTTGGTGTCGTTGAAACCGATGTCCGAGGCGCCGGCATTGTGCTTGGGCGGGTCGTACTGGGCCCGCTTCCCCTCCGGCAGCAGATAGACGCCGCTCAGGAAGTACGTCATCGCGGCGTTGTACTTCTTGCCCACCTCGCGGAAGTGCGAGAAAAGTCGCTGACTGTCCTCGCCTGCACCGTCCCACGAGAACACCACGAACTGCGGAGGCTTCTGGCTCGGCGTCAGGCGACTCACTGCCGGCTGCTTGGGCTGTACGCCCGTGAACGCGGTGGAACCATCGCCGATGGCCCGGAACACGCGCTTGGGTGCGGCTTCGGCACCCTTCTTCTTCTCTCCCGCGGCGCCGTTGACGGCCCCGAGGCCGGAGCGCTCCCCGCCGGAGCCACTGCCCGAGCACCCGGCCGCCCCCACGACCAGTACGACGGCCACGAAGCCCAGGCCGATCCTTCTCGTGGCGCCCATCGACTTCTTCGCGGCGGCCATCATCCGCCCACCTCTTTCTCGCAGGTAGCTTGCGCCGGGTGCCGACACGGCGCCGCCAAAGTCGCACGCACTGCCCAAGAGCCAGCACGACAGGCCGAATGAAAAGCTGACTATTCACCGGAATGAGTGACTGAGTGGCCCATTTGCCCCTAATCCTGGACACGGCTCTTTACTCTCCATTACGATTCATTTACCGAGAGTTGAGATATCCCGCCGCTGCATGCCGTGACCCACGGCCGCGTCATCGAGTTCCACGACCGCGCTGCCCAGGAAGAGACGGGAAATATGTCTGCCTGCGTACCCACTCGCCATGACCACTCGTCCCGCAGTTCTCGTCCCTCCCGGTCCTCGGGAGTCAAGCGACCACACAGCCCGCCGCCGCGCGGCGGACGGTTCCGCATCCCGGGCGCCGATGTGTCCGCGTCCATCACTGTCTTTCTGCTCGCCATCCCCATGTCGCTCGGTCTGGCTGTCGCCATGGGAGCCCCTCTGGAGGCGGGCCTCATCTCCGCCGCGGTCGGCGGCATCGTCGCCGGACTCCTCGGCGGCACCCCCCTGCAGGTCTCCGGACCGTCCGCCGGACTGACCGTGGTCACGGCCGAGACGATCCAGATCTACGGCTGGCGCACCACCTGCGCCATCACGATCGGGGCGGGCCTGCTTCAGCTCGCGCTCGGCTCACTGCGGGCGGCCCGCAGCGCACTCGCCGTCAGCCCCGCCATCGTCCACGGCACGCTCGCCGGCATCGGCGTGGCCATCGCGCTCGCACAACTGCACATCGTGCTGGGCGGTTCACCGCAGAGCTCGGCGATCTCCAACGTGCTGCATCTCCCCGACCGACTTGCACGTGTCAGTCCCGCTGCCCCGTTGATCGGCGCGCTCACCGTAGCCGTCCTCGTACTGTGGCCGCTGCTGCCCGGGCGGACCGGGCGGTTCCTGCGCCGCGTTCCGGCGGCCCTGGCCTCCGTGGGTCTGGCCACAGCCGTGGCCGCGTGGGCGGCACCCTCGATCGCCCGGGTCGACCTGCCCTCCTGGCGCTCGCACGCCCTGCCCGAAATGCCGCAGGGACCGGTGCTCGGCCTGGCCACAGCCGTGTTCACGATGATGCTGGTGGCCAGCCTTGAGTCACTACTCGCCGCCGTCGCCGTGGACAAGCTGGCCGCCGACCGGAACCGCGCCCACTCGACAGACTCTCCTGCGCGGTCAGGTGAGGTACGGGGCCACAAGACGGACGAGGCACGCGAGAACGGGGGCCGCACCGACACTTCCGGGGCGCCTGCCGGCGAAGAGGCCACCGCCCACGACGGCCCGGACGGCATCGAGCGACCCGCGCCGCCCCTGCTCAAACGCTCCGACCTCGACCGGGAGCTACGCGCACAAGGAGTCGCCAACGCGGTATCGGGGTTGCTGGGGGGCCTCGCGGTCTCCGGTGGAGCCGTGCGCAGTTCGGCGAATGTGAGAGCCGGGGCGACCAGCCGCGCGTCCACCGTGCTGCACGGTGTATGGATCCTGGTCGCATCCGGCCTGCTGGTCACGTTGCTGGAGCGCATCCCGCTCGCCGCCCTGGGGGCGCTGGTGATGATGGTCGGCCTCAAGATGGTGAGCCTGGCGCACATCCGCAACGTCCATAAGCACCGGGAGTTCCTGGTGTACGGCGCGACCATCGCCGGGGTGCTGGTCGTCGGCGTGCTCAAGGGCGTGGTCATCGGCATCGCCGTAGCAGTGGCCGTCGCCCTGCACCGGCTGGGCCAGACCCGGATCTCCGTGTCCGAACGAAACGGACAGCATCTCGTAGTCGTACGGGGCCAGTTGACCTTCCTGGCCGTCCCCCGCCTCAGCCGGGTCCTGGGGCGGCTCCCCCAGGACGCGGATGTGGTCCTGGAGCTGGACGGCTCGTTCATGGACCACGCCGCATACGAGACGATCCAGGACTGGAGCAACGCCCATGCGGCCCACGGCGGCCGGGTGGCATTCGCCGGGAGGTCGGGCGGCAGGATCGCCGAACCTGCCGCGGCGGCGCACTCCTGCTGCCGGCCATGGACCCCTTGGCGCAACCACCACTGCCACGACCAGCCCGAGCACGCCCCTCCCACAGAGCGCGACGGTGACACGGATGTCACCGCGGCCGAGGCCCCGCCGCGCGCTGCGAGCGCCCCGGCCGCCGTGCACCAACCGAGCCCCGTAGTCACCGTCGGCACCGCAACAGCCGCCCACGCCGGGATCGCGACCGCCATCACCCCTGCCCCGGGCACCCCCACCCCCTCCTCTGCCCCACCTCAAGCCGTCGGCACCACCGCCTCCCCCGAGGCCCCCGCCGCCCCGCACGCGGATCGCCCCGCCCGGACCGCCTCCGCCCCGCAGCCCGCGTCCGCCGGCCGCCCCCCTCGCCCGGCTCCTGACCACCGGCTGGTCAGAGGCCTCAGCTCCTTTCAGCGGGATACGGCGCCCCTGGTCCGAGGTGAGCTGGCGCGCCTCGCCAGGGAGGGCCAACGTCCCTCTCAGCTCTTCATCACCTGCGCGGACTCCCGTCTCGTGACGAGCATGATCACGGCCAGTGGCCCAGGTGACCTCTTCACCGTGCGGAACATCGGCAACCTGGTACCACCCCCTGACGCCGAGAAGGGTGACCACTCGGTGGGGGCCGCGATCGAGTACGCGGTGGACGTGCTCGGCGTCGAATCCATCACTGTCTGCGGCCACTCGGACTGCGGCGCGATGAACGCCCTGCTGGGAGCCGCCCCGGAAGCCCCGGACACGTCGCTCTGGCGCTGGCTCCGGCACGGACTGCCGAGCCTGGCGCGGGTGGCCTCGCCCGGTGACGACCACCCGGTCCGGCTCTCCGGACGGCTGCCCGCGGACGGGGTGGAGCAGCTCTGCCTGATCAACGTGGTCCAGCAGCTCGACCACCTGAGAGCCCATCCATCGGTGGCACGCCGGATCGCGGACGGCACTCTTCAGCTCCACGGGATGTACTTCCACGTGGCCGAGGCCCAGTCGTATTTGCTGGACGAGGCCACAAGCGCGGAGCGCGGCACGGCCGGGGTGTTCGACCCGATCTCACCAGCACACCCGATCGCATCGACGCACCCGATCCCGCCGGATCATCCCTCCGAGCTGACACGTACGGGCGGCTGAACCGCGGGCATCCCGGATCCGTAAGACCTGATGAACCCGCTTCCGTGTCGGAGGCGCCCACACCGACGGTGTGCCTCATCGTGCCACCACGGCGCGGAGGCGGGATCATGCCTCTATACA
Organism: Streptomyces sp. NPDC041814; assembly: GCF_055590565.1. Classification (NCBI taxonomy): domain Bacteria; kingdom Bacillati; phylum Actinomycetota; class Actinomycetes; order Kitasatosporales; family Streptomycetaceae; genus Streptomyces; species Streptomyces sp. NPDC041814. Next base: position 222,634 of record NZ_JBVJAM010000007.1, on the reverse strand, counting down.
CGAGACACAGGTCTAAACCAATTCCCGGCAGACACTTGTCACCCGGCCTTAGGACTGATGAGCTATGCCCCGGGACACAACGGACACCCTGGGACTGGGAGAAGTCGTGAGCAACGAGAGCCTGGCCAACCTGCTTCGGGAAGAGCGGAAATTCGCTCCGCCTGCCGAGCTGGCCGCCAACGCCAACGTCACCGCAGAGGCGTACGAGCAGGCCGAAGCGGACCGGCTGGGCTTCTGGGCCGAGCAGGCCCGCCGCCTGACCTGGGCCACCGAGCCGACCGAGACCCTCGACTGGAGCAACCCGCCCTTCGCGAAGTGGTTCGCGGACGGCGAGCTCAACGTCGCGTACAACTGCGTGGACCGTCACGTCGAGGCGGGCAACGGCGACCGGGTCGCCATCCACTTCGAGGGCGAGCCCGGCGACAGCCGCGCCATCACCTACGCGGAGCTGAAGGACGAGGTCTCCCGCGCCGCCAACGCCCTCACCGAACTCGGCGTCGGCAAGGGCGACCGGGTCGCCGTCTACCTTCCGATGATCCCCGAGGCCGCCTTCGCGATGCTGGCCTGCGCCCGCATCGGCGCCGCGCACTCCGTGGTCTTCGGCGGCTTCTCCGCCGACGCCATCGCCGCCCGTATCCAGGACGCGGACGCGAAGGTCGTCATCACCGCCGACGGCGGCTACCGCCGAGGCAAGCCCTCCGCGCTCAAGCCCGCGGTCGACGACGCCGTCTCCCGTATCGACAGCGTGGAGCACGTCCTGGTGGTCCGCCGTACGGGCCAGGACACCGCGTGGAACGAGGGCCGCGACGTCTGGTGGCACGAGATCACCGGCCGCCAGTCCGCCGAGCACACGCCCGAGGCGTTCGAGGCGGAGCAGCCGCTGTTCATCCTGTACACGTCGGGCACCACCGGGAAGCCCAAGGGCATCCTGCACACCTCCGGGGGCTACCTCACCCAGGCGGCGTACACCCACCACGCGGTCTTCGACCTCAAGCCGGAGACCGACGTCTACTGGTGCACCGCCGACATCGGCTGGGTGACCGGGCACTCCTACATCGTCTACGGGCCGCTGGCCAACGGCGCCACGCAGGTGATGTACGAGGGCACCCCCGACACCCCGCACCAGGGGCGCTTCTGGGAGATCGTCCAGAAGTACGGGGTCACGATCCTCTACACCGCGCCGACCGCGATCCGTACGTTCATGAAGTGGGGGGACGACATCCCCTCCAAGTTCGACCTGTCGTCCCTGCGCGTCCTCGGTTCGGTCGGTGAGCCGATCAACCCCGAGGCGTGGATCTGGTACCGCAAGCACATCGGTGCCGACAAGTGCCCGATCGTGGACACCTGGTGGCAGACCGAGACCGGCACGATGATGATCTCGCCGCTGCCCGGTGTCACCGAGACCAAGCCGGGAAGCGCCCAGCGCGCCCTGCCGGGCATCTCCGCGACCGTCGTGGACGACGAGGCCAACGAGGTCCCGAACGGCGGAGGCGGATACCTGGTCCTCACCGAGCCGTGGCCGTCGATGCTCCGCACCATCTGGCGCGACGACCAGCGGTTCCTCGACACCTACTGGTCGCGCTTCGAGGGCAAGTACTTCGCCGGCGACGGTGCCAAGAAGGACGAGGACGGCGACATCTGGCTGCTCGGCCGGGTGGACGACGTCATGCTGGTGTCCGGGCACAACATCTCGACCACCGAGGTCGAGTCGGCGCTCGTCTCGCACCCGTCGGTCGCCGAGGCCGCCGTGGTCGGCGCCGCCGACGAGACGACCGGTCAGGCCATCGTCGCCTTCGTCATCCTGAGGGGCACGGCGACCGCCTCCGACGAGCTGGTGGCGGAACTGCGCAACCACGTCGGGGCGACCCTCGGCCCGATCGCCAAGCCGAAGCGCATCATGCCGGTGGCCGAGCTGCCGAAGACCCGTTCCGGCAAGATCATGCGCCGCCTGCTGCGCGACGTGGCGGAGAACAGGGCCCTGGGCGACGTCACGACCCTGACCGACTCCTCGGTCATGGACCTCATCCAGAGCCAGCTGCCGTCGGCCCCCTCCGAGGACTGACGCCGACGCACACCCGAAGGGCACCCGGCAGCGCGCCGGGTGCCCTTCGGGCACTTACGGTGAGATCACCGCTCCCACGCATCCTTACCGCCACACCCCGCGAGTACAGTGGCAGCTGATCGACAACACGATAGGAAAATCTTCACAGGGGTGCCGGGAAGTCTGGTCGGCAAGTGCATCAGCCATGCCATCGCTGCCGTACCGACCCGGAGGTCTCCCCCCGTGGCCACACCCACCCCGACGCCCACCGGCCCGCGCCGCACCTTCCTGGGGCGGCTGCCGCTCCCCGAGCGCAACTATGTCGCCGACGCCCTGCGTACGGAGACCGTCGGGGGCGTCCTCCTGCTGGTCGCAGCCGTGGCCGCGCTGGTGTGGGCGAACACCGCAGGGTCGAGCTACTCGGCCGTCAGCCATTTCCACATCGGACCCGAAACCCTCGGTCTGCACCTCTCCGTGGAGCACTGGGCCGCCGACGGGCTGCTCGCGATCTTCTTCTTCGTCGCGGGCGTCGAACTCAAACGCGAGCTCGTGGCGGGAGAACTGCGCGATCCGAAGGCCGCGGCGCTCCCCGTGGCCGCCGCGCTCTGCGGAATGGCGGTCCCGGCGGTCGTCTACACCCTGGTGAACGTCTTCGGCGACGGCTCGAAGGACGGCTGGGCAGTCCCCACCGCCACGGACATCGCCTTCGCTCTGGCCGTTCTCGCTGTCATCGGCGCCTCGCTGCCCGCCGCGCTCCGGGCCTTCCTGCTGACGCTCGCCGTCGTGGACGACCTCTTCGCGATCATCATCATCGCCATCTTCTTCACCGAGGACATCAACTTCCTGGCTCTCGGCGGCGCCTTCCTCGGCCTGGGCCTCTTCTACCTCTTGCTCCGCCTCGGTGTGCGCGGCTGGTACGTCTACGTGCCGCTCGCCCTGGTCATCTGGGCGCTGATGTACAACAGCGGCGTCCACGCCACCATCGCCGGTGTCGCCATGGGCCTGATGCTGCGCTGCACCCGCCGCGAGGGTGAGGAGCACTCACCCGGTGAGCGCATCGAGCACCTGGTGCACCCGCTGTCGGCGGGCTTCGCCGTGCCGGTGTTCGCGCTCTTCTCCGCCGGGGTCTCCCTCTCCGGAGGCGCGGTGGCCTCCGTGTTCGACCGGCCGGAAACCCTCGGGGTCGTCCTGGGCCTCGTCGCCGGCAAGACCATCGGCGTCTTCGGCGGTACGTGGCTGACCACCCGGCTCACCAAGGCCGAGCTGAACAAGGAGCTGGCCTGGGCGGACGTCTTCGCGATCGCCACGCTCGCCGGCATCGGCTTCACCGTGTCGCTGCTGATCGGAGAGCTCGCGTTCGCCGGTGACGACGACATGATCAACGAGATCAAGGCGTCGGTTCTGCTCGGCTCCCTCATTGCCGCCGTACTCTCCGGTGTACTGCTCAAACTCCGGGTACGCAGATACAAGGCACTGACCGACGCCGAGGAACTCGACGCGGACAGTTCCGGGGTGCCGGACGTCTACGAACAGGACGATCCGGCCTACCACCTGAGGATGGCCGCGATCTACGAGGAGAAGGCGGCCGAACACCGCCGCCTGGCCCGACTGGCGGGGGCAGCGAGCAACAGGCCGGGCAGTCCGGCATGATCTGACATCGGACGTATTGAACAGGAGAGGGAGTCAGGGATGAGCGACCCCGGCAATTACGCGGGCGGCGCCGACCGCAGTCTCGGCCAACTGGTCGCGTCGGCGACGGCCGAACTGTCGGCGCTGGTGCACGACGAAATCGCCCTGGCCAAGGCCGAGGTGCGGCAGGACGTCAAGCGCGGCGTCATCGGCAGTGTGGCGTTCATCGTCACGGGCGTGCTGATCCTGTTCGCGATCCCGGTGCTGAGCTTCGCGGCCGCGTACAGCATCCACAACCTGGGGCTGGGCCTCGCCTGGTCGTTCCTGATCGTGGGCGGCGCGTTCATCCTGCTGGGCATTCTGCTCGCGCTCTTCGGCTACGCGAAGATCAAGAAGGTCAAGCCGCCGGAGAAGTCCATCGCCTCCGCCAAGCAGACCGCCGCCGTCCTCCAGGGCGTCAAGCCGCACCCGCGCCCTGAGCCCGCCGCCGACGCGATCCTCCCGGTGGGCGGAAGCACCCGCTCCGACCGCGCCATCGAGAGCGCACCGGTCCAGGACAAGGCGTCGGCTGTGGCACGCTCGTCCACATGACCGTTCCCGCACCGTCCGCCCCGGCCGGCGGCCCCGTCCGCCTCGACGGCCCCTGGACCCACCGGGACGTCGCGGCGAACGGCGCCCGCTTCCACATCGCCGAAATGGGTGAAGGGCCGCTGGTCCTCCTCCTGCACGGCTTCCCTCAGTTCTGGTGGACCTGGCGCCATCAGCTGCCCGCGCTCGCCGAGGCCGGCTACCGGGCCGTGGCGATGGACCTGCGCGGCGTCGGCGGCAGCGACCGTACGCCCCGGGGCTACGACCCCGCCAACCTGGCGCTCGACATCACAGGCGTGGTCAGGTCCCTGGGCGAGCCGGACGCCGCCCTCGTCGGTCACGACATGGGCGGGTACCTGGCCTGGACCGCCGCCGTGATGCGCCCGAAGCTGGTGCGCCGACTGGTTGTCTCCTCGATGCCCCACCCACGGCGATGGCGCTCCTCGATGCTCTCCGACTTCGCTCAGACCCGGGCCGGCTCGTACATCTGGGGCTTCCAGCGCCCCTGGGTGCCGGAGCGTCAGCTCGTCGCCGACGACGGTGCCTTGGTGGGCCGGCTGATCAGTGACTGGGCGGGGCCGGGCAAGGCGGAGTTCCCCGACGAGCCGACGCTTGGCGTCTACCGGCGGGCCATGACGATCCCGTCGACGGCACACTGCTCAATCGAGCCGTACCGCTGGATGGTGCGCTCGCTGGCTCGCCCGGACGGCATCCAGTTCAACCGGCGCATGAAGCGGCCCGTCCGGGTGCCGACGCTGCACCTTCACGGTTCACTCGATCCGGCGGTCCGCACCCGCAGCTCGGCCGGGTCCGGGGAGTACGTCGAGGCGCCCTACCGTTGGCGACTTTTCGACGGTCTGGGCCACTTCCCCCACGAGGAGGATCCGGCAGGGTTCTCGGCCGAACTCATCAACTGGCTCAAGGATTCCGAGCCGGATCGCTAGCCGTTGCGGCACACATGTCCGAGGAACGGCCACGTGCCTGGCGCATAAGCCAATTGGCTGACGGATAGGCGGTTACGGACCATGAGGCACGGGCAGACGTCCGGGTATGGGCTGGACGCACGACTTCGGTGACGCAGCACGCAACCGTCGCTCGACCGCCACGGCGGATCCGGGCATTCACGAGGGGGACGGCCTTCAGGGCCGGGTGCACGCTTTGCACGTCATGGATGATCCTCGGCTCGGCATCTCACGCATCCTGCGCCGCAGGGCCCGCTGGGTCTCGGCGCGGCTGCGCCATCCCCGCAACTGACGCACCGGCGGCCCCGCACGGGCCGCCCGGAGCCCTTCAGAGCGCGCATCCCTGGCTGTCGACCTGCTGGTTGGCGGCTCGGCCCCGCGTGATGTCGTCGCGGATCTCGTCCGCCGTCAGCGCGTAGCCCGTGTCAGGGTCGTCGAGCGACTTCGCGAACACGACTCCGTACACCTTGCCCTCAGGGGTCAGCAGCGGGCCGCCGGAGTTGCCCTGGCGGACCGTGGTGTAGAGCGAGTACACATCGCGGCGGACGGTGCCCCGGTGGTAGATGTCGGGTCCGTTGGCGTCGATGCGGGCCCGGACGCGCGCGGAGCGTACGTCGTACGAGCCGTTCTCCGGGAAGCCCGCGACGATGGCGCTGTCGCCCGTCTCCGCGTCGCTGTCGGGACCGGCGAACCGCAGGGGCTTCACGTCGAGGTCCGGGACGTCGAGGACGGCGATGTCACGCTGCCAGTCGTAGAGGACGACCTTCGCGTCGTACAGGCGTCCCTGGCCGCCGATCTGCACGGTCGGCTCATCCACACCGCCGACGACGTGGGCGTTGGTCATCACCCGGCGGTCGGAGAACACGAACCCGGTGCCTTCGAGGACCTTGCCGCAGCTCGGTGCCGTCCCCACGACCTTCACGATGGACTGCTTGGCGCGCGCGGCGACGGGGCTGCCGACCAGCGCCGGATCGGGGGCCCTGACCTCCGTGATGGGTTCGTTGGCGAACGGGCTGAAGACCTGTGGAAAGCCGTTCTGCGCGAGGACCGAGGAGAAGTCCGTGAACCAGGTGGACGCCTGGGGCGGCATCACCCGGGAGACACCCAGCAGGACCGAGGAGCTGCGGACCTCCTTGCCCAGCGTCGGCAGCGAAGTGCCCGCCAGGGCCGAGCCGATCAGCCAGGCGACGAGCAGCATCGCCACCACGTTGACCAGGGCGCCGCCGGTCGCGTCCAGGGCGCGCGCCGGCGACCACGTGATGTGGCGGCGGAGCTTGTTTCCCAGATGAGTGGTGAAGGCCTGGCCGATCGACGCGCACACGATCACGATGACGACCGCGATGACGGCCGCGGTGGAGGAGACCTCCGAACCGTCAGTCATCTGGTCCCACAGGACCGGCAGGAGGTAAACGGCGACGAGACCGCCGCCCAGGAAGCCGATCACCGACAGAATGCCGACGACGAACCCCTGGCGGTAGCCGATGACCGCGAACCACACGGCTCCGGCCAGCAGCAGGATGTCCAGCACGTTCACCGTCTATAGCCTCGCAGATTCGTCACCGGGCCCGTACGTCTCCGTGGTCCGGGCGGTCCCGGATCGGCGGAGCACGGAAGTCAGCCTGTCATGCGCGCCAGTCGAGCGGCACCTGCCTGGCTCTGTCCCACGGGCGTTCCCAGCCCGCGAAGTGCAGAATCCGGTCGATCACGCCGGCCGTGAACCCCCAGACGAGTGCGGATTCGACCAGAAATGCCGGGCCCCGGTGGCCGCTGGGGTGGACGGCCGTCGCCCGGTTGTCCGGGTCCGTGAGATCCGCCACGGGGACCGTGAACACCCGCGCCGTCTCGCCCGGGTCGACCACACCGACCGGGCTGGGCGTCCGCCACCAGCCGAGGACCGGCGTCACCACGAAGCTGCTCACGGGGATGTAGAGACGGGGCAGCACACCGAAGATCTGCACACCCCGCGGATCGAGACCGGTCTCCTCCTCGGCCTCGCGCAGAGCCGCCCTGAGCGGTCCGGTCGTCGCCTGGTCGCCGTCCTCCGGGTCGAGCGAGCCGCCGGGGAACGACGGCTGGCCGGGATGGGAGCGCAGGCTTCCGGCGCGCTCCATCAGAAGCAGCTCGGGGCCGCGCGCGCCCTCGCCGAAGAGGACGAGCACGGCCGACTGGCGCCCCGCCCCGTTCTCCGGCGGCAGGAAGCGGCTGAGCTGCTGCGGCCGCACCGTGCGCGCCGCCCGGGCGACGGGGTCGAGCCAGTCGGGCAGCCCCTCCTCCGAAACCATGACCGCAGGGCCGTCCGACCCGCCGCGCTCCGTGCCGGTCTCATGCGTCTTCATAGGCACCCCTCCGTCTCACAACGCCCGTCGTCCCGCGATTCGTTCCGCAGCGGCGGTACGTCAGTCGGCGCCCAGGGGAGGTGCCGGGCTTCCCGGGTAGTCCGGCGGAGGACTCAGCCGCTGGCCGGGCTTGCCGCCCATCTCGTACTTCAGGAGCTTGCGGGCCTTCTCCGGGTCCGTCTCGCCCTCACCGTACGACGGGCACAGCGGGGCGATCGGGCAGGCGCCGCAGGCAGGCTTACGGGCGTGGCAGACGCGGCGGCCATGAAAAATGACACGGTGCGAGAGCATGGTCCACTCGCTCTTGGGGAAGATCGCCGCGACCTCGGCCTCGACCTTCTCCGGGTCCTCCTGCTCGGTCCACTTCCACCGCCGGACCAATCGCCCAAAATGGGTATCCACGGTGATTCCGGGCACCCCGAAGGCGTTGCCCAGCACGACGTTGGCCGTCTTGCGGCCGACTCCCGGCAGCTTGACGAGATCCTTGAGCCTTCCCGGCACCTCGCCGCCGAAGTCGTCGCGGAGCGCGGCCGACAGACCGAGGAGCGACTTCGCCTTGGCCCGGAAGAAGCCGGTGGGCCGGATGAGCTCTTCCAGCTTCTCCGGAACGGCGGCGGCCATGTCCTCGGGCGTGGGATAGGCGGCGAAGAGGGCGGGCGTGGTCTGGTTGACCCTCAGGTCGGTGGTCTGGGCGGAGAGAACCGTGGCGACGAGCAGTTCGAACGGATTCCGGAAGTCCAGCTCCGGATGCGCGTACGGGTAGACCTCGGCGAGTTCGCGGTTGATCCGGCGGGCACGGCGGACCATGGCCAGATGCGATTCGGGCCGCCCCTGCTTCTTCTTCGGCGCGGCGGCTCCGGACGCACCTCCGGCCTCCGCCGGCTTCGCCCGCCTGGCCGAGCCGGGGCCGGCGGTTCCGCCGGACCGGCTCTTCGCCGCCCCGGCGCTGCTTTCGGCCGATTTCTTCAGGTTCTTCCCCTTGCCGGCATCCTGTTCGCCCACAGCGGAATCACGGCCCTCCGACACCCCATCAGCCCCCTTGGCCTGCGCTCTCACCGGCAATCCGGACACTCGGCCAGCCTAGGGCCCGGCACTGACATCCGCCCCGGTCACCGGCGATCCGCCCCCAATCGGCCCCCTGCCGTACCCCTCGGCACGCGCGTGCGTCAAACTGGTTTGTGATTGATCGCACTGTTTTACCGTCCGGCATGATGGGGACCACGGTTCCCTGAACAGGCCGACAAGGAGAGAACTCGTGGACGACGTTCTGCGGCGCGCCCCGCTTTTCGCGGCGCTCGATGACGAGCAGGCCGCGGAGCTCCGCGCCTCGATGAGTGAGGTGACCCTCGCGCGCGGTGACGCGCTGTTCCACGAGGGTGACCCGGGCGACCGCCTCTACGTGGTCACCGAGGGCAAGGTGAAGCTCCACCGCACCTCGCCCGACGGCCGCGAGAACATGCTGGCGGTCCTCGGCCCCGGCGAGCTGATCGGTGAGCTCTCGCTCTTCGACCCGGGCCCGCGTACCGCCACCGCCACCGCGCTGACCGAGGTCAAGCTCCTCGGCCTCGGCCATGGCGACCTCCAGCCCTGGCTCAACGCGCGCCCCGAGGTGGCCACGGCCCTGCTGCGTGCCGTCGCCCGACGCCTGCGCAAGACCAATGACCAGATGTCCGACCTGGTCTTCTCCGACGTGCCCGGCCGCGTCGCCCGCGCCCTCCTGGACCTGTCGCGCCGCTTCGGCGTCCAGTCCGAGGAAGGCATCCACGTGGTGCACGACCTGACGCAGGAGGAGCTGGCCCAGCTGGTCGGCGCGTCCCGCGAGACGGTCAACAAGGCCCTCGCCGACTTCGCCGGCCGCGGCTGGCTGCGGCTTGAGGCCCGCGCGGTGATCCTGCTGGACGTGGAGCGCCTGGCCAAGCGGTCGCGCTGACCCGTCGTCGTGAGGGGCCCCGCCGATGCCGGCGGGGCCCCTCACGCATGTCAGATCAACCCGTGCTCGATCAGATAGTCCAGCTGCGCCCGCACCGACAGCTCCGCGGCCGGCCACAGCGAACGGTCCACGTCCGCGTAGACATGGGCCACCACCTCGGACGAGGTCCGGTAGCCCGATTCCACCGCGGTCTCCACCTGGGCCAGCCGGTGCGCGCGATGGGCCAGATAGAACTCGACCGCCCCCTGCGCGTCGTCCAGCACCGGCCCGTGGCCGGGCAGCACCGTGTGGACCCCGTCGTCCACCGTGAGCGAGCGCAGCCGCCGCAGCGAGTCGAGGTAGTCCCCGAGCCGCCCGTCCGGATGCGCCACCAGCGTCGTCCCGCGTCCGAGAATCGTGTCCCCGGTCAGCACCGCCTGATCGGCCGGCAGATGGAACGACAGCGAGTCCGCGGTGTGGCCCGGCGTCGGCACCACGTACATCTCCAGGCCGCCGGTCGTGATCACGTCGCCCGTGCCCAGGCCCTCGTCGCCGAGCCGCAGCTCCGGGTCGAGCGCGCGCACCTTGGTACGGGTCAGCTCCGCGAACCGCGCCGCGCCCTCCGCGTGGTCGGGGTGGCCGTGAGTGAGGAGCGTCAGCGCGATACGGCGGCCCGCCCGCTCGGCGGTGTCGATGACGGCCCGCAGATGGGCATCGTCCAGCGGGCCCGGATCGATGACCACCGCCAGGTCCGAGTCGGGCTCGGCGACGATCCACGTGTTGGTCCCGTCCAGCGTCATCGGCGAAGGATTGGGCGCCAGGACGTTGACCGCACGGGCCGTGGCGGGACCGGACAGCACACTGCCGCGCGGCTGTCCGGGCAGCGCCGCCGCGTCACTCATTCCGCACCGCCTTCCGCGTCGCCCTTTTTCTCCCCGCCGTACGTTTCGCCCGCACCGGCCGTGGACACGTGCTTGGTGAATTCCTCGTGCCCGGGCCAGCTCAGCACCAGCTCGTCACCGTCCAGACGCGCCTGCGCGAGTACGGGGGCGAGGTCCTGGTCCGACGCGGCCTCCAGCGCCTGCGCGGCAGTGGCGTACGGCCGCAGTGTCCGCAGCGTCGCCACGGTCGGCGGCATCATCAGCAGCTCGCCCCGGTCGTATCCGTCGGCCGCGTCCCCCGGGGTGATCCACACCGTGCGGTCGGCCTCCGTCGAGGCGTTCCGGGTGCGCTGGCCCGCGGGGAGCGCGGCGACGAAGAACCATGTGTCGTAGCGGCGCGGCTCGAACTCCGGCGTGATCCAGCGCGCCCATGGGCCGAGCAGGTCCGAGCGCAGCACCAGCCCGCGCCGCTCCAGGAACGCGGCGAACGACAGTTCCCGGGCGACCAGCGCGGCGCGATCGGCCTCCCAGTCGTCGCCCGTGGTGTCGGTGACCACGGTCTCCGGCGTCGGGCCGGCCAGCAGGACCCCGGCCTCCTCATACGTCTCGCGGACCGCCGCGCAGACGATCGCCTGCGCCTCGGCCGGCGCGCCGACGCCCAGCCGGTGCGCCCAGGTCTCCAGCGTGGGCCCGGCCCAGCGGACGAGCCGGTCGTCGTCGCGCGGGTCGACGCCGCCACCCGGATAGGCGTACGCCCCTCCGGCGAAGGCCATCGAGGTGCGCCGGCGCAGCATGTGGACGGCGGGTGCGCCCCCGGCGCCGGTGGCGTCGTCCCGGAGCAGCATCACGGTGGCGGCCCGCCGGGGCTCGGCGGCCGTCAGCTCGCCTGCGGCGAGGGCCCTGATCCGGCCGGGCCATTCCGGGGGGTACCACTGACCATTGGACATGGCCGGAGGCTATCCGGAACCGCGTCGATGTTCGAGGGGTCCCCGGTTTCGTACATGGCGTGTACACACAAGGTCCCGCCCGGCCCTCACGGCCGGACGGGATCAGGGGGCGGAAGTGTAAGGATCAGGCTCCGGTCAGCTCGACCTGGATCTCGACCTCGACCGGCGCGTCCAGCGGCAGCACGGCGACGCCCACGGCGCTGCGGGCGTGCACACCCCTGTCCCCGAGGACTTCGCCCAGCAGCTCGCTCGCACCGTTGATCACAGCGGGCTGGCCGGTGAAGTCGGTGGCCGAGGCGACGAAGCCGACGACCTTCACGACCCGTGCGATGCGGTCCAGGTCGCCCACGACCGACTTCACGGCGGCGAGGGCGTTCAGCGCGCAGGTCTTCGCGAGCTCCTTGGCCTCGTCGGGCGTGACCTCGGCGCCGACCTTGCCGGTCACGGCCAGCTTGCCGTCGACCATGGGCAGCTGACCGGACGTGTACACGTACACCCCGGACTGCACGGCCGGCTGGTACGAGGCCAGCGGCGGTACGACGGCCGGCAGCGGCAGCCCGAGCCCGGCGAGCTTCGCCTCGACGGCGCCCGCCACTACTGCTTCTCCCGCTTCAGGTAGGCCACGAGCTGCTCGGGGTTGTTCGGGCCGGGAACGACCTGGACCAGCTCCCAGCCGTCCTCGCCCCAGGTGTCCAGAATCTGCTTGGTCGCGTGCACGAGAAGGGGCACGGTCGCGTATTCCCACTTGGTCATGGCCCGACTGTAATGCCTGCACAATCCGGGGCACGCGCAGCCTCGTGCGTAGCCTGCGGCGCGACTGGTTAGGCTCGAATACGTGAGCAGGTTCCAGGTCGTCAGCGGCAAGGGCGGTACCGGTAAGACCACGGTCGCCGCCGCCCTCGCGCTCGCCCTCGCGGCCGAGGGCAGGCGCACCCTCCTCGTGGAGGTCGAGGGCAGGCAGGGCATCGCCCAGCTCTTCGAGGCGGACTCCCTCCCCTACGAGGAGCGCAGGATCGCCGTCGCTCCGGGCGGCGGCGAGGTCTACGCGCTCGCGATCGACGCGGAGCTGGCGCTCCTCGACTACCTCCAGATGTTCTACAAGCTCGGCAGCGCGGGCCGGGCACTCAAGAAGCTCGGCGCGATCGACTTCGCCACCACCATCGCGCCCGGCGTGCGGGACGTCCTGCTGACGGGCAAGGCGTGCGAGGCGGTCCGCCGCAAGGACCGGCAGAACCGGTTCGTCTACGACTACGTGATCATGGATGCCCCGCCGACCGGCCGCATCACCCGCTTCCTCAACGTCAACGACGAGGTGGCCGGGCTCGCCCGGATCGGCCCGATACACAATCAGGCGCAGGCCGTGATGCGGGTGCTGAAGTCCCCGGAGACCGCGGTGCACCTGGTGACGCTGCTGGAGGAGATGCCGGTCCAGGAGACCGCGGACGGCATCGCGGAGCTGCGCGCCGCCGAACTGCCGGTGGGCCGGGTCATCGTGAACATGGTGCGCCCGCAACTGCTGGACGGGGACGCGCTGCGCGCCACGGTGGGCGGGCGGCGCAAGGAGATCGCCAAGACGTTGACGCGGGCGGGCGTGACCGGCGCGGCGGGGCTCGTACGCCCACTGGTCGAGCAGGCGGCCGAGCACACCCAGCGGGTCGCGCTGGAGCGTGAGCAGCGCAGCGTCCTGGCCGGGCTCGGTCTGCCGGGGTACGAGCTGCCGCTGATCGGCGAGGGAGTGGACCGGGCCGGGCTCGACCGGCTGGCCGCGGCGCTCCGCGAACAGGGTGCGGGGCAACCGGGGGCCGGACGAGGGGCGGGTTCATGACAGCGCGTACGAAGGCGGGGAGCGACTCCGGGATCGACGCGGCGGCTCCCGTGCCGGCACTGCACACCGACGCCCTGATCGATGACCCGGACATCCGGATCATCGTCTGCTGCGGTTCCGGCGGCGTCGGCAAGACGACCACCGCGGCGGCGCTCGGGGTGCGGGCGGCTGAGCGCGGCCGCAAGGTCGTCGTCCTCACCATCGACCCGGCCCGCAGGCTCGCCCAGTCCATGGGCATCGACTCGCTGGACAACGTCCCGCGCAGGGTGAAGGGCATCGAGGGGTCCGGTGAGCTGCACGCCATGATGCTCGACATGAAGCGGACCTTCGACGAGATCGTCGAGGCGCACGCGGACGGCGAGCGGGCCCGCGCGATCCTGGAGAACCCCTTCTACCAGTCCCTGTCGGCCGGCTTCGCGGGCACACAGGAGTACATGGCGATGGAGAAGCTGGGGCAGCTCCGGGCGCGGGACGAGTGGGACCTGATCGTCGTGGACACGCCTCCTTCGCGGTCCGCGCTGGACTTCCTGGACGCCCCGAAGCGTCTGGGGTCGTTCCTGGACGGGAAGTTCATCAAGCTGCTGATGGCGCCCGCGAAGATGGGCGGCCGTGCGGGGATGAAGTTCCTCAACGTGGGCATGTCGATGATGACCGGGACGCTGGGCAAGCTGCTGGGCGGTCAGTTCCTGCGTGACGTACAGACGTTCGTCGCCGCGATGGACACCATGTTCGGCGGCTTCCGTACGCGGGCGGATGCCACGTACAAGCTCCTCCAGGCGCCCGGTACGGCGTTTCTCGTCGTCGCGACTCCGGAGCGGGACGCCCTGCGCGAAGCGGCGTACTTCGTGGAGCGCCTGGCCGCCGAGGACATGCCGCTCGCGGGGCTGGTGCTCAACCGGGTCCACGGCAGTGACGCGGCGCGGCTCTCCGCCGAGCGGGCGCTCGCCGCCGCGGAGAAACTTGACGCAGAAAATCTTGAAACCGACGGCATTGTGGATCAGACGGCCGGGAAGGCTGGACTTCGTGAGCCCTCCCACTCCCCCGCGGCCGGGCACGCACCCACCACGGACTCCGAACCCCGGCCCCGCAGCACAGCGGCCGTCACAACCGAAGAACTGACCGCGGGCCTGCTCCGTCTGCATGCCGAGCGGATGCAGGTGGTCGCGCGCGAACAGGACACACGCGACCGCTTCACCGCGCTGCACCCCGAGGTGGCCGTGACCGCCGTGGCCGCGCTGCCCGGAGACGTCCATGACCTCTCGGGCCTGCGCGCCATCGGGGAGCGCCTCGCGACCGGCTCCGCACCGGCCGGAGCTGCCTAGCCCCTCGTTCCACGTGAGCCGTACGACGTACGGACCGCCGGGGCTAGCCGACGGCAGCGAACGTCTCGTGCAGCTCCTCGCTGCCCTCCAGCCCGATCGCCACGGGCAGGATGCCCGAGGAGCGCTCGTACTCGCTGCGTGCGGTCTCCAGCAGCCGGCGCCAGGACGTCACCGTCGGCCGTCTGCGCAGCAGCGCGCGGCGCTCCCGCTCCGTCATCCCGCCCCACACGCCGAATTCGACGCGGTTGTCCAGCGCGTCGGCCAGGCACTCCGTCCGCACCGGGCATCCGGTGCACACCGCCTTGGCCCTGTTCTGCGCTGCCCCTTGTACGAACAGTTCATCCGGATCAGTAGTGCGGCAGGCTGCCTGCGCACTCCAGTCGGTTACCCAGCCCATCCCGGCGCCGTCCTCTCCCGAATCGAGGCTCCCCCACGGCGGCAGCGGCATATTCACCGCTGCCAGTTGAGGACGTTACGGAAGGTGGCGACAGCACAACACCCCCTTCGGGCCCAATCTTGAATGGCCCGAACGGACTATGCGTATACGGCAGATCACCCAGGGGAGTGAGGTGAGGATATGCAGGACTATCCCGTCAGAATCGGGACAGTCTGCCAGAACCACATCGGACATTCGGTGACACGCGGGGCGAATTCGGGAGCGCCGGGCGCATGGCCGGATCGTGCGTGGGGGTTGATATGGAACCGGACTGCTGTGACAGTTGAGAGCAGCTTAGGCCAAGGCATATCCGTGTGTCCGGCGAATGGAAACGTAGCCGCCTCGCGTCCCCATGCCACCAGGTCCAGCAGCCGCGGCGCGGCACCCACGCCGGATCCGAATGTCACGGTCCGGTACGCGAACGCTCCGAGAGGCCCCCGGTCCTACGGAACGCTCATATCTACGGATTAGGCTGCCCCCATGCCAAAGAAGCGCTCGGGCGGGGGTCTCACCACGACCCAGCAGGCCGCCAAGTTCCTCGGTGTCGCCGCACTCTCCGGAGTCGTCCTGGCGGGCATCGCGCTGCCGGCGGCCGGAGCACTGGGCCTCGCGGCCAAGGGGACGGTCGACGGGTTCGACGAGATCCCGGCCAATCTGAAGACCCCGCCGCTGAGCCAGCGCACCAAGATCCTCGACAGCAAGGGCGGCCTGATCGCCACGGTCTACTCGCGCGACCGCACGGTGGTGCCGCTCACGAGCATCTCCCCGTACATGCAGAACGCGATCATCGCGATCGAGGACGCCCGGTTCTACGAGCACGGCGCGGTCGACCTCAAGGGCATCCTGCGCGCGCTGAACCGCAACGTTCAGGCGGGCGGCACGGCGGAGGGCGCGTCGACCCTCACCCAGCAGTACGTGAAGAACGTCTTCGTGGAGGAGGCGGGCGACGACCCGGCCAAGGTCGCCGAGGCCACCCAGCAGACACTGGGCCGCAAGGTCCAGGAGCTGAAGTACGCGATCCAGGTCGAGGAAGAGCTCGGCAAGCGGAAGATCCTGGAGAACTACCTCAACATCACCTTCTTCGGGCAGCAGGCATACGGCGTCGAGGCGGCCTCCCAGCGCTACTTCTCCAAGTCGGCGAAGGACCTGAAGCTGGAGGAGGCGGCGCTGCTGGCCGGGATCGTGCAGTCGCCCAGCCGCTACGACCCCATCAACGACACGGAGGAAGCGACCAAGCGCCGCAACACCGTGCTGCAGCGGATGGCGGACATCGGCAAGGTCTCGCAGGAGCAGGCGGACAAGGCCAAGAACACCCCGATCAAGCTGAAGGTCAAGCGACCACAGAACGGCTGCATCACCGCCGTGAGCGGCGCCGGGTTCTTCTGCGACTACGTCTCGAAGATCGTCAAGAGCGACCCCGCCTTCGGCAAGACCGAGAAGGACCGCGCGAAGCTCTGGGCGACCGGCGGTCTCACCATCAAGACGACCCTGGACCCGAGGTCGCAGGCCGCGTCCAACGACGCCGCCGTCTCCCGGGTCAACAAGGACGACAAGGTCGCCGACGCGGTCGTCCAGGTCCAGCCCGGCACCGGACGCATCCTGGCGATGGCCCAGTCCCGGCCGTACGGTCTCGACCCCTCCAAGCACCAGACCATGCTGAACCTCTCCGTCGACCACGCGATGGGCGGCAGCTACGCCGGCTTCCAGGTCGGGTCGACGTTCAAGCCGATCACCGCGGCGGCGGCGCTGGAGAAGGGCATCAGCCCGGCGCAGAGTTTCGACACGCCGCGCAAGATCAGCCTGCCGGCCGACGCCTTCCGCACCTGCGCCGGCGCACCCACGGACGACAACCCGTGGGAGGTGCAGAACGAAACGGAGACGGAGAAGGGCATGTTCGACATGACCAGCGCGCTGGGCAAGTCGATCAACACCTACTTCGCGAAACTGGAACAGAAGACCGGCCTCTGCGAGACGCTCGCGATGGCGAAGAAGGTCGGCTACGAACGCGGCGACAACAAGCCGCTGCTGGAGGTCGCCAACACCACGCTGGGCGGGCAGGAGTCGACCCCGCTGGCCATGGCGTCGGTGTACGCGACCTTCGCCAACCGCGGCACGTACTGCACGCCCGTCGCCGTCCTCTCGGTCACCAAGCCGGACGGCAAGGCGATCGACGTGCCGAAGTCGCGGTGCAACCGCGCGATGAGCGAGCACACGGCCGACACCATAAACCAGATGCTCAAGGGCGTCGTCGAGGACGGCACCGGCACGCAGGCCGGCCTCAGCGACCGGGACAACGCGGGCAAGACCGGTACCACCGACGAGCGCAAGAACGCCTGGTTCGTCGGCTACACGCCGAACCTGTCCACAGCGGTCTGGGTCGGCAGCGACGGCGCCCACCAGAACAAGATGATCGACATCGTCATCGGCGGCCAGTACTACGACAAGGTCTGCGGTGGCTGTCTGCCCGGTCCGATCTGGAGGACGGCGATGACCGGCGCCCTCAGCCCGTCCGAGACCCCTTCCTTCAACCCGGTCGACGTACCGCGGGCGAAGGAGAAGGAGGACAAGGACAAGGGCGGGGACAAGAAGAAGCCGGGCGACAACAAGCCCGGCGGCGACGACAACCCGTTCCCCGGCATCAGCATCCCGCCGGACGTCCTCGGCGGGAACAACGGTCACGGCCGCGGTCAGAACGACGGCGGTACGAACGGCCCCTGATCGGCCGTTACGCGTACGAGGGCGGGGCGTCCCGGATGATCCGGGGCGCCCCGCCCTCGTACGCACACGACCCGGACCCGCCGGATCCGCTTCGCTCAGCCCGCGAGGAGCTTCTTCACCGCGGCGGCCACCCGGCCGCCCTCGGCGCGCCCCGCGACCTTCGGGTTGACGATCTTCATGACGGCGCCCATCGCGCGCGGCCCCTCGGCCCCGGCGGCCTTCGCCTCGTCGACGGCGGAGGCCACGATGGCGTTCAGCTCCTCGTCGCTCAGCTGCTGCGGGAGGTAGGCCTCAAGGATCGCGCCCTCCTGCTTCTCCCGCTCGGCCTGCTCGGCCCGGCCGCCCTGGGCGAAGGCGTCGGCCGCCTCACGCCGCTTCTTGGCCTCCTTGGCGATCACCTTCTGCACCTCGTCGTCGGAGAGTTCGCGGGCGGTCTTGCCGCCGACCTCTTCCTTCGTGATCGCGGTGAGGGTCAGCCGGAGCGTGGACGAGGTCAGCTCGTCACGCGCCTTGATGGCCGTGGTGAGGTCTTCCTTGAGCTTGGACTTGAGCGTGGTCATGAGGTGATTGTGGCAGGTCCGGGGCGCCCGGCGCCCGCCTGTTTTCCTGCGGGCGCACGGCGTCTGCGACGATGGGCGCATGCGCCCACGCTACGGAGTACCCCTGAAAATCACGGCGGTCACCGCCGCGGCCGGCGCCGCCGGTCTCGCCTACGCGGCAGGGTTCGAGGTCCGCTCGTTCCGCCTGCGCAGGATCACCGTCCCGGTGCTTCCGCGAGGGGCACGCCCGCTGCGCGTCCTCCAGGTCTCCGACGTGCACATGGTCAGCGGCCAGCGCAAGAAGCGCGCCTGGCTCCAGTCCCTGGCCGGTTTGCGCCCCGACTTCGTGGTGAACACCGGCGACAACCTCTCCGACCCCGAGGCCGTGCCGGAGCTGCTGGACGCGCTCGGCCCGCTGATGGAGCTCCCGGGCGTGTACGTGTTCGGCTCCAACGACTACTACGGCCCCAAGCTGCGCAACCCGGTCCGCTATCTCTTCGAGAAGGCGTCGGGCAAGCACGGCCTCAACGGCAATGCCCCGGCGACCGGCGTCGTCCACAACCCGTGGGAGCCGATGCGCGACGCCTTCGACGAGGCGGGCTGGCTCAACCTGTCCAACACCCGCGGCCGCCTCAAGCTGGACGGCCTGGAGCTCGCCTTCACCGGTCTGGACGACCCGCACATCAAGCGAGACCGCTACGCCGAGGTCGCCGGCGGCCCCGAGACGGGCGCCGACCTCTCGATCGGCGTGGTCCACGCCCCGTACCTGCGCTCCCTGGACGCGTTCACGACGGACGGTTACCCCCTGATCCTCGCCGGTCACACCCACGGCGGCCAGGTCTGCATCCCCTTCTACGGCGCACTGGTCACCAACTGCGACCTGGACACGGACCGCGTGAAGGGTCTCTCCACCCACTACTCAGGCGGCAACCGCGCCTACCTCCACGTCTCGGCGGGCTGCGGTACGAGCCGCTACGCCCCGGTCCGCGTGGCCTGCCCCCCGGAGGCGACCCTGCTCACCCTGACACCCCGGGACGCCTGACCGGGCCGCTCCCGCCGATCACGACAAAAACCGGATTTCGTCTCCGGGCGCCGGTGGGCTAGAGTTGTCGATGTCGCCGGGAGACCGGCGGCGATCGGGGTGTAGCGCAGCTTGGCAGCGCGCTTCGTTCGGGACGAAGAGGTCGTGGGTTCAAATCCCGCCACCCCGACAGCTGTAAGACCAGGTCAGGGGCCTGATCCGAGAAATCGGATCAGGCCCCTGAGTGGTTTCCGGGGCGGTGAAGGACGGGACTGCTGTCAGCAGGATGCCGCCGGTGCAGCCACGAGGAGCGGGAGCGTCCGCCGGCGTCCCGGTGGACGCTCCCACCTCCGGTGATCAGGTAGCTGGACTCGGCCAGGCGGCCGACCACCAGGGCCGCCACCAGGCCGACGGCGAGCGGGAGCAGGACCCGGGCGCACTGAGCG
The DNA here is from genome assembly GCF_055590565.1 of Streptomyces sp. NPDC041814. Taxonomy (NCBI): domain Bacteria; kingdom Bacillati; phylum Actinomycetota; class Actinomycetes; order Kitasatosporales; family Streptomycetaceae; genus Streptomyces; species Streptomyces sp. NPDC041814. The sequence continues at coordinate 203,034 of NZ_JBVJAM010000007.1, read as the reverse complement.
GCGCGGACGGTCAGGCTCGGGCGCCCAGAAGGCGGCGGTCCTCTCACCCGGCACCCTCGTGGAGGCCGACTTCCGCGGCTACGCCCGTCGCGCACCTCAGGGACATCAGGACGAAGCGCGCCCAGGCGCCGCGCAAGAGCCCGAGCCCGCTCCCCATCCCGAGCCCGATCGGCAGGCTGATCTCGGGACGCACCTCCACGCCACCGCCTGCCTGGCCAGGGCCCCGTTGGTTCTGACCTCCCGAATTCTGCGAAGTGCTGCGCTGCGACAGCGGCAGGACAGCGCTACTCCTCGACGGTCAACTCCGTAATCGGTCCCCCACATTGGAAGACGGCCCGAACCGCTCGCGGCGTAGTGCGCTCAACTCGTCGTCGCCGAGGGGCCGGAATCCCACTCCGTCGAACCGGACGCCACCCCACGTGGGCGCCACGATCCCGGCCAGGCAGGCGCAGCACAGAAGATCTTCCCCTGCGAAGCGTCGGAGCAATCGCTCTAGAACCTTTATTTCATGGGGAGTTGGGGGTTTATCTACGCGCGGAGCTACGACTGCCGACCGATCATTCGGGCAATTCAGGCGGGTTCTCGCAGAGCTATTACCGACTGGTACCGGGAGCTGCTACAACAGGGACCGCTCACTCAACCCCCCACCCACCCCCCACACTTCGGAGGGCTGACAGGTATGTCAGTACGGAGATTCTGGGCGTCCGCATCCACTCTGCTCCTCGCCGCCGCTGCCGCTCTGGGGATCGCCCAGCCGGCTTCGGCGTCCTCCTCGGCCGCCGCCGGCGGGTACGTCGCCCTGGGCGATTCGTACTCGTCCGGTGTCGGCGCGGGAAGCTACCTGTCCGACAGCGGTGACTGCCGTCGGAGCACCAAGGCCTACCCGTACCTCTGGGCGGCGGCGAACTCGCCGTCCTCGTTCACCTTCGTCGCCTGTTCGGGCGCCACCACGAGCACCGTGGCCAGTGGTCAGCTCGGGGCGCTCAGCTCGTCCACCTCGCTGGTGAGCGTCACCGCGGGCGGCAATGACGTCGGGTTCGCCGATGTCATGCAGGACTGCGTGCTGTCCGGCGAGTCCGCCTGCATCTCGGCCGTGAACGCGGCCGTCGGAAAGATGAACAACACCCTTCCTTCGGGACTGAGTTCGCTCTACGCCTCCATCCACTCCAGGGCCCCACAGGCCCATGTCGTGGTGCTGGGCTACCCGCGCTTCTACAAGATCGGCGGAAGCTGTCTCGTCGGCCTGTCCGACAAGGCGCGTACGGCCATCAACAACGCGTCCGACGTGCTGAACGGGGTCATCGCCAAGCAGGCGGCGAACGCCGGATTCACCTTCTCCGGGGTCGCCGACGAGTTCACCGGACACGAGCTGTGCTCCGGAGACCCGTGGCTGCACAGCGTCTCGATCCCCGTCTACAACTCGTACCACCCCAAGCCCGAGGGCCAGTCCGGCGGCTACCTGCCGGCGTTCCGCTCGGCGGCGTGACACGGGAGCGGCGCCCCGGCGGAGAGCCGGGGCGCCGCTCCGCCGTCAGGCAGCCGGGCGGGTCGCCTTGACGGAGTACATCAGCGGGATGCGCGGGCGGTCCGACGGAAAGCGGTAGAAGTCGTCCCCGCCGCGTTTCAGGACCGGGAAACGCTCGAAGAGCGAGACGTCGTGCTCGTGGAGGAACTCGATCCGCAGGCCGGCGGCAGCCAGCGCCGACACCACACTGCCCACCGGGTGCTGCCACTCGACGCTCCGGTTGTGGACGGTCGGGGCGTCGAAGTCCGCGTACGTACCCGGCGTCTCGTCCACCCATGCCTCGCGGCTGAAGTAGTCGTGCACGATCCGCGAACCCGTCTCGTCGTCCAGGCAGTCCGTGAGCGGATGGAACTCCGCGAGGTACAGGAAGCCGCCGGGCGCCACCAGCGAAGCGGCCGTCTCGGCCCAGCGGTCGATGTCGGGCAGCCAGTTCAGGGCGCCTACGCCCGTGTAGACGATGTCGTACGAGGAGTCCGGCACCGCCTGGGCCGCGTCGTACACGTCGGCCGCGACGAAGGCCGCACGCTCGGGGCCGAGTCCCAGGTCCTCGGCAAGGGCCCGGGCGGTCTCGACGGCAGGTTCGGAGAAGTCGAGGCCGACGACCTGCGCCGCGCCGTGCCGCGCCCAGGAGAGCGTGTCGAGTCCGATGTGGCACTGCAGGTGCAGCAGCGACCGGCCAGTCACATCACCTACCTCGGCCAGCTCGAAGGGCCGCAGGGCATCCTTCCCCGCGCGGAAGGAGCCCAGGTCGTAGAAGTCACTGCCTGCGTGGATGGGCACACGTTCATCCCACATCCTGCGGTTGGCCTCGCGCCAGTCGGGCGGTATCGGAGCGGTGGACATGTGCGCGAGGTTATCCACAGGCTGCGGACGAAGCGAACGGATTGTCGGGGGTTCTGCGCAGAATGGGGTCATGACTGAGGCCACTGCTTCGCCGACGACCGCATCCGTACCGCTGTGGGAGCAGCGCTTCCGCGCTCCCCGGGTGTCGCTGCCCGACTGGGCCGAGGACGCGCCGGACCGCGCGTTGTTCGTCTCCAACGCGACGGGGACCTATGAGCTGTACACGTGGGACCGGGCGTCCGGCGAGCAGCGCCAGGTGACCGACCGGCCGAACGGGACGACGGACGGCGTGCTGACGCCGGACGGCGAGGCCGTGTGGTGGTTCGACGACACCGACGGGGACGAGTTCGGGGTGTGGATGCGCCGCACGTTCCACGGCGGCGTGGACACCGAGTCCACCCCGGCCGCCCCCGGTCTCGGGCCGTCCTATCCGGCCGGGCTCGCGATCGGCCGGGACAACACGGCGGTGATCGGCCGTTCGACGGACGAGGACGGCACCACGGTCCACGTCGTACGGCCCGGCGCGGCTCCGGTGGAGATCTACCGGCACCGCGAGTCGGCCGGGGTCGGCGACCTGAGCCACGACGGGACGCTGATCGCGCTGGAGCACACCGAGCACGGGGACGCGATGCACTCCGCGCTGCGCGTGGTCCGGCCGGACGGGACGACGGTCGCGGAGCTGGACGACACCGAGGGGGGTACGAAGGAGCTGGGACTCGCGGTCCTCGGTTTCGCGCCGGTCGCCGGGGACACCCGGCTGCTGGTCGGACACCAGAGGCGTGGACGCTGGGAGCCGATGATCTGGGACCCGGTGGCGGGCACGGAGACGGACCTCGCCATCGACCTGCCGGGCGATGTGGGCGCCGAGTGGTACCCGGACGGCTCCGCGCTCCTCATCGAGCACGGCTTCGAGGCCCGCAGCGAGCTCTGGCGGTACGAGCCCGCCGCGGCCGACGGCAAGCTGGTCCGGGTGGAAACGCCGACCGGCACGGTCTCCGGCGCCACGGCCCGCCCGGACGGGACGGTGGAATACCTGTGGTCGTCGGCGGCCGAGCCGCCCGTCGTCCGCTCCACGACCGGCGCCGTGGTGCTCGATCCGCCGGGCGCCAAGGCCCCGGCCTCGGTGCCCGTCGAGGACGTGTGGGTGGACGGGCCCGGCGGCCGGATCCACGCGCTCGTCCAGCGTCCGGCGGCCCCCGCCGAGGGGCCGTTCCCGACGGTCTTCGAGATCCACGGCGGCCCCACCTGGCACGACAGCGACGCCTTCGCGGCCGGTCCCGCGGCCTGGGTCGACCACGGCTACGCGGTCGTACGGGTCAACTACCGCGGCTCCACCGGGTATGGACGGGCATGGACGGACGCGCTCAAGCACCGGGTCGGGCTGATCGAGCTGGAGGACATCGCGGCGGTACGGGAGTGGGCGGTGAAGTCCGGCCTCGCGGACCCGGCGAAGCTCGTCCTGGCCGGCGGCTCCTGGGGCGGCTATCTCACGCTGCTCGGCCTCGGTACGCAGCCCGGCGACTGGGCCCTCGGACTGGCCGCGGTCCCCGTCGCGGACTACGTCACGGCGTATCACGACGAGATGGAGGCTCTGAAGGCGATGGACCGCACGCTGCTGGGCGGGACGCCGGAGGAAGTGCCCGAACGTTTCGAGGCGTCGTCGCCCCTGACGTACGTCGACGCCGTACGCGCCCCGGTCTACATTTCCGCCGGGGTCAACGACCCGCGCTGCCCGATCCGCCAGGTGGAGAACTACGTCGACCGGCTGAAGAACCGGGACGCCGTGCACGAGGTCTACCGGTACGACGCGGGCCACGGCTCGCTCGTCGTGGAGGAGCGGATCAAGCAGGTCCGGCTGGAGCTCGACTTCGCCCGCCGGCACCTGTCCGAGGTGTCGCCGGCAGGGCCCGGCGACCCGGTCGGTCCGGGCGAGGAGGTGCCGGTCGGCGGCGCGTAGCGGGTGCGGGCCCGATGCGCGGAGGAGGCTGCGGCTGGCGCCCGGGGGGCTGAGGCTGGTGCCCGGGAGGGGCCCCTGTTTCCGCGTAGGGAACGGATAAAGGGCCGCTTTCCGGGTGCCCCCGCTCCGGCCGGCCGGAGCGGGGACCGTACCGTGGAGGGGTGTACCGGTTCCTGCTGACCCCGCGATGGTGGGGGATCAACCTCTTCGTCGTGCTGGCGATCCCGTTCTGCGTGTTCATGGGCACCTGGCAGCTCGGCCGCTTCGAGGACCGCGTGCACACGCACGAGGCCGCCGAGAAGCAGCCCGCGCCGGGCACCCGGGCCGCCGAACCGCTCGACGAACTGCTGCCCGTCGACACGGAGACCTCCGGCCGGCCCGCCACCGCGACCGGGCGGTATGCGGACCGTTTCCTCGTGCCCGGCCGTGAGCTGGACGACCGAAAGGGCTTCTACGTCCTGGACATGCTGCGGACCGACAGCGGCAAGGCCCTGCCGGTGGTACGCGGCTGGCTGCCCGGGAAGCCAGGACAGACCCGGGTGCCGCCCGCGCCGTCCGGCCGGGTCACGGTGACCGGCGACCTGCAGGCTTCGGAGAACGCGGGCACCGCGGGGGTCGGCGCGACGGGCGGGCTGCCGGACGGCCAGGTCGGCATGATCAGCGCGGCGTCGCTCGTCAATCTGGTGCCGTACGAGGTGTACGACGCCTGGGTGACGCTCCCGGCGAGCGGTGCGGGCGGGTCCGAGAAGGCCGTGGGCGCCTCGGCGGACGCGGCGAGCGGTGCCGCCAGGTCCGAGGCGACCGCGCTGCGCCCGGTGCCTGCCACCGCGCCGGAGGGCGGCGGGCTCGACCTCAAGGCCTTCCAGAACCTCGGCTACACGGGTGAGTGGTTCGTCTTCGCCGGGTTCGTGGTCTTCATGTGGTTCCGGCTGCTCCGTCGCGAGGCCGAGGCCGCCCGGGACGTGCGGCTCGGCCTGGTGCCCGAGGCGGAGGCCGCCTCCTCGCCCGCCTCCTCGCCCGGCCCCGAGGCGGAGGTCCGCTCGGGGACGTGAGCGCGTGGCCCGGCGGTACGGGCCGCTCCCACTCCTACGACGACGGTTCCAGGACGCCCGTCCGGTAGATCGTTCCGGCGCAGGCGTTGTCGATCTTCGCAGCGGCGACGGGAGCCCCCGGTTCGGGGGTGTGCTGCACGGAAATGCTGCCCTGGGCGGGGACGTTGCCGTCGGCGCCGAACTGCGTCTCCGTACCCGTCTCGCTCTCGCCGGTGCCGCCGGCCGCCCCGGATCCGGCCGAACCGCCGCTGCCGGCACCCGCCGCACCCTCGGTCGGCGTCGGGGAGGGCGAACCACCGGTGGACGGGCAGGTGTCCTTGGGGACCCAGGCGAACTGCACCTCGTAGACCGCGTCCGGCTTCAGCACGACGACGGCCTCCTCCGTGGCGGGATCGGGCAGACCGGAGGCGGGGTCGCCCTCGGTGTGCCGGACGACCTCGATCCGGGCCGGGTCGGCCGCGCCCATGGCCTCGAAGCCCACGGTGCCGCTGCTCCGCACCGCGCAGTTCTCGCCGGACACGTTGGCGATGCGGAAGGCCCCGTACACCGTGCCGTCGGCACCCGCCGCGCCGGTCCTGGCCGACTCCACGCCGAGCTGTCCCGGGTCGCACGGGCGCATGACGTCCACCGCGGTCTTGGCGGGGTCGGCGGACGCGCCGGCCGGGTCGCCGTCCTGGCCCTTGCCGCTGCTGTCGGACGGGGTCGTGGTGCTCTGCGGAAGCCCCTGGCCGCCGTTCGGGTGGCCGCCACCGCTCTCGCCGCCACCGCCGTTGCCGGAGTCCGCGCCGGAGTCGTCGCCGCTGCCGCCCTGGGCCTGCTCGCCGTGGCCGGCGATGGCGGGGCTGGCCGTGCTGGAGCCGTCGGAGTTGGCGACGTGCACGAAGGCGGGGATCGCGGTGCCGATGAGCAGCGCCGCCGCCGCCGCGCCGACCAGTGCCTGCCGCCGACGGGCCCGCCGGGCGGGCACCGCTCGCTGCAACCGGTCGAGGCTGCCCTCGCTCGGCTCCAAGCCCTGCACGACACCGTGCATCATGCGGCGCAGCGCGTCCTCGGCACCGTCGTCACCGCCGTCGCCGAGGGGGAGGCCCCCGCCGGACGGGCCGCCTCCGCCGAACAGGCCGGCCGTGGCCGCGAGGCCCGGGGCGTCGCCTTCGCGGTCCGCGTGCGGAGCGTTCTCCGGCCCGTGGTTCACAGTTCCGTTCCCAGTCCGGTCCAGGGGGAACCCGCGCGAGACACCGCGCCGGTACCCGTTACGGCCCCCCGGCCGTGGGTCCTGTTCATGGTCGTGATCGTGGTGGTCCCCGCGCCGGGTCATACCTGCGCCTCCATCACCACGCGCAGGGCCGCGATACCGCGCGAGCCGTACGCCTTCACCGAGCCCAGGGATATCCCGAGCGTTTCGGCGACCTGGGCCTCGGTCATGTCCGCGAAGTAGCGCAGGACCAGCACCTCGCGCTGGCGCCTCTGCAGGCCTCGCATCGCCTTGATCAGCGCGTCCCGCTCCAGCTGGTCGTACGCCCCCTCCTCCGCGCTCGCCATGTCAGGCATCGGCTTCGAGAGGAGCTTCAGCCCGAGGATGCGGCGGCGCAGCGCCGAGCGGGAGAGGTTGACGACGGTCTGGCGCAGGTACGCGAGGGTCTTCTCGGGCTCGCGGACCCGGCTGCGCGCGGAGTGCACGCGGATGAACGCCTCCTGCACCACGTCCTCGCAGGACGCCGTGTCGTCCAGCAGCAGGGCCGCGAGGCCCAGCAGCGAACGGTAGTGGGCGCGGTAGGTTTCGGTGAGATGGTCGACGGTTGTGCCGGCTGCCACGCTCTCCTCAGCGCCCTCGCGCTGGGCCGGCAGCCTCGTCTGACGCGCGGCGGGCATGGGCGCGATCACCGGCATGCCACCGGCTGCACGGGCCCGTCGGAGCGGTCGCACCGAAGCGCCGCGCAAGGGGCCCACCACTGTGATATCGAGAACCTCTGCCACGCCAGTTGGACACGCTTCCCCCCGTCAGGGTTGTACGCATACGGCACAGCGTTTGAGGCCCTGCGATATGCCTTCATACGTACCCGCTCTTCTTCAGATGCCCCGCACATGCGCCCCGCCGCGCAAGAAGTGACCGCTTAGACGCCTGGCGCCCGACCCCCGGTTGCAACGAACCGAAAGGTCATCGTCGGTCACGGCGACTGCCCAGCTCAAGAGGTTCAGGCCGGCAAGTTGCTCACAGACCGTTCACAGAAAGTACAAAAGGGGTTCGATCCGGACCTCATGATCACGAACGCTCAGGACCGGGGAAACTCGGCGGCCACCGATTCGGCGATCTGCGCGACGTTGAGCGCGGCACCCTTGCGGAGGTTGTCGCCGCAGACGAAGAGCTCCAGCGCCTGTGGATCGTCCAGCGAGCGCCGGACCCGGCCGACCCAGGTGGGGTCCGTGCCGACCACGTCGGACGGGGTGGGGAAGTCGCCGGCTCCAGGGCTGTCGTACAGCACCACCCCGGGAGCGGTCGCCAGGATCTCGTGGGCCCGGTCGACCGCGACCTCGTTCTCGAAGCGGGCGTGCACGGACATCGAGTGCGTGGCGACGACGGGTACGTACACGCAGGTCGCCGACACCTTCAGGTTCGGCAGGCCGAGGATCTTGCGGCACTCCTCGCGGACGGCCAGCTCCTCCGACGACCAGCCGTCACCGGCGTCCGTCCCGGCCCACGGGACGACGTTGAGCGCGACCGGAGCGGCGAACGGGCCGCCGTGCGTATCGCCCACCACACGGCGCACGTCACCCGGTTTCGTACCGAGTTCGGTGCCGGCCACCATCGACAGCTGTTCGCGGAGTGCGGCGACGCCGTCGCGGCCGGCGCCGCTGACCGCCTGGTAGGAGGAGACGACGAGCTCGCGCAGACCGAACTCGGCGTGCAGGGCGCCGATGGCGACGATCAGCGCCAGCGTGGTGCAGTTCGGGTTCGCGACGATGCCACGCGGTCTCATCCGTACGGCATGCGGGTTGATCTCGGGCACGACGAGCGGAACGTCGTCGTCGGCCCGGAAGGCGGCGGAGTCGTCGATGACGACGCAGCCCTTGGACGCGGCGAGCGGGGCCCAGCGCGCGGAGACGTCGGCGGGCACCAGGAACAGCGCCACGTCGATGCCCTCGAAGACGTCCTCGGTGAGTTCGAGGACCTCGCACTCCTCGCCGCGTACGACCAGCTTGCGGCCGGCCGAACGCGGTGAGGCGGCGAGTCTGACCTCGCCCCAGACATCCGCGTGCTGCGAGAGGATCTGGAGCATGACGCCACCGATCGCCCCGGTCGCACCGACGACCGCGAGCGAAGGGCGGCGTACGGTCATCGGCCGGTGCCCCCGTACACGACGGCCTCGTCGGAGTCGCTGTCGAGACCGAAGGCGGTGTGCACGGCGCGCACGGCCTCGTTGACGTCGTCGGCGCGGGTGACCACCGAGATACGGATCTCGGACGTCGAGATCAGCTCGATGTTGACGCCGGCGTCGGACAGCGCCTCGAAGAAGCCCGCGGTGACCCCGGGGTTCGTCTTCATGCCCGCGCCGACCAGGGAGATCTTGGCGATCTGGTCGTCGTAGCGCAGCGAGTCGAAGCCGATCACACCGCGGTTACGCTCCAGGGCGTCGATGGCCTTGCGGCCCTCGGCCTTGGGGAGCGTGAACGAGATGTCCGTCAGACCGGTCGACGCGGCGGAGACGTTCTGCACCACCATGTCGATGTTGACCTCGGCGTTCGCGATCGTACGGAAGATCGCGGCGGCCTCGCCCGGCTTGTCGGGCACGCCGACGACGGTGATCTTGGCCTCGGAGACGTCATGGGCGACTCCGGAGATGATCGCGTGCTCCACCTTCTGGTCCCCTTGCGGCTCGTTGCTGACCCAGGTGCCGCGCAGTCCGGAGAAGGACGAGCGGACGTGGATCGGGATGTTGTATCGGCGTGCGTACTCGACGCAGCGGTGCAGCAGCACCTTGGAGCCGGACGCGGCCAGCTCCAGCATGTCCTCGAAAGAGATCCAGTCGATCTTACGGGCCTTCTTGACGACCCGCGGGTCGGCGGTGAACACGCCGTCCACGTCGGTGTAGATCTCGCAGACCTCGGCGTCCAGCGCGGCCGCGAGCGCGACGGCAGTGGTGTCGGACCCGCCGCGGCCGAGGGTGGTGATGTCCTTCTTGTCCTGGGACACACCCTGGAACCCCGCGACGATCGCGATGTTCCCCTCGTCCAGCGCCGTACGGATACGGCCCGGCGTCACATCGATGATGCGCGCCTTGTTGTGGACCGAGTCGGTGATGACGCCCGCCTGGCTGCCGGTGAACGACTGGGCCTCGTGGCCCAGGTTTTTGATCGCCATGGCCAGCAGCGCCATGGAGATCCGCTCTCCCGCGGTCAGCAGCATGTCGAACTCCCGCCCGGCCGGTATCGGGGATACCTGCTCGGCGAGATCGATCAACTCGTCCGTCGTGTCGCCCATCGCGGACACCACGACAACCACCTGGTTGCCGTTCTTCTTGGCATCGACGATTCGCTTGGCGACGCGCTTGATGCCCTCGGCATCGGCTACGGAGGAGCCTCCGTACTTCTGCACGACAAGGCCCACGTGCGCTCCTCGCTCAGTCCATTACTGCGGTCGGCTCAGTTTAACGAGCAGCCTGGAAACGCCCCGCTGATACCAGATGGTGAGATGTCCCGCTCACCACGTGATCATCGGCGTGTCGCTCCGAGCCGCTCGTACCGCCCTGCTGCCCACCGAACACGTACGCATTCCCCTTTGTGGCCCAGCCCACACGCGGACCGGTCGCACGCGTCCCCTACTTCGCCGGGCGCAGGCCCAACGGGCCCGCGATCTCCTCGAACATGACGCGGCCCGCCTCCTCGGCGAGGCTGTCGTCGCCGGCGTCCTGGTCGGTGTCCAGGCCGTCCAGCTCCTGGAGGGGCTGGTTGAGGCGGATGTGGGCGATCAGGGACTGAAGGGCGCGGAGGGCGGCGGAAGCGGTGGAGCCCCAGTTGGAGAAGTAGGAGAACTGCCACCACCACAGGGCCTCGGTGGTGCGCTCCTCCTCGTAGTGGGCCAGTCCGTGGCGCAGGTCGGTGACGAGGTCGGCCAGGTCGTCGGAGATGCGGGCCGCGACGGGGGCCTTGCGGGGCTCGTACGGGTCGAAGACCTCGGAGTAGACGTCGATCGGCTCCAGGAGGGCCGCGAAGCGCTCGCGCAGGCCGTCCGCGTCCGGTTCGGCGCCGAGGTCGGGCTCGTAGCGCTCGTCGGGGACGATGTCCTCGTACGCGCCGAGCCGGCCGCCGGCCAGCAGGAGCTGGGAGACCTGGAGAAGCAGGACCGGAACAGCCTCTTCCGGCTCCTCGACCTTGGACACCTCGGTGACCGCGACGATGAACGTCTTGATCTGGTCGGCGATCTGGACCGCGAAATCGCCTGGGTCCTGCGTGACGGTGTTCAACGTGGCGTCAGACATCGAGGAGACCTCCCGTGTGACCGGTCGGAGACGGTGAGTAGAAGATAACCGCGCTGCACGTAAAGCTGCCGTGAGATGCGGAAACGCGACCGTCAGACATCGAGCAGCCGCCTCCCCTCGAAGGCGCGGCCGAGCGTGACCTCGTCCGCGTACTCCAGGTCGCCGCCCACCGGAAGGCCGCTGGCGAGCCGCGTGACGCGCAGGCCCATCGGCTTCACCATCCGCGCCAGATACGTCGCGGTGGCCTCGCCCTCCAGGTTGGGGTCGGTCGCCAGGATCAGCTCGGTGATGGAGCCGTCGGCGAGGCGGGCGAGGAGCTCGCGGATGCGCAGGTCGTCAGGCCCGACCCCCTCGATGGGGCTGATGGCGCCGCCCAGCACGTGGTAGCGCCCCCGGAACTCACGGGTCCGCTCGATCGCGACGACGTCCTTGGGCTCCTCGACCACGCAGATGACCGACCGGTCGCGCCGCTGGTCCCGGCAGATCCCGCACTCCTCCTCCTGGGCCACATTGCCGCAGACCGCGCAGAAGCGGACCTTGTCCTTGACCTCCAGGAGGGCGTGGGCCAGGCGCCGCACGTCCGTGGGCTCCGCCTGCAGCACGTGGAAGGCGATCCGCTGCGCGCTCTTGGGACCGACGCCGGGCAGCCTGCCCAGCTCGTCGATGAGGTCCTGAACCACGCCTTCGTACAACGGAACGCCTTCCTGACTGAGTCGGCTGAGTCGTGGTACGTACCGTAGGGGGTACGTACGGTCTTGGGTATGCGGCCGGTCAGAACGGCAGGCCGGGCATCCCGCCGCCCAGGCCCTGGGTCAGCGGTCCCAGCTTCTGCTGCTGGAGCTGCTGGGCGTTCTCATTGGCCGCCTGGACCGCCGCGACGACGAGGTCCGCGAGGGTCTCGGTGTCCTCCGGGTCCACCGCCTTCGGGTCGATCACCAGGGAGCGCAGCTCGCCCGAGCCGTTGACCGTCGCCTTGACCAGGCCACCGCCGGCCTGACCGTCCACCTCGGTCCTGGCAAGCTCTTCCTGGGCCTGGGCGAGCTCCTGCTGCATCTTCTGGGCCTGCTGCAGCAGCTGCTGCATATTGGGCTGACCACCACCGGGAATCACGGTCACTCCAGGCATTTCGACGACAAATGTTTCGGTACGCCGAGCCTACGTTGTCCCCGGGCGGCGCGCCCCACCCGCCGAGGAGCAACTCTTTCGAGTGAGATCGAGGGAACGATGCCGGGACTCCTATACCTGACCAGAGGCCGTGCACACCCGGGAATACCGCGATTTCGACCCCACGGCCCACCATTCGGCGGTAGGAAGGGCATGCGTCCCGGCACGCACGCGCCTACCCCTCGTCACGCATGGTTACGCATGGGGGACTGCCCGTCGCGTCCAGGGACCGGGAGCAGAGCAGAGATCCGCCCCGTCGTCGAGTACGCGGTCGAGAGCACGCGTCGCTATGCAGCATGCAGAGGAGTACCCCGGTGAGTCAGCCGGAGATGCAGCCCGAAGTGCCGCCCCGCAAGTCCGGCACGTCCGGCCCGGCGGGTGCGGCCGCTCCCTCCGGTACGGACTCCGAGGACCGTGCGGGAAGGGCCCGTGACCTGACCGGGGAGCCGTTCCCGCTGGGCGACTGGGGAGAACCGTCCCAGCGGCTGGACGAGCTCTACCGGTGGCTGGAGGCGGACGCGCTGCGCACCGCCGACTGGTATCTGAACGACCGGCTGTGGAAGCGGCGCGGTGCCAGGGCGCTGCGGATGGGCACCGCCGCCGGGGCCGTCGCGGGCGCCGCCCTGCCGCTGCTCGACCTGACGGGCGCGCTGCACGGCGCGGCGGGGTGGGGCTATCTGTCGCTGCTGCTCGGTGCCGCGTGCATGGCGTGCGACCGGTACTTCGGCCTGACCTCGGGCTGGATAAGGAACCTCGCGACCGCGCAGGCCGTGCAGCGCCGGCTCCAGGTGCTCCGGTTCGACTGGGCGTCGGAGTGCGTACGGGAGGTGCTCGGCCCGACCGAGGGCACGGCGAGCGAGGCGACCGAGCGGTGCCTGGGCGTCCTGCGGCGCTTCTCCGAGGACATCACGGAGCTCGTACGGTCGGAGACCGCCGACTGGATGGTGGAGTTCCGGGCCGGTCCCGCGCCGCTGGGGATGCAGGCCCTGGTCTCCGGCGGCTCCGGGAACGGGCGCCCGGAGCCGGGCGCGGCCCCCGGACGCTTCCCGCTCCAGTCGATGCGGCCGAACATGCCCCGGCAGCGCCCGCCGGAGTCCCCGCGCTGACCGTTCACCGGCCGGTACGGGGCTCCGGCGCGGGACGCCGGGGCCGGGTCAGCTGAAGACGATCATCGATCCCTGGGCGAGGCTGCGGGTGGCCGCGGCATGCAGGCCGAGCCAGACGTGGCGCTCCCGGGCGAAGGGATTGTCGTCGTACGGAACGGAGGTCGCCGGTTCCTCCAGGTCGGTGGGGGCGGCGGGCGGCAGGGGGGCGGCCGGCGGATTCGCCGGGTCGATTCCGATGGCCGGGGCGACGAACTCCAGCTCCCGCAGCAGCCCGTGCGCGGAACCGAGCGGGCCGCCCGCTGCCAGCAGGTCGTCGGTGGAGACGGGCGCGGCGAAGTCGAGGGGGACGTACGCCCCCGCGTGGTCGAAATGCCACACCAGGTGCGACTGCCGGGCCGTGGACTCGAACATCTCCAGCAACTGCTCGTAGTCCCCGCCCAGCTCACCGACCGGTGTGACGGCGAGGCCGCTGAGCTGGAGCAGGTAGGCGCGGCGGAGGAAGTGCAGGGCGTCGTAGTCGAAGCCCGCGACCGGGGCGACGTCTCCGGTCAGTCCCGGCATGTAGGCGTAGACGGGGACGGGCGGCAGTCCGGCCTCGCCCAGGGCCTTGTCGTAGAGGGCGATCTCTTCGGCGAAGGGGTTGTCGGGGCTGTGGCACAGCACATCGACGAGGGGGACCAGCCACAGGTCACAGGCCACGAAGTCTCGCTCTCCAACGGGGGCGTGCGGTGGTCGGGACAGCGTAATGCGACCGGCTCCGCGCGCACAGTGGTCGCTCACGACGGGCCCGGGGCGCGGAGGGGCGAACACGGTGCCCGAGCTCAGGCGGGCCCGAGGGCGCGGACGGGCGAACACGGTGCACGAGCTCAGGCGGGCCCCTCGGTCCGCGCCGCGGAGGGCCCCAGCCCGGCCAGGCGGTCGGCCCAGCTCAGCGCATGGGTGTTGTACCCGTCTATCACCGCGCGCAGGGCCTCGCGGTCCCGGTGCGTGATGGCCGCGACCAGTTCGGCGTGGCCGTTCCACAGCCAGTCCCGCAGATCGGCGTCGCCCCGCAGATACGGCACGGCGAACACCCATGCCTGGACGCGCAGCCGGTGCAGGAAGTCGCTGATGTAACCGTTGCCGATGAGCCCGCCGAGCTCGCGCCAGAAGCGCAGGTCGTAGCCGATGAGGATGTCCAGGTCACCGCCGCGCGCCGCGCGGGCGGCCTCCTCGGCCCGGCGGCGGACGGAGACAAGTGCGTCCCGGTAGTCGGCCCGCCGGTCCGGAACCGGCTCGTGGAAGACATCCCGGATGACCCCGTCCATGACGAGGGCGCGGGCCTCCACCATCGCCCGGTAGTCCGCGACCGTGAACTGGTGCACCCGGAATCCGCGGTGCTGGTCGGATTCGAGCAGGCCCTGCGCGGACAGGTCGAACAACGCCTCGCGGACAGGCGTCGCGGACACCCCGTACTGCTCGGCGATCTGCTTGACGGTGAACTCCCGCCCCGGCAGCAGACGCCCGGCGAGCACCTCGTCACGCAGCGCGTCCGTGATCTGCTGACGCAGGGTGCTGCGGGTGACGGCTCCGCTCGGGCACATGGCGCCCCTCCCCCATTCGGTTCCGGGTCACCTTAGACCGGGGTCGCACCGGCCCTGAGCGCCGGAGGGGCCCGGTCGGACGATCCACGCCGCTATTCTCGTCCCCGTCCGGCGTGTTGTCGTACGGGGGAGGCCGCACACCATGGAGAAGCTCGGGTCCACCGATCCACAGCGCATCGGCGCCTACCGCCTGCTGGGACGCCTCGGCGTGGGCGGTATGGGCCAGGTCTATCTGGCCCGGTCCGACCGCGGCCGTACGGTGGCGCTCAAGCTCGTACGCGAGGAGCTGGCCGCCCAGCAGGAATTCCGCGACCGGTTCCGCCAGGAGGTGCGGGCCGCCCGCCGGGTGGGCTCCACGTGGACCGCGCCCGTCCTGGACGCCGACACCGAGGCCGACGTCCCATGGGTCGCCACCGGATATGTGGCCGGCCCCTCCCTGCAGGCCACCGTCTCGGGGAGACCGGGCACCCCGTCCGGCCCGGCCCCCGGCGCCTACGGCCCTTTGCCGGAGCGGTCCGTCCGCGTTCTCGGCTCCGGCCTGGCACACGCTCTGAAGGCCATCCACACGGCCGGCCTGATCCACCGGGACCTGAAGCCCTCCAACATCCTGCTCACGATCGACGGCCCGCGCGTCATCGACTTCGGAATCGCCAGGGCCCTGGACACCGTCACCGACGGCGGCCTCACCCGCACCGGCGCTCTGGTCGGCACGCCCGGCTTCATGTCTCCGGAGCAGGTGCGGGGCGAACGGGTGAGCGCGGCCAGCGACGTGTTCTGCCTGGGGTCGGTGCTGACGTACGCCCTGACCGGCCGGCTCCCCTTCGGGGCCGCGGCCAACGAGATGCACGCCCTGCTGTTCCGCATCGCGCAGGAGGACCCGGATCTGACCGGGGTCACGCCGGGGCTGGACGACCTGATCCGCGGCTGCCTCCACAAGGACCCGCAGGCCCGGCCGTCCACCGACGACATCCTGGCGCTCCTGGCCGACGGCGACAGCAGCCCGGAGCCCTGGCTCCCGGGGGCGCTCCTCGCCCAACTCGGCCGCCACGCCGTGGAACTGCTCGACTCGGAGGACCCCGAGGACGCGGTGCCGTCCGACGCGGTGGCGCCGTCCGATGCCGTGGTGTCGGGAGGCGGCGTGGTGCCGTCCGACGCCGTGGTGCCGGGAGGCGGCGCGGCCGCCGATGCGGGGCCCCATGACGCGGCACCGACGGACGCGGTGCCGGCCCCGGACCGGACCCCGAGCACCTCCCCCGCCCCGGGCGGCGGGAAGCCGCTGGGCTCGGTCCCCCTCACCAAGCCGGGCGCCCCGACCGACGCGGTGAGCGACGCGCCGTCCGACGCTGTCCCTCACGCCCCGTCCGGCCCGGATGCCGAGCCCCCCGCCGAACCGGCGACCGAGGTCCTGGACGCTCCCACCGGTCCGACCGCCCCGCTCCCGTCCCCCGCGCAGCCCGGGCCCGGTCCCGTCCAGGCGCCCCCCATCGCCGCCGCCACGCCGCCGGGCGGGCCGGACCCGGCCACTCCGCCTCCCGGCTACGGCTACCCGCACCAGGCCGCCCAGCCGCAGCAGGTCCAGGGCTACGACCACCCGCAGCAGCCCAACCCCGGCCAGGGATACGGCTATCCACAGCATCCCGGCCAGGGCCATGCCTACGGCTACCCCCAGCAGCCGACCCCGGGCCCCGGCTACCCATACGCCTACCCGCAGCAGCCCGGCCAGGGCGCCACTCCCCCGTACGGCCCCGGGTACCCCTCGGGCACCCAGCATCCGGCCCCCGCTCCCGACCCGGCCCGCAGGAGCAGTGGCTCGACCATCGCGCTGATCCTCGTCGCCGTCCTCGTCGCCATAGGCGCGGGCGGGTCCGTCTACGCCCTCATGAACGACAAGGGCGGGACGCCCACGGCCGAACCCACCCGCTCGGCCGGGCCGTCCCCGTCGCAGGCCATCGACAACTCCCCCACCCCGGACGTCTCCCCGGATCCCTCGCCCGACGACGGGAACAACGGCGAGGAGGGCGGTATCCCCGAGGGTTACCTGGGCTCCTGGTCCGGCAGCATCGACAACGCCACCGGACACTCCACCCGTGAACTCGTCATCCGTCAGGGCGCGGTGGGCGACACGGTCCTCACCCTGACCGCCGAGGGCCCCCTCGCCACCGGCGGTACCTACCGCTGCGTCTTCGAGGCGACGCTGACCGCCGAGGCCGCCGAGGGCGAATCCGTCAGCATCGGCCCCTCCACCGTGACGGAGGGCGAACCGGCGGCCTCCTGCACTCCAGGGGCCCCGACGACGCTCACCCTGCTCCCCGACGGCGGCCTGAGCCGTGAGAACACGTCGAGCGGTGAGAAGCTCACGTACACGAAGTCCGGCTGACCCACCGGGCCGGACGGGGCCGCCCACGCGTGTGCACGGCCGCCCCCTGCCCGGCCGCCCCGCCGTCGGCCTCACTGCACCAGCGGCCGGAGCGACATGAGCAGGTGCTGGTGGACCGTGTCCCCCGCTCCGTCCGCCGCTGCCGCCGCCTCCTCGTGGTCCTGGTGCCCGGTGATCATGGCGCGCTGGCCCTGGCCCATGAGCTGGAACCGGACCACCGGGGTGTCGAACGTGGCCAGCGCGTCCATCAGGTAGGAGGGGTTGAATCCCACGGTGATGTCCTCGGCGCCCAGGAGCCCGGCGGGCAGGCGCTGCGAGGCCACGTCGTCCTCGTACCCGGCCTGGAGCAGGACGGAGTCCCCGGTGAACGCGAACTGGAGCGGGCTGTCGCCGTCGGCCACGACCGCGACCCGCTTCACCGCCTCGACCAGCGGTTCGCGCTCGGTCACCGCCTTGACCGGCCCGCTCAGCACGAACAGCTTGTCGTGGCGCGGGAGGCGGCCGTCGAGCAGCCGGACCGTGGTGCGCATGCCCTCCCGTTCGAAGCCCGCCGAACCGCTGTCGAGGGCGAGGCGGACCGCACCGGGGCGGGAGCCGACCGAGCGGGCGATCTCGCTGAGCCGACGGGCCGAGACGACGACATCGGCCGTGACACCGTGGCCCGTCGGCCGCCAGTCGAGCGTACGGACGGCGAAGCGGTAGCGGTCGGTGGCCGCGAAGGTCAGCCGCACGCCGTCGAGCGCGAGGCGGATTCCGGTGAGCGTGGGAAGGGTGTCGTCCCGGCCGGCTGCCACCGCCACATCGGCGACGGCTGCCGCGAACTCCTGCCCGTCCACCTCACCGAGTATCTCCGGCAGCGGCGGCAGCGCGGGGTAGTCGTCCAGCGGCAGGACGGACAGACCGAATCCGGCGCCGCCGCCCGTCACCGTGAACCGTGAGCCCTCGACCGCGCATGCCACCGGACCTTCGGGCAGCACCTTGCACACGTCGAGCAGGCGGCGGCCCATGACCAGGACCTTCCCCGGGCTTTCGGTCCGCGCCCCGACCTCGATGCGGGCGGACGCCTCGTAGTCCAGGCCGGAGATGCTCAGTCGGTCGTCCGCCGCCTCCAGCAGCAACCCGCCCAGGACGGGAACGGGCGACCTGGTGGGGAGAACTCGGGCGGCCCAGGAGACGGCGTCCGTCAGCTCGCCTCGTTCGATCCGGAACTCCATCGTGATGACCTCTCCTCGTACGCCGACCGCCTGCGGTCCAGACGCTTTCGACGTTAGAGGCGACCACTGACAACGAAGCGGGGGACGCCTCCGGCCACGAGGCCGGAGGCGTCCCCCACACGAGTGAAGTTGTCGGACGAAAGCCCTGGTCAGCAGCTCAAGTTGGAACCGGGTGTGGTGCCGAGGATCTGCACGAACGCCTGGTACCTGTCGATGCGGCTCTGCACCTGGGCGGGGTTGCCGCCGTTGCACTCGATCGAGCCGTTGATGGAGCGGATCGTCTCACCGAAGCCGGCGCCGTTCACCATGGCGTTGTGGGCGGTCATGGTGCCGGGGCCGTTCTGGGTGTTCCAGTACCAGAGGCCCGTCTTCCAGGCCACGGCGGCGTTCTGCTCGACCAGGTAGGGGTTGCCCAGCAGGTCGATGCCGAGCGCGTCGCCCGCTGCCTTGTAGTTGAAGTTCCAGCTGAGCTGGATCGGACCGCGCCCGTAGTACGCGGCCTGTCCCGCCGGGCAGCCGTAGGGCTGGCTGCTGTCGCAGTAGTGCGGGTAGTTGGCGGTGTTCTGCTCGACGATGTACACCAGCCCGCCGGTCTCGTGGCTGACGTTGGCGAGGAAGGCCGCGGCCTCCTGCTTCTTGACGGTGTCGCTGCCGGTGTTGGCGAAGCCCGGGTAGGCGTCCAGCGCGGCGACCAGCCCGCTGTACGTGTAGAAGGAACTGCGGCCGGGGAACATCTGGTTGAACTGCGCCTCGCTGACCACGAACCCGGAGGACGAGCCCGGGTCCGTGCCGCCTCCGCTTCCGCAGGCGCCCTGGTCGGCCCAGACGTCCGAGCTGCCCGGCTTCTCGTTCTGCGTCCACCACTTGGCGGTCCAGTTGTGCCCGTTGTACGAGGCGGTGCCGCCGCCCGTGTAGACGGACGAGGCGTTCCAGGCGGCCGCGCAGTCGGCTGCCGACGCGGTGGTGGCGGGGAGTACGACGAGCCCTGCGACGACCGCGCCCAGCGCGGCGAGCAGGCCCATGATGCGACGGAACATCTGCACACTCCTTCGTCGCGGCGCACCGATCGTCGCGGCGCACCGCTGTGGGGGGTTGCCGCCACTCAAGCGCTGTTGGTCTGGACCTGTCAAGGTCTAGACCAAAAAACGGAACCTCTTGCGCCGCGAGGGCCCCGGGGCCCCCTCACGACGCGAGGAACGCATCGGCCCCGGGGCTTGAGTCCGCGTCAGCAGGTGAGGTGTGAACCCGGGGCGACGCCGATGACGTCGGTGATGTGCTCGTACTTGGCCGCCCGGGCCCGCACCGACTCGGGGTTGCCGCCGTTGCACTCCAGCGAGCCGTTGAGCGAGCGGATCGTCTCACCGAAGCCGGCCCCACCGACCATGGCGTCGTGGGAGGTCATGGTTCCGGGGCCGTTCTGGGTGTTCCAGTACCAGAGCGCGGTCTGCCAGGCGACGGACGGATCACGCTCCACCAGCCACGGGTCGTTGAGCAGATCGAGACCGAGCGCGTCTCCAGCCGCCTTGTAGTTGAAGTTCCAGCTGAACATGATCGGACCGCGGCCGTAGTAGGCGGACTGGCCGGCCGGGCAGCCGAACGGCTGGCTGTAGTCGCACTTGATCCAGTAGTTGGCCTCGTTGATCTCCTTCACGTACCGCAGGCCGACCGACTCGAAGTCGGCATGCGTCAGGAAGGCCGCGGCCTCGCGGCTCCTGGTCTCCTCGGTCCCGGTGTTGGCGAAGCGGGGATACGCGTGCAGCGCGTCGATCAGGCCCTGGTAGGTGTAGAACGGGTCGCGCTCGGGGAAGATCGCGTCGAACTCCGCCTCACTGATGACGAAGTCGGAAACGCCTCCCGTGCAGGGGCCCGCGTCCGCCCAGACGGTGGTGGCGCCCGGGTTCTCGTTCCGCGTCCACCACTTCGCCGTCCAATTGCGGCCGTGGTGCGAGACCGCGCCGCCGGCCGTGTAGGCGGTCGAGGAGTTCCACAGGGGTGCGCACGAAGCGGAGCCCGTGGTGCCCGGGGCGGTCGGTGCGGCAATGGCGGCGCCAGGCAGGAAGGCCGCCGTTGCGACGACCGCGCTCAGTACGGTCAGGATGCTCTTGATGCGGTTCAGCGCTGCTCACTCCTTCTACGAGGACGGGCACGGTGCGCCGCACCCTCGGCGGGCGGGCCGTGCGGGCATCCCTGCACCCAACCGTCGCTGGTCTGGACCTGTCAAGGTCTAGACCAGACGGTCTCGGCGAGCGCACACACGCCGGAGGGCCGGGGCTCATCCGCCGCCCCGGCCCTCCTGTGCTCCCGTACGACTACAGGAACGAGTTGATCTCGATCGTCTCGGTACGGCCGGGGCCGACGCCGATCGCGGAGATCGGGGCGCCGGACATCTCCTCCAGCGCCTTCACGTACGCCTGCGCGTTCTTCGGCAGGTCGGCGAACGTCTTCGCCTTGGTGATGTCCTCGGACCAGCCCGGAAGCATCTCGTAGACCGGCTTCGCGTGGTGGAAGTCGGTCTGGCTGTACGGGAGCTCCTCAACGCGCTTGCCGTCGATCTCGTACGCGACGCACACCGGGATCTGCTCCCAGCCGGTCAGCACGTCCAGCTTGGTGAGGAAGAAGTCGGTGAGACCGTTGACCCGGGTCGCGTACCGCGCGATGACCGCGTCGAACCAGCCGCACCGGCGGTCGCGGCCGGTGGTGACACCGCGCTCGCCGCCGATCCGCCGCAGCGCCTCGCCGTCCTCGTCGTGCAGCTCCGTCGGGAACGGTCCGGCGCCGACACGGGTCGTGTACGCCTTGAGGATGCCGATGACCCGGCTGATCTTGGTCGGACCGACCCCGGCACCGGTGCAGGCACCGCCCGCGGTCGGGTTCGAGGAGGTCACGAACGGGTACGTGCCGTGGTCGACGTCGAGCAGCGTGCCCTGACCGCCCTCGAACAGGACGACCTTGCCCGCGTCGATGGCGTTGTTCAGGACGAGCGTCGTGTCGGCCACGTAGGGCTTGAGCTGCTCCGCGTACTGGAGCATGTCCTCGACAACCTTGCCGGCCTCGATGGCGCGCCGGTTGAAGACCTTGGCCAGGAGCTGGTTCTTCTGCTCCAGGGCCGCCTCGACCTTCTGCTCCAGGATCGACTCGTCGTAGAGGTCCTGGACGCGGATGCCGACCCGGTTGATCTTGTCGGCGTACGTCGGGCCGATGCCGCGACCGGTGGTGCCGATCTTGCGCTTCCCGAGGAACCGTTCCGTCACCTTGTCGACGGTGACGTTGTACGGGGTGATCAAATGAGCGTTGCCGCTGATCAGCAGCTTCGACGTGTCCACGCCGCGGTCGTTCAGCCCACTCAGCTCGGAGAGCAGGACCGCCGGGTCGACAACGACACCATTACCGATGACCGGGGTACATCCCGGTGACAGGATGCCGGAGGGGAGGAGATGCAGTGCGTACTTCTGGTCACCGACGACCACCGTGTGGCCGGCGTTGTTGCCGCCCTGGTAGCGCACCACATAGTCCACGGATCCACCGAGGAGGTCGGTGGCCTTTCCCTTGCCCTCGTCACCCCACTGAGCACCGAGCAGCACAAGTGCGGGCACAGGCGTACACCCCTTCCGGGCGGGGCATGTCCAAGGTCAGGGGGCGTACGAGAACGCCGTACATGCCGTACGTCGTTGTACGGCACAGTCCGAACCGTCGAACCGGGTGCCCCGGAATAGACGAAACCCCTGGCGCAATAGCGCAAGGGGCTCTTGCACCAAGATGCTACCCGAGGAAGGACCGAGGTGTCGGCTGCCCAGCCCCCCGGTAACGGTGCGCCCCACCTGCTGGTGGTGATCGATCCGGTCGCCCGCCGGACGGACGGCGAGTCCGTCCGCATCGCGAAGGACGTGCTGAGCGCCGGCTCGCACGCCAAGATCTGCCTCCCGGACAGCCCCGGGGAATTCGCCCGGGCCCTGTCCCGCCGGGGCGGCCGGCGGCCGGTGGTGATCGGCGACGACCGGGCGCTGCGGCGCGCCGTGTCCCTGCTGCACCGGGAGCGGGAGCCCGCGATGAGCGCGCTGTCGCTCGTCCCCGTCGGCGCCTCGGGCGCTCTGGAACTCGCCCACTCGCTCGGCGTGCCGAACGGCGCGGTGGCTGCGGCGCGCACGGCGCTGGACGGGGCGGTGCGCCGCCTCGACCTGCTCGTCGACGACAGCGACGGCGTGGTCCTGGGCGCGCTGCGCATCCCCGCGCTGAACGGGGCCCCGGGCGCGGGCGCCGACCGCCCGGGCGTGTCCTCCGTCTGGGACGCCTGCCGCTCCCTGGTCCGCACCCTGGTACGGCCCGCGCCTCCGGAACCGGCCGGCATGCCGCCGACGCACCGGCTGCGCGTGGAGGCCGACGGCATCGTGCTGAACGACCTCGACCGCCCGGTCGCCTCCGTGACGGTGACGTCGGGCTGCGGCGACGACGGCCTGGCCGCCGTGACGATCGACGCGCCGGACACCGCCCCGGTGACCGCGGAGGCGAAGGCGGTCACGGTCTCGGGGGCGGACTTCCGCTACCGGGCGGACATACAGGTGGCGGGGCCGGTGCGGACCCGGACGTGGACGGTACGGGCGGGGGCCTGGGGGCTGATGCTCCCGGCGGGGTAGCGGGCGCCGGCGGTCAGGCGCCCGCGCCGGGGCTGCCCACCGGCAGGTCGAGGGTCTTGCGGTGCTCCTTCCAGCGGCCCATCAGCCCCTCCAGCTCCGACTGCAGGAACTCGAAGAACGCCGCCGTCTCGGCGATCCGGGCGCCGGCCGGGGTGTGCTCGCCGAGCGTGCGCGCACCTTCCTTGAGGGTGCGCTCCCAACGGGTGAGGACGTGGTCGCGGCTGGCGAAGGTGGTATACCAGATCTCGTTGTGCAGGCGGTACCGGTCGCGGCGCGATCCCGGTTCGCGCTCGCGGCCGACCATGCTGACCTGCGTGAGGTAGTTGATCGCGCCCGATACGGCGGCGGGGCTGATCTGCAGGGCCAGGGCGAGCTCCGCCGAGGTCATCGAGGCGTCGTCGTCCGCGAGCAGGGCGGCGAAGACGCGCGAGGCCATGCGCTGCATCCCCGCCTCGGTCATCTCGGACGCGAACCGCTCGACAAACCGCGCGACGGCCTCGGCGTCCCGGTCCCCGGGGCCCCGGACCGCGCCCCCGGCCGCGCTCTCCTCCGCGGATTCGCCGCTCATCCCGCTCCTCTTCCTCCGTGCGCCACTGCATGTCACTCCTTCGAGTTTATACGGTTCCTTAACTTCACAATTTTGTGAAAGTAGCGTACGTTCAAAATCATGACGAAGGCAATCACCGTGGCCGGGCTGTGCAAATCGTTCGGCCGGACGCAGGCGCTGGACGGTCTCGACCTGTCCGTCGAGACCGGTGAGGTCCACGGCTTCCTCGGTCCGAACGGGTCGGGGAAGTCCACCACCATCCGGGTCCTCCTGGGGCTGCTCAGAGCCGATTCCGGTGCGGCCCAGCTGCTCGGCGGCGACCCCTGGCACGATGCGGTCGACCTGCACCGACGCGTGGCGTACGTCCCCGGAGACGTGACGCTGTGGCGCAACCTCTCCGGCGGCGAGGTGATCGACCTGTACGGGCGGCTGCGCGGCGGTCTCGACGCGACCCGGCGCGCCGACCTCGTCGACCGCTTCGAGCTCGACCCGACCAAGAAGGGGCGGACGTACTCCAAGGGCAACCGGCAGAAGGTGGCCCTGGTGGCCGCCTTCGCGTCGGACGTCGATCTGCTGATCCTGGACGAACCGACCAGCGGGCTCGATCCTCTGATGGAGGAGGTATTCCAGAGCTGCGTGGCCGAGGAGCGTGAGCGCGGTCGGACGGTACTGCTCTCCAGCCACATCCTGAGCGAGGTCGAATCGCTCTGCGACCGGGTCAGCATCATCCGCCAGGGCAGGACGGTGGAGACCGGCTCGCTGGCGGACATGCGTCATCTGACGCGGATACACGTCAGCGCCGAGCTGATACGCGACCCGGACGGCCTGACACGGCTTCCCGGGGTCCATGACCTCGACATCGAGGGGCGGCGGGTCTCACTCCAGGTGGACACGGACGAGCTGGACGCGGTCCTCAGGTCCCTGTCCGCTTCCGGCGTCCGCTCGCTGACGTGCACCCCGCCCACACTGGAGGAGCTCTTCCTCCGCCACTACACGGCGGACGCCGGGCAGTCTTCGGTGGTGGCGCGATGACCGTCGTGCCCCTCGCCACGAAGGCGGGTGTGCGACGCCGTGCCTCCACCGGCTCGCTCACCGGGACCGGTGCCCTGCTGCGACTCGCCCTGCGACGCGACCGCATCGTCATCCCTGTCTGGGTCCTCGTCCTCGGCGGGTCCTTCTCCTCCGTCGGTACATCCATCTCGTCGCTCTACGAAACGCCGGACCAACGCGCCGAGCTCGCCGCGTCGATGAACGCCAACAGCTCCGTGCGGGCGATGTACGGGCCCGTGTTCGGTGACTCCGTCGGCGGGCTCGTCAGCTGGCGCATGCTCGCCTTCGGCGCGGCGCTGGCAGCGGTGATGAGCCTGGTCGTCGTCGTGCGCCATACCCGGGAGGAAGAGGAGACGGGTCGTCAGGAGATGCTTTCCTCGGCGGTGGTCGGGCGCCGCGCTCCGCTCACCGCCGCACTGCTCGCGGCCCTGCTCGCCAATGCCGGCCTGGCGTTGGTGATCATGGCCGGAATGGCCGGCTCGGGCGAGGGGGGCGTGGGGGCGGTGGCGCTCGCGTCGGCGGTCGCCGGGGTCGGGATGCTGTTCGCCTGCACCGCTGCGATCACCGCGCAGTTCACCGAGAGCGCCCGCCTCGCCAAGGGGGCCACGGCGGCGGTGGTGGGTGCCGCGTTCGTCCTGAAGGCGGCGGGCGACTCGGCCGCGGACGACGGCTCGTCGCTGCTCATCTGGCTCTCCCCGCTCGGCTGGGCGGAGAACGTCCGCCCGTACGCGGACGAGCGCTGGTGGGTGCTCCTCCTGATCGCCGGTGCGGTGGCGGTGCAGTGCGTCGTGGCGTACGTGCTGACCGAACGCCGGGACGTCGGCATGAGCTTCCTGGCGGCGCGTCCGGGACCGGCGCGGGGCCGGATGTCCACCGCCTGGGGCCTCGCGATACGGCTGCAACGGGGGGCGCTTCTGGGGTGGACGGTGTCCTTCGCCGTGGTCGGCTTCGTCTTCGGCGGACTGGTCGGCGGGGCGGCGGACCTGGTCGGGGACAACGAGAAGGCCCGGGAGATCTTCGAGCGGATGGGCGGGCAGTCCGGCCTCACCGACGCGTTCCTCGCCTCGATGGTCTCCGTGCTCGGCACGGTCGCCGCTCTCTACATCGCCGCGTCGGTGCTCCGGCTGCACGGTGAGGAGACCGCCGGACGCGCGGAGACGGTGCTCGCGGGCGGGGTCGGCCGGCTCCGCTGGGCGGGCGGCCATCTGCTCATCGCCTTCGGCGGCGCGGCCCTGATCATGGTGGTCGGCGGTCTCGGCCTGGCGGCGGGATACGGCCACGCACTTCCGGCCGTGCTCGGCGCCTGCCTGGTACAACTGCCCGCCGTCTGGCTGCTCGGCGGGATCACGGCCCTGCTCCACGGGGCGATACCGAAGGCGGCCCCGGCGAGCTGGGGCGTGGTGGGGCTCTGCCTGGCGCTCGGCTGGATCGGGCCCGCCCTGGACCTGCCGCAGCCGGTGCTGGACGCATCGCCGTTCACACACCTGCCGAAGCTGCCGGGAGCGGGGATGGAGTGGGGGCCGGTGACGCTCCTCACCGCGCTGTCGGCGGTTCTGGTGGCCGCGGCCTTGGCGGCGTTGCGCCGCCGGGATCTCGTGACCTGAGGCGGGGCGGGCGCTGGAGGCGCCCGCCCACAGCCTCACACCTCGACCCGCAGCTCCTTCAGGCCCCTGATGACATATCCCGGGTTCCACTCGGGCGCGGCGGCCAGGCGCAGGCCGGGCGCCTTGCGCAGCAGCTCACCGAAGGAGGCGGCCAGTTCGACCCGGGCGAGCGGGGCGCCCAGGCAGAAGTGGATACCGGCACCGAAGGTGATGTGCGGGTTCTCCCGCCGGGCGAGGTCCAGGGTGTCCGGGGCCGCGAAGCGGGCGGGGTCGCGGTTGGCCGAGCCGAAGAGCAGGGCCACCTCGGAGCCGCGCGGAATGACGGTGCCGTCGATCTCGATGTCGTCCAGGACCCAACGCTCGAACATCTGAAGGGGGGTGTCGTACCGCATCAGTTCTTCCAGCGCCGTGGGCAGGAGCCCATGGTCGGCACGGAGGGCGGCCAGCTGTTCGGGGTGGCGCAGCAGCGTCCACCAGCCGTTGACCGTGGTGTTGACGGTCGCCTCGTGCCCGGCATTGAGGAGGAGGACGCAGGTGGAGACCATCTCCTGCTCGGTCAGCCGCTCGCCCTCGTCGTGGGCGGCGACCAGGGCGGAAATGAGGTCCGTGCCCGGGTGCGCGCGTCGCTCGGCGATCAGCTCGCGGAGGTACGCGGAGAATTCGAGGGAGGCGCGGACAGCGGCGCGGGCGGTGTCCTCGGACGGATTGAGCTCGAACATCCCGCAGATCGCCGCGGACCAGGGCCGGAGCGGGGCCCGGTCGGACTCCGGGATACCGAGCATCTCGGCGATCACGGCGACGGGCAGCGGCTCGGCGACGGCGGCCAGCAGGTCGCCCCCGCCCTGCTCGACGAAGTCGTCCACGAGTCCGGCGGCCAACCGCTGGACGGTGGGGACGAGCTGTTCGACGGTGCGCGGGGTGAACGCCTTGGACACCAGGCGCCGGATGCGGGTGTGATCCGGCGGTTCGAGGTCCAGCAGCCCTTGCCCGTTGAGCGTCTCGAACGGCTCGTGTTCCGGAGGCGGCGGTGTCCGGCCGAACTCCTCGTGCGTGAACCGGTGCAGATAGGTGCGCCCCAGCCGCCGGTCTCGCAGCAGGGCCGACACGTCGGCATAGTGCGGGACGAGCCATTGATCGGTGGCCTCGAAGTAATGCGCCCGGCCGGTGGCCCGCAGCTCGGCGTAGGCGGGGTACGGGTCGGCTACGAACGCCGCCGACCAGGGGTCGAACGGGGCGGGGGAGGTGCTGGGCTGTTCCATGGGCCGACGCTAGACCACCGTGCTCAGGAAGGGGTGACCAGGCGGGCCTCGTAGGCGAAGACGGCGGCCTGGGTGCGGTCACGGAGGCCGAGTTTGACCAGGATGCGGCTCACATGGGTCTTGATGGTCGACTCGGCGACGACCAGGTGTCCGGCGATCTCCGCGTTCGACAGGCCCTGGGCGATGAGGACGAGCACCTCCGTCTCGCGCTCGGTGAGGTCGCCGACCCGGGCCAGGGCCGGAGGGCGGGGAGCGGAGGCGAGTCGGGAGAACTCGGTGATCAGGCGCCGCGTCACTGTGGGGGCCAGCAGCGCCTCTCCGGAGGCGACCACACGCACCCCGTCGGCCAGCTGGCGGGCCGAGGCGTCCTTGAGCAGGAAGCCGGAGGCCCCCGCGCGCAGGGCCTGGTAGACGTATTCGTCCAGGTCAAAGGTGGTGAGCACGAGGACCTTCGCGTCCGCGTCCGCGGCGACGATCTCGCGGGTCGCCTCGATGCCGTTGAGCTCCGGCATGCGGATGTCCATCAGCACCACGTCGGGGCGGAGCGCGGCGACCTGGGAGACGGCTTCGCGGCCGTTCACCGCCTCGCCGACGACCTCGATGCCCGGCATGGCGTTGAGCAGGACCGAGAAGCCCTCGCGGACCATCATCTGGTCGTCCACGATCAGGACCCGGATCGGCGGACCGGCCGGCTGCGTCGTCATGCCTGCTCCTTGAAGGCACCGGACACGCCGGGCACGGTCTGCTGGGCCGGGATGAAGGCCGTCACCTCGTAACCGCCCTCCTCGGTGGGCTCGGCGGTCATCTCGCCGTTCAGCATCGCGACCCGCTCCCGCATCCCGGTGATCCCGTGCCCGGCGCCCGGCGACGGCTTCACCGGGGCGGTCGGCGGTCCGTTGACCACGCGCAGGCCCAGCCCGCCGAGTACGTAACCGATCTCGACCCTGGCCGTGGCGCCCGGGGCGTGCCGCAGGCTGTTGCTGAGCGCCTCCTGGATGATCCGGTACGCCGACAGCTCGACGCCCTGGGGCAGTTCGCGCACCGCGCCGGTCACCGCCTTCTCCGTCACCAGGCCCGCCTCCCCGACGTTGGTCAGCAGCCGGTCGAGGTCGGCGAGGGTGGGCTGCGGCGCGTCCGGTGCCTCGTAGTCGTCGGCCCGGACGACGCCGAGAACCCGGCGCAGTTCGGTGAGCGCGGCCACGGCGTTCTCCCGGATCGTGACGAACGCCTGCTCCAGCTCCGGCGGCGGGTTCTCCACCCGGTACGGGGCGGCCTCGGCCTGGATGGCGACGACGGACATGTGGTGGGCGACCACGTCGTGGAGTTCGCGGGCGATCGTGGTGCGCTCCTCCAGCAGCGTGCGCCGGTCGCGCTCGACGGCGGTGACGGTGCGCTGCACGGTGACCTCGCGCTGCGCCTCCCGCCGGACCTGGACCATGCTCACCACGAGCAGGGCGAAGGCCGAAGCCACCGCCATGCCCGCGGTGTTCGGCCCGCCGGCCCCGCCGGTGACGACACCCTCCACGACGAGGCCCAGCAGCAGCGTGAGCACCCACATCCAGGCGGCGGTGCGCGGCCTGGTCCTGGCCGCGACGACGAACAGCACCACCAGATGGGAGATGAAGAGGCCCGGCGACCACGGTTCGTAGCCGCCGACCACCACGCTCACCGGCATCAGGACCATCGACATCCAGAACGCCCCGACCGGCCTGATCAGCGTCATCGCGACGCAGACGGCGGGCAGCAGCCCGGACAGCAGGACCCCGGCGTCGCCAGTGACGGTGAACCCCGCCATGAAGGTGATCAGCGCGACGCCCAGCACCACCGCGTGCGGGAACCACGCGGCCCGTGCGGCGAGCCCACGCGGCAGCCGCCCGGTCAGAACCCCGTCCGTGCGCATCGGTGACATCGGCCGGTAGGCGAAGGCGTCCTCGAAGAGGTCTTCCCAGAGGTCGTCCATCACACGCGCGGCGAGCCGTAGCTCCGGGCTTCTGGTCTTGGTCTCGGTCACGCATCCACGGTAGGCGGGGCGGCGGGCCGGGTCGTCAGCAGTGTTGCGGATTCCCGGCCGTCCGTCGCAAGTACTACGCGCGCCCCCACGCACCTACCAGGCGAGCTGGGCGATCTCCTCCGCGACCACCGCGCACGCGTCGGCGGCCGGGTCGATCAGCGGGAAGTGGCCGACGTCCGGCAGCAGCGTCAGCCCCACCGTCTCGCCCTCCTTCGCCGCCGCGTCCACGAACGCCTCGGAGACGGCCGCCGGAACCGTGAGGTCCGTCGTGCCCTGGACGACCGCGGTCGCGATGCCCGTGGGCAGCAGCCGGGACGGATCGGCGTGCGCGCTCCGCTCGGCGAAGTCCTCCGCAGCCCCCAGGAACTGCCCGATGGCCCCCGAGCACACGTCGAGCGCGACCGCCGTGCCGAAGTCCGCGATCGGCGCCAGCGCCACCACACCCCGCAGCGCGGGCGGCCTCGGGAGCCGCCACGGCGACCCCTCCGGCAGTACGTGCCGGGCGGCGGCCCACAGGGCCAGCTGCCCGCCCGCCGAGTGGCCCGTGACGACGATCCGGCGGACGTCCGCCGCCGGCAGTTCCCGCGCCAGCAGCTCCGGCAGCGCGTCCATCGCCGCGGCGACGTCGTCAAAGGTCTCCGGCCAGCGCCCCGCGACCGGGCCGGTCCCGCGCTGCTGCGGAAGCTCGCTGCCCCGCCGGTACTCCACACTGGCCACGGCGAACCCGTGCCGGGCCAGGAAGCCCGCGAACGGCGACACATGCGTCCGGTCGTACGGAGCCCGCCACGCGCCCCCGTGCAGCACGACCACGACCGGCGCGCCGGTGCGGCCCCCGCGCGGGGCGTAGAAGTCGATGACCTGGTCGGGGTGGCTGCCGTAGGCGGCGGACGCGTCGGGGGCGACCGCCGGATGCGAGAAGGCCGACTCGGTCTCGGCGGCGTCCCGCTCGCGCGCGGCGGAATCCGACATCCTGCTCCCACCCTCCCTGTCGTCCGGCCCAACTGGCCTGACCTGCGGGGACGGTACCAGTACGGGGGGCCGCCCCGCCCGCCGGGAATCGGCACCCTCGCGCACCGCGCCGCCCCCGCCCCGCGCGAGCCCCCGCACGGCGCCGTCCGGTGACCGGGGCGAGCCGGTCACCGGACGGATGCGGCAGCCTACGCCGCCGGAGCGCCCAGAACCTCCGCGAGCACCCGCGCCGCGCGTTCCGCGTCCGCGAACCCCACGTACAGCGGTGTGAAACCGAAGCGCAGCACATCCGGGCGGCGCAGGTCCCCGACGACTCCGCGCGCGATCAGCTCGGCCATCACGGGTTCGGCGTCGTCGCACCGCAGCGCGACCTGGCTGCCGCGCTCCGCGTGGGCGGCCGGGGTGACGGAAGTGACCCGGCCCTCGGGGGCGTACGCCTCGACGCACTCCAGGAAGAAGTCCGTCAGCGCCAGGGACTTGGCCCGGACCGCGTCGATCCCGACCCCGTCCCAGACGTCGAGGGACGCCTCCAGGGCCAGCATGGACAGGATGTCCGGCGTGCCGACCCGGCCCCGGACCGCACCGTCCGCCGGGGTGTAGCCGGGCGTCATCGCGAACGGGTCGGCATGCGACGTCCACCCCGGCAGGGGCGAGTCGAAGGACGCCTGGTGGCGCTCGGCGACGTACAGGTAGGCGGGCGAACCGGGGCCGCCGTTGAGGTACTTGTACGTGCAGCCGACCGCCAGGTCCACGCCGTGCTCGTCCAGACCGACCGGGAGCGCGCCCGCGCTGTGGCACAGGTCCCAGACGGCGATCGCGCCCGCGGCCCGCACCGCGGCGGTCAGCCCCGGCAGGTCGTGCAGCCGGCCCGACCGGTAGTCGACGTGGTTGAGCAGCACGGCGGCGGTCCGCGGACCGACCGCGCCCGGCACGTCGGCGGGTGCGACCGGCACGATCCGGTGGCCGGTCATCCGCGCCGCCGAAGCGGCGATGTAGCCGTCCGTGGGGAACGTCTGCGCGTCGACCAGGATCTCGTCGCGGCCCTCCGGCGCCAGCCGGGTCGCGGCGACGAGGGCCTTGAAGACGTTCACGCTGGTCGAGTCCCCGACGACGATCTGGCCGGCCGCCGCGCCGACGATCGGGGCAATGCGGTCACCGACCCGTTCCGGCGCCGTCCACCAGCCGCTCTCGCCCCAGGACCGGATGCGCAGCTCACCCCACTCGCGGGTGAGGACCTCCTGCACCCGGGCGGGCACATGGCGCGGCAGCGCGCCGAGCGAGTTGCCGTCCAGGTAGACCGTGTCGTCCAGGGTGAACAGCTCGCGCAGCGGCGCGAGGGTGTCCGCGGTGTCGAGCGCCTGTGCGCGCTCCTGCAGGTCAGACATGGCTGCGGGCCGTCCAGAGCTCGGGGAACACGTTCTTCGTGGCGCGCTTCTCCAGCCAGGCCACGCCGGCCGAGCCGCCGGTGCCGGTCTTGGAGCCCATGGCCCGCCGGGTCGCGAGGAGATGGTCGTTGCGCCATCGCCACACCAGCTCGCCGACGTCCGTCAGTACCTCGCCGAGGCGGACCAGCTCGTCGTTCTGGTCCGGGTTGGCGTAGATCTCCGTCCAGACGGCCTCGACCTCGGGCGACGGCTCGTACTTCCGGGTCAGGTCGCGGCCGAGCACGGACTCCGGGATCGCGTGCCCGCGCCGGGCGAGCAGGGCGAGGGCCTCGTCGTACAGACCGGGCTCCGCGAGGGCCTTCTCCAGCTCCGCGTGGACGCGGGGCGCGCCCCGGTGCGGCACCAGCATGGACGCGGACTTGTCGCCGAGCAGGAATTCCATCCGCCGGTACATCGCCGACTGGAAACCGGAACCCTCGCCGAGCGAGGACCGGTAGGAGTTGAACTGGGCGGGAGTGAGCTGGGCGAGCGGCGTCCAGGAGGCGTTCAGGGCCTCCAGTTCGCGCAGCGACCGCTTCAGCGCGTCCTGCGCGACGTCCAGGCGGTCCTCGCGCATCGCGTGCGCGGCGGTCTCCCACTCATGGACGATGACGGTGAACCACAGCTCCATGACCTGGGTGGTGACCAGGAAGACCATCTCGCCGGGATCGTCCGAGCGGAGGTGCTGGAGGTGGGTCAGGACATCCGCCTGGACATAGTCCTCGTACGGAGTCGTGCCCGCGAAGTCGAGGTGCGGGGTCGCCGCACCGGTGGCTTCGGGGTCGGGGTGAATCGTCGACATCGCTGTCTCCTCGACACGAGCTTCCGGGTAGCGGTCCGCCCCTTCCCTTCGGAAGTGGAGCCCCGGTCCCCTGTTCGCATACTAAACGCCTGCTCCGGACACGCGCAGGCCCCGCAGTCGCGGATGCGGAATTGCGGGGCCTGCGGTACGGCGTCGGCTAGCCGAGGGTCTCGGCGGCGGTCGGCGAGGAGTCGCGCAGGAACGTCGAGCAGCGCTCGTACTCCTCCTGCTCGCCGATCGACTGCGCGGCCCGCGCGAGGGCGTGCAGGGCGCGGAGGAAGCCGCGGTTCGGCTCGTGCTCGAACGGTACGGGGCCGTGCCCCTTCCAGCCGGCCCGGCGCAGCGCGTCGAGGCCGCGGTGGTAGCCGGTGCGGGCGTAGGCGTACGACTCGATGACCCGGCCGCCCTCGAACGCCTCGTCGGCGAGCTGCGCCCAGGCCAGCGAGGAGGTCGGGTACTTCGCGGCGACGTCGGCGGGCGCGGTGCCGGCGGCGAGCAGTTCGCGCGGCTCCGGGTCGTCGGGCAGGTGGGTCGGGGGCGGGCCCCCGAGCAGGTTCTCGTGGATCGACATGCTCCCAGTGTGCCTGGCACGGGGCCCGCCGAGGACCGGGTGGGGCCGAATCCCGCCCCGGCCCGTGCGGCGGCCGCGGGTGCTCCGCGCGCCTCAACCGGTGGTGTCCGGCGGGGCGGCCGCCGGTTCGGGTTCCAGCGGCGGGCTCGTGACGCCGCAGTGCACCGCGCACTCCGGCCGCGCGGTGTCGTCCACGGGGGCGGGCGTGCGTACGGTCAGCCAGGCGATCAGCGCGCCGAGCACCAGCAGTCCGGCGCACATCGGCATGGCCCGCCGGAACGTCGCGGCGAACTCCCCGGCGTCCCGGTACGCCTCCGGCCCCATGCCGGCGAGCAGCGGCAGCGCGGCCACCGCGATCAGGCCGGCGGCGCGTGCGGCGGCGTTGTTGATGCCGCTGGCGAGCCCGGCCCGGCCGGTGTCCACGGAGGCCAGGACGGTCGCGGTGAGGGGCGCCACGACGGTGACGAGCCCGACGCCCAGCACGGCCACGGCGGGCAGTACGTCGGTCAGGTAGCCGGTGAAGGAGTTGGAGCCCTCCCCCACGCGCAGCATCAGCAGCATCCCGGCAGCGGCGATCAGCGGCCCGGCGGTGAGCGGGATGCGCGGGCCGATGCGCTGGCCCAGCTCGCCCGAGGCGGCCGAGAACAGCAGCATCAGGAGGGTGGTCGGCAGCAGCGCGGTGCCGGCGCCCAGCGCCGAGTAGCCGGCGACGACCTGGAGCTGGATCGCGGAGAGGAAGAAGTAGCCGCCGAGCGCCGCGTACACGCACAGGGTGACGATGTTGACGGCGGTGAACTGCCGGGAGGCGAACACCGAGGGCGGCAGCATCGGGTGTGCCCGCCGTCGTTCGAGCTGGACGAAGGCGGCACCGAGGAGCACCCCGCCCACCGCCGACCCGATCACGGCCGGGGAAGCGCCCTGCCCCGGCGCGGCGATCAGCGCGTACGTCACCAGTGCGAGCGCGAGGGCGCCGAGAGCAGCCCCGGCGACATCGAAACGCCCCCGCGCGTCCGGGTCCCGCGATTCCGGTACGTGGCGCAGCGCGACGGGCACGCAGACGGCTGCGAGCGGCAGGTTGAGCAGGAACACCCAGCGCCAGCCCGGTCCGTCGACCAGCCAGCCGCCCAGGAACGGCCCCACGGCGGCGCCGACCCCGCCGAACCCGGACCACAGCCCGACCGCGCGGGCCCGGTCGTCGGGATGGAAGCTCGCCTGGATCAGGGCCAGCGAGCCGGGCGTCAGCAGCGCACCGCCGACCCCTTGGAGGGCGCGGGCGGCGATGAGCACGGGGGCGTTCGGCGCGAGGCCGCAGACCAGCGAGGCGGCGGCGAACCAGATGACGCCGACCACGAAGACCCGCCTCCGGCCGTAGCGGTCACCGAGCGCCCCGCCCAGCAGGATCAGTCCCGCCAGGGTCAGCATGTAGGCGTTGACGGTCCACTGGAGCGCGGCCAGGTCGGTGCCCAGGTCGTCGCCGATGCGGGGCAGGGCGACGTTGATGACGGTGGAGTCGAGCATGGCCATGCTCGACCCGAGCACCGTCGTCAGGACGACCCAGCGCCCGGCGGCGGAGGCCACCCGGATCGCGGGACCGTCCGCCTCGCTCTTCTCCATGGCCTCAGCATCGTCGGCACCAGGCCGAAGGGCCACCCGGAGCCCTCAGCCGGCGACCCGTACGGCTTCGATGCCCCGGATCAGCGCATCGAGCCCCGTCTCGACCTTGCTCCGCGCGCATCCCACGTTGAGCCGCACGAAGCCCTCGGCCCCGTAGGTGCTGCCGGGCATCACCGCGACGCG
Organism: Streptomyces sp. NPDC041814; assembly: GCF_055590565.1. Classification (NCBI taxonomy): domain Bacteria; kingdom Bacillati; phylum Actinomycetota; class Actinomycetes; order Kitasatosporales; family Streptomycetaceae; genus Streptomyces; species Streptomyces sp. NPDC041814. Next base: position 168,074 of record NZ_JBVJAM010000007.1, on the reverse strand, counting down.
CTCCCGCTCGATCAGTACGCGCTGCAACGCCTCGTCGTCCCGGACGCCCGCGCGCCGCAGATCGATCCAGGCCAGGTATCCGGCCTGCGGCGGCTCCCACTCCAGGGCGGGGAACGCGGCGTTCAGCCGGTCGGCGACCAGGGCCAGGTTCTCCACGACGTATGCGCGTACCGCGTCGAGCCACGGGCCGCCCTCGCGGTACGCGGCGATGTGCGCGGTCAGCGAGAGCACCGCCGGTGAGGCGAGGCCCTCCGCCGTCTCCATCCGGCGCAGATACTCGGTCCGGTCCTCCGGCCGCCCGATGAGGCCGTACGACCCGGTCAGCGCCGGGAAGTTGAACGACTTCGAGGCCGAGGTGATGACCGCCCAGCGCGCATCGCCGCCCACCCGGCTCCACGGCACGTGCGGGCGTCCGCCGTGCACGAAGTCCGCGTGGATCTCATCGCTGATCACGGCCACCCCGTGGCGCGCGGCGAGCTCCGCCATCCCGGCGAGCTCCGTCTCCGTCCACACCCGACCGGACGGGTTGTGCGGGGAGCAGACCAGGAGGACCTTGCTGTCCGGGCGCGCGAGCTCCCGTTCCAGCGCGTCCGTGTCCCCCAGCGGCACGCCCCGCAGCTCCCGCCCGAGCCCGTGGACCGCCTTGCGGAAGCCGTCGTACGTGGGCGTGTGCAGGACCACGCCGTCGCCCTCGGACGTCCACATCTGGAGCAGCTGCGAGAGCTGGCTGAGCACGGACGGCCCGTACACCAGGCTCCCGGTGTCGATCGCGGTGTCGTACCGCGTCGCGTACCAGTGGGCGATGGCCGGCCGGAAGTCGCCCAGCCGCCAGTCCGTGTAACCGAGCACGCCGTGTTCGAGCCGGGTGCGCAGGGCGGCCAGCACCTCGGGTGCGGTCTCGAAGTCCATGTCGGAGATGGTGAACGGCAGCAGCCCGTCCACCCCGAAGCGGTCCGCGACCCCGTCCCACTGGACGCACCAGGTTCCGCGGCGGTCGATCACGGTGTCGAAGTCGTAGGACGTACTCACAGCTGTTCCCTCGGGTCGTGCGTGACGGGTCCGGACATGCCGTGGGGGCGGGCCCCCCCCCGGGGGGGGGGCGCCCCCCCCCCCCCCCCCCCCCGCGCCGGGGGGGGGGGCGGGGGGGGGGGGGGGGGGGGGGGGGCCCCCGGGCCGCCCCCCGGGGGGGGGGGGGCGGGGGCCGCCCCGGCGGGGGCCCCGCCCCCCGGGGGGGGGCCGGCCCCACGCCACACATCCGTACCGGATTACTTCAGCTTGGTGCCGGTGGAGCGCAGGTTGGCGCACGCCTCCGTGACGCGCTTGGCCATGCCGCCCTCGGCGGACTTGCCCCAGCTGCGCGGGTCGTAGACCTTCTTGTTGCCGACCTCGCCGTCGACCTTCAGCACACCGTCGTAGTTGCTGAACATGTGGTCCACGATCGGGCGGGTGAAGGCGTACTGGGTGTCGGTGTCGAGGTTCATCTTCACGACGCCGTTCTCCAGCGCGGTGGTGATCTCCTCGGCGGTGGAGCCGGAGCCGCCGTGGAAGACGAAGTCGAACGGCGACGTCTTGCCGTACTTGGCGCCGACACCCTCCTGGAGGTCCTTGAGGAGCTCCGGGCGCAGGACGACGTTGCCCGGCTTGTAGACGCCGTGCACGTTGCCGAACGAGGCGGCCAGCAGGTAGCGGCCCTTCTCGCCCAGACCCAGCGCCTCGGCGGTGCGCAGCGCGTCGTCCACCGTGGTGTAGAGCTCGTCGTTGATCTCGTGGGTGACGCCGTCCTCCTCGCCACCGGTCGGGGTGATCTCGACCTCAAGGATGATCTTGGCAGCGGCGGCCTTGGCCAGCAGCTCCTGGCCGATGGCCAGGTTGTCGGCCAGCGTCTCGGCGGAGCCGTCCCACATGTGCGACTGGAACAGCGGGTTCAGGCCCTTGGCGACGCGCTCGGCGGAGATGTCGAGCAGCGGACGGACGTAGCCGTCCAGCTTGTCCTTGGGGCAGTGGTCCGTGTGCAGCGCGACGGTGACGTCGTACTTGGCGGCGACGATGTGCGCGAACTCGGCGAGGGCGACGGCGCCCGTGACCATGTCCTTGTTGTACTGGCCGCCCAGGAACTCCGCGCCGCCGGTCGAGATCTGCACGATGCCGTCGCTCTCGGCCTCCGCGAAGCCGCGCAGGGCGGCGTGCAGGGTCTGGGTCGACGTCACGTTGATGGCCGGGTAGGCGAACTTGCCTGCCTTCGCCCGGTCGAGCATCTCGGCGTATGCCTCGGGGGTTGCGATGGGCATCTGTCCGCTCCTTGGGATGTGCGGGTGTGCGTTGCTGGGTCCCTGACCTGGGGGCGACGTCATCGTCGCCCCCATCTTCCCAGACTCTGGTTCCGGCTCCACCCGGCGGTGTCCCCCAGGATCGGGGGTACCCGTTCGCAGGGATACGACAAAGGCGGTCGGTTTCACGTGAAACCGACCGCCTCCGGAGAAACCCGCAGGTCACGCCAGGTCGAGGTCCGGGACCGAGTAGACGTGGACGTACGGAAGGCCCGCCTCGGCGATGGCCGGAGCGGCACCGCGCTCCACGATCACGGCGACGGCCACGACCTCGCCACCGGCCTCGCGCACGGCCTCGACGGCGGTCAGCGGCGAGCCGCCGGTGGTCGAGGTGTCCTCGACGACGAGGCAGCGACGGCCCTTCACGTCCGTGCCCTCGATCCGGCGCTGCATCCCGTGGGCCTTCTGCGCCTTGCGGACGACGAAGGCATCCAGCTCCTGGCCACGGGCCGCGGAGGCGTGCAGCATCGAGGTGGCGACCGGGTCGGCGCCGAGCGTCAGCCCGCCCACGCAGTCGTAGTCCAGCTCGGCAGTCGCGTCGAGCATGACCTGACCGACCATCGGGGCGGCCTTGCCGTCCAGCGTGATGCGGCGCAGATCGATGTACCAGTCGGCCTCCAGGCCGGAGGAGAGCGTCACCTTGCCGTGAACCACGGCCTTGTCCTTGATCTGCTGGAGCAGCTCAGCGCGTACGTCAGTCATGGCTACGAGGATAAGGCGCGCGTTTTCCGCGGCGGCCCGCCGAGGGCACGAGCCCGTCCACCGACGGCCGGGCCTCCCGCGCTCAGAGCCGGCGCCAGCTCCAGGTGGTGGCGATCTCCAGCGGGTCGACCGGGGTGACATAGCGCGGGTCGGTGTTCAGCCCGTTGGGCGGGCCCGACTGCGGCTCCACGCAGACCGCCTCGTCCTGCTCGTCGTAGATCACGACCCACTCGGACCGGCTCTTGACCGTCAGCTCCAGCCGCTCCGGCCAGGTGAGCGTGACGTCGACACCGTCCGGCATCCCGAAGCAGTCGTCCCACGGGCCGGGCCGGGGCGGAATCCGGCGGCCGGTCGGCAGGTGGTTCTCGCCGCGCTCCTCCTGCCAGGCCGCGTCGAAGTCGATACGGGCCTCCTCGCCGGTGTCGAGGCGACGCCGGAACCACGGGTGCCAGCCCGCCTGGGCCGGGAAGGAGTCCCCGTACGTCTCAATGCCGAAGGCCAACGTGAGGGAGTCCTCGGCCAGTTCGAAGGTCTGGGTCACCCGGCCCGGGTACGGCCAGGGGTCGGCCAGGTCGTAGTAGAACGACGCCTGGGTGCCGCTCTCCAGGGCGGTGTGCCACGCCGTGTCGCGGCCCGTGCCATGGATGGCGTGCGGCGGCGCGGTCAGCGGCAACTGGTGGAGGACGCCACCGTCGCGGAACTGTCCGTTCTCGGTCCGGCCGCACCACGGCACCATCGGGAAGCAGCCGTACCGCTCCCCCTGCCGCAGCAGTTCGGTACCGCCGATCCGCAGGCTGCTGATCCGGCAGCCGTTGGCGGGGTTCACGGTCAACTCTGTGTCGCCGACGGAGAGCCGGACGTCCTTCTCGCTACTGCTCACGGCACGACCCTACTGGCGCCGCTACCTCCGCCGCCGCAACGCCCGGCTGACGACCACCGCGGAGGCGAGGGCCAGGGCCGCCGCCGGGGCGACCCAGCGCAGCGTCGCACCCGCACCGCCCGAATCCGGCGAGGGCACGGGGGCGTACCGGCCGCGCGGCGGCGCGTGGTCGACCTCCTCCGCGCTGCGCCCGATCATGGTGCGCCTGGCGTGTGCCGCCTCGGCCGGAGGCCCGTCCGGCACGGTGAACTCGATCCCGGCGACGGGGTCCAGCGACGACGGCGGGACGGGTGCGTCGAACAGCGACTCCGCGCCCTGCGACGGCTCCCCGTCCCGTTCCCCGTCCTGCTGTGCGCCCGGCTGCGCGCCCCGCTCGCCCGGCTGCTCCGCGCCCGGGGCCTCGTCGGGGGCGGCCTCGTGCGTCGGCAGCGTCTCGTCGGCGCCGCTCAGGGGTCCGGAGCCGCTGAGCGGGGACCCGGCCGAGGGCTCGGGCCCGGTCTCGTCCGCGTCCTCGGCGGCCTCTTCGAGCGCCTTCTCCACGGCCTCCCCGACGGCCAGCTCATCGGCGGTGACCTCGGCCGCGCCCGGCGTCTCCGGCGTACCGGCGGAAGCTCCGCCGCCCTCCGCCCCGCCGCCCCACGCCTCGTCGGCCGCGCCCTCGCCCCGGGCGGCCAGCGACTCCGTCACGAGCTGCTGGGCGAACCGGTCCAGCAGGCGGTGGGCCGTCGACAGCGCCGCCGCCGGCTCCAGGTCGCGCAGGCGGCCGTCACCGCTCGCACCGCCCTCGAAGGTGATCGACGTGCCCTCGTCGCCCTCCGCCAGCCGGAGGGTGAGCGTGAGCTTCGCCGAACCCCCGCCGCGGGCCTCCACGCCCTCGCCCTCCACCAGGACGGCGTGCACGGAATCCACGTCCGGGTCACCCGGCAACGGTGTCAGGCGCAGCGTGCCCCGGTAGGTGATGGTGTGGCCGCCCGCCCGGATTCTGAGCCGCCCCGCCAGGGGGCCCGCCGCCGCGTCGGCGTCCTGCTGGAACCCCGGTACACAGCGGGCGACCCGGGCAGGGTCGCCCAGCGTCCGCCGCAGGGCCGGGACCGGAACCGGAACGAACACCTCATGCTCCATGGTGAACGAGCCTACTCAGCCCCGGCCGTCCCGTCAGCGCTTCCGCATCCGCGACCGCCCCGCACCTCCGGCACCGCGCATGCCCGCGACCTCACCGCTCCTCCCAGTAGCGCGGGTGCACCAGCGTCGACGGCGCGAGGCCGGAAAGCCGCCCGGCCTCCGCCCTGCGCCCCGCGTCAAGCAGCCCCGGCACGCTCAGGGAGCGCAGGGCGGGCGCGTCCGGGTCCAGGCCGAGCGCGGGCGTCGACGCCCTCCCGGCCAGCAGGAACCCCCAGCCGCCGGCCCCGTCCGCGCCGCCCTCGGCCCGGTCGGGGCCGGCCGCGGAGCCCGACTCGCGCCCGCTGATCCGATAGGGGCGCGGACGCAGCCCTGCCGCCCGCATGGAGGCGTCGACCGTCCAGTAGGTGCGCGGCCGCGAGACGGGCGGCCCCACGTGCACCGCGAGCCGCCCGCCCGGTGCGAGCGCTTCGGCGACCAGACCGTAGAACTCCGCCGAATAGAGCTTCGTGCTCGCGGAGATCCCGGGGTCGGGGAGGTCGGAGATCACGACGTCGTAGCGGCCGCGGGCGGTCCGCAGCCAGGTGAACGCGTCACCGGTCACCGTCGTCACGCGGGGATCGTCCAGCGCGTGCGCGTTTAGCGCGGAAAGCGCGTGGTCCGTACGGGCCAGTCGGGTGACGGCCGGGTCCAGCTCGACCAGGGTCACGCTCCGCACGTCCGGGTAGCGCAGCACCTCCCGCGCCGCCAGCCCGTCCCCGCCGCCCAGGATCAGGACCCTGGCGCGCGTCCCGTTCATCGCCGGGTGCACCAGTGCCTCGTGGTAGCGGTACTCGTCGCGGGAGCTGACCCGCAGCCGCCCGTCCAGATAGAGGTCCAGGGAGCTGCGCCCGGCCCCGGTCAGCACGACCTCCTGCACATCGGTCTGCACGGCGACCCGCACCTGGTCCCCGTACACCGCGCGCCGCGCCACGCGCTCGAAGTCGTCGGCCAGCAGCGCGGCCGTGGCCAGCACCGCGATCACCGTGACATTGGCGGCGATGAGCAGCCACCGTGCCCCGGGGGTCAGGTCCCGCCGGAACACCCACAGCACCAGCGCCCCGCCCGCCGCCGCGTTCACCGCACCGGTCAGCAGCGCGCCGGTGAGCTGGCCGAGCATCGGCAGCAGCAGGAACGGGAAGGCGAGGCCGCCGACGAGCGCGCCCACGTAGTCCGCCGCGAACAGGTCGGCGACGGCCCCGCCCGCGTCCTGCCGGTCCACCCGCTGGATCAGCGTCATCAGCAGGGGGATCTCCGCACCGATCAGGATGCCGATCGTCAGCGAGAACCCGACCAGCGCGTATCTCGACTCGCCGAACCAGGCGAACGACGCGTAGAGCACCAGCGCCGAGAAGCCGCCCACGAGGGCGAGCGCCGTCTCGATCAGACCGAAGCCCACCGCCGCCCGGCCGCGTAAACGTTTCGCGAGCAGCGAGCCGATCCCCATCGCGAACACCATCACGGAGAGCACGACGGACGCCTGGGTGACCGAGTCACCGATCAAGTAGGAAGCGAGCGCCACCAGTTCGAGCTCGTACACCAGTCCGCAGGCGGCACAGACGAAGACGGCGGCCAGGACGAGGTACCGACCGGTCCTCGGCCGCACGGGAAGCCGCGCCGCGCCCCCTCGCAGCGACACCTGCTGGTCGATCATGCCGCGAACGCTACGTCACCGATCGCTCGCCGCTTGTCACCCACAAGGGTGCATCTGGCGCACCCGGGGCGCGGCGGGCGTGCGTCACAGCGCCACCGCGGGCATACGCACGCCCACCCGGGTCCGCGTCACCACGAGCTGCCCCTCCTGCGGGTACGCGTGCCAGGTGCGCCAGCGCACCTGGCCCTCGGTCCGCTGGGCGAGCATCGCCGTGAAGGCGTGTGGGCTGCCCGGAAACGTTCCGGCCAGGCCGTGCGGGTGGTCGGCGACGAGCGCCAGCAACTCCTGCGCGCGCCCGGCGAAGGAGCCCGCGTTCAGCGTCTCGACGCGTGCCGCGAACTCGTACTCCCAGCCACCGATCCGCTTGGCGACGCCCAGCGGCAGCGGGGTGCTGCTGCCGGGCATACAGGCGACGGTCTCGGAACAGCTGCCCTGCTCCTCCTCCAGGAGCACCTGGTGGGAGGCGCCGAGCAGCCGCAACTGCAGGGTGGCACCGGCGAGTTCGAGGTCGAGGACGGCCAGCGCCGGGAGCGGTTCGCGCCCCAGCGCCCAGGCCAGATCGGCGGCACGGGTATCGGAATAGGCCGTATGGAGGGTCGTGAGCATGGGTCGGCTCCGCAAACACGCATGGACACATGGACAGGGGACGCCCCCGCGTCGTGCGCGTGGGAGGTGGGAAGCGCCCGATCAGGTCCAACTGGGGTCCGAGGGCTGAATGTTCTCTCCAACGAGGGAATCACGAACTACGCCGCACTCACAGCGTTTTTGCCCAACTTGCCGGGGTTTCCATCCCACTCGGGGGGCCTTCCGCTCACCTGTTCACCGCAGACCCGCCGGACACCCCAACAAAAAGGAGCCCGGCGGGACTTGGCGCGTGCGCCGCGCCTCCCACCGGGCCCCGGGGCGTGTCCGCTGACACGCCCTCGCGGACCAACTGCCCCGTGTCAGCTGCCCCCGCCGCAGGAGGAGCCCCCGCCGCACGAGGACCCTCCGCCGCAGGAGTGGCCGCCCGAGTGCCCACCGCCGCCCGAGTGCCCACCGCCACCGGAGTGCCCGCCTCCGCTGCCGCAGGACGAGCCGCCGCCGCTGTCCCCGGCCCACCAGCTGCCCCCGGCGGCCGAGCCGCCCGCCGTACCGCGCCGCCTGCTGCGCGCCGGCGTACGCCCCCGTCCGCCGGCCCCCGCCAGCATCGCGACGAGGACCACGACCAGCACGACCAGAATCAGACCGACCAGCACACCGCCCATGACCTCACGTCCTTCCTTCCCCCGAAGCGAGGCCCCCCGCTCCGCGCCCGTCCGGCGTGCAGGGGAGATGCCCCCGCCGCCGTACGGCCAAAGCAGACTTGAGCAAGTCCAGAGCTTGCGCGCAGGATGGCGGCCATGACACACGGACGACCGCTGCTCAACCGCCGCCTCGCCGAGTTCGGCACGACGATCTTCGCGGAGATGTCCGCGCTGGCCGTCCGCACCGGAGCCATCAATCTCGGCCAGGGATTCCCCGACACCGACGGCCCCGAGGAGGTCCGCGAGGCCGCTGCCCGCGCTGTGCGGGAGGGCAAGGGAAACCAGTACCCGCCCGGCCCCGGCGTCCCCGAGCTGCGCACCGCGATCAGCGGGCACCAGCAGCGGCGCTACGGCCTGGCCTTCGACCCCGACACGGAGGTGCTGGTCACCGCGGGCGCCACCGAGGCCATCGCCGCCTCGCTCCTGGCGCTCCTGGAGCCCGGCGACGAGGTCATCGCGCTGGAGCCCTACTACGACTCGTACGCCGCCTGCATCGCGATGGCGGGCGCGACGCGCGTTCCCGTCACGCTGCGCCCCGACACCTCCGCCGGCACCTACCGGCTGGATCTGGACGAACTGCGCGCGGCGGTCACACGCCGTACCCGGCTGCTGCTGATCAACACCCCGCACAACCCGACCGGCACGGTGCTGAGCCGCGAGGAACTGGAGGCCATCGCCGAGCTGGCCCGCGAGCACGACCTCCTCGTCGTCACCGACGAGGTCTACGAGCACCTGGTCTTCGAGGGGGAACACCTGCCGCTGGCCGGCTTCCCCGGCATGCGCGACCGCACGGTCACCATCTCGTCGGCCGGCAAGACGTACTCCTACACCGGCTGGAAGATCGGCTGGGTCACCGGCAGTGCCGAGCTGGTGACGGCGGTGCGCTCGGCGAAGCAGTACCTGACGTACGTCTCCGGCGGCCCGCTCCAGTACGCCGTCGCCGAGGCGCTGCGGCTGCCCGACAGCTTCTACGAGGATCTGCGGGCGGACCTGCGCGCCAAGCGGGACCTGCTCTGCGCGGGCCTCGCGGAGGCCGGATTCGCGGTCTACCGCCCGGCCGGCACCTACTTCGTCACCACCGACATCCGCCCGCTCGACGCGGCCGGTGACGGCATCGCGTTCTGCCGGGCACTGCCGGAGCGCTGCGGAGTGGTGGCCGTCCCCAACGCCGTCTTCTACGACCACCGCGACCAGGGCGCCCCCTTCGTCCGCTTCACGTTCTGCAAACGGACGGACGTGCTCCAGGAGGCCGTGTCCCGGCTGAAGCGGCTCTGACGCGTGAAGAGGCCCGGCGCGGGTTCCCCCGGCCGGGCCTCTTCACGCGTGCGGAGAGGACTCAGGCGTCCGGAGCGGACTGCTCCGTGCCGTCCTCGGACTTCTGCTCGGCCGGGGCCAGGCCCAGGCGCTCCAGGAGCCACTTGTCGAACTCGATGGAGGCGCGCACCCAGCTGACCGTCGAGGAGACGAAGTGCTCCAGGGAGACGCCGGTGCCGATGAGCATCTGCGCCTCACCGATCAGGCGGACCGACGGGCCGGCCTCCTCGCCCTCCTCGGGCTCGTGGGTGTGCGTGTAGACCTTGGGCCACAGGGTGCGGCGGTTCCAGTCGTCGATCGCGTCGAGGAGGACCGGGCGCTGGTCCGTGGCGTGCGGGCGGTCGTAGAACGTACGGACCGAGAAGACCTGCTGCTCGCCTTCGCCGCGGAACATGAAGTACGTGCGGAATTCCTCCCACGGAGCGGCGAGGTCGCCCTCGTCGTCAACGACGTACTTCAGCTCCATCTGGTCGAGCAGCTGCTTGACGAGGTCCTGGTCAGGGACGACGGGGCCCTCCGGTCCTGCCGCCTGCGGTTCGGGCTGGGCCCCGAAGTTAGGAATCGAGGACGGATCGATGCTCACCGTTACTTCCCTTCGTGCGGTTGGCTGCCATCCTCTCTTATGCCGGGCGGGGCATGGCAAGCCCGGAAGGCCCCGATCCGCCACAAGCTGATATTCAGCGGGCGGGAACGGGGCCGGGGCCTTCCGATGACGCCGTACGGATTCCGCTTACCGCGTCGGCGCGGCGGCTCTCAGCTCGCCGCTCCGACGATCAGGCCGTCCTCGAAGCGGTCCACGCGGACCGTGTCGCCGTCCCTGATCTCGCCCGCCAGGATCTCCTTGGCGAGCCGGTCGCCGATCGCCGTCTGGATGAGGCGGCGCAGCGGCCGGGCACCGTACGCCGGGTCGTTGCCCTCCTCGGCCAGCCAGGCCAGGGCCTCCGGGGTGACGTCCAGCGTGAGCCGCCGGTCGGCCAGGCGCCTCGCGAGCCGGTCGATCTGAAGGCCCGCGATGTGCGCCAGCTCGTCGCCAGACAGCGCGGAGAAGACCACCAGGTCGTCCAGCCGGTTCAGGAACTCCGGCTTGAAGGAGGCCCGGACGACCTCCAGGACCTGGCTCTTCTTCTCCTCCGGTTTGGTCAGGGGGTCGGTCAGGTACTGGCTGCCGAGGTTGGACGTCAGGATCAGGATGGTGTTCCGGAAGTCCACCGTCCGGCCCTGTCCGTCGGTGAGCCGCCCGTCGTCCAGGACCTGGAGCAGGATGTCGAAGACCTCGGGATGGGCCTTCTCGACCTCGTCCAGCAGGACGACGCTGTACGGGCGGCGGCGGACCGCCTCCGTGAGCTGGCCGCCCTCCTCGTAACCGACGTAACCGGGCGGGGCGCCGACCAGCCGGGCGACGCTGTGCTTCTCGCTGTACTCGCTCATGTCGATGCGGACCATGGCCCGCTCGTCGTCGAAGAGGAAGTCCGCGAGGGCCTTCGCCAGCTCGGTCTTGCCGACCCCGGTCGGGCCGAGGAAGAGGAACGAGCCGGTCGGGCGGTCGGGGTCGGCGATGCCGGCGCGGGTGCGGCGTACCGCGTCCGAGACGGCCTGCACGGCCTCGGTCTGCCCGATCAGGCGCTTGCCCAGCTCCGACTCCATGCGCAGCAGCTTCTGCGTCTCGCCCTCCAGGAGGCGGCCGGCCGGGATGCCGGTCCAGGCGCCCACGACGTCCGCGATGTCGTCCGGTCCGACCTCTTCCTTGACCAGGGTCTCCTTGGGCTCGCGGGCGGCCTCCTGCTCGGCCTCGTCGGCCTCGGCCAGCTCGCGTTCCAGGCCGGGGATCTCCCCGTACAGCAGCTTCGACGCGGTGTCGAAGTCGCCGTCGCGCTGGGCGCGTTCGGCCTGGCCGCGCAGGTCGTCCAGGCGTTCCTTCAGCTCACCGACCCGGTTGAGGCCCTGCTTCTCCTTCTCCCAGCGGGCGTTGAGGCCGCGCAGCTCCTCCTCCTTGTCGGCGAGGTCGCGGCGCAGCTTCTCCAGGCGCTGCTTGGAGGCGGCGTCGGTCTCGTTCCTGAGGGCCAGCTCCTCCATGTGCAGACGGTCGACGGAGCGCTGCAGCTCGTCGATCTCGACGGGCGAGGAGTCGATCTCCATGCGCAGCCGCGAGGCCGCCTCGTCCACCAGGTCGATGGCCTTGTCGGGCAGGAAGCGGGAGGTGATGTAGCGGTCGGACAGGGTCGCGGCGGCGACCAGGGACGCGTCGGCGATCTGGACCTTGTGGTGGGCCTCGTAACGCCCCTTGAGGCCGCGGAGGATCGCGATGGTGTCCTCCACGGACGGCTCGGCGACCAGCACCTGCTGGAAGCGGCGCTCCAGGGCGGGGTCCTTCTCGATCCGCTCGCGGTATTCGTCCAGCGTGGTCGCGCCGACCATCCGCAGCTCGCCGCGGGCCAGCATCGGCTTGAGCATGTTGCCCGCGTCCATCGCGGAGTCGCCGCCGGCGCCCGCGCCCACGACGGTGTGCAGCTCGTCGATGAACGTGATGATCTGGCCGTCGCTCTCCTTGATCTCGGAGAGGACGGTCTTCAGGCGCTCCTCGAACTCGCCGCGGTACTTCGCGCCCGCGACCATGGCACCGAGGTCGAGCGAGACGAGCCGCTTGTCCTTGAGGGATTCGGGAACGTCGCCCTTCACGATGCGCTGGGCGAGCCCTTCGACCACGGCGGTCTTGCCGACGCCGGGCTCGCCGATGAGCACCGGGTTGTTCTTGGTGCGCCGCGAGAGCACCTGGACGACGCGGCGGATCTCCTGGTCCCGGCCGATGACCGGGTCGAGCTTGCCCTCGCGCGCGGCGGCGGTGAAGTCCGTGCCGAATTTCTCCAGGGCCTTGTACTGGCCCTCCGGGTCGGGAGTGGTCACCCGGCGCCCTCCCCTGCTCTTCTCGAACGCGTCCAGCAGCTTCTTCGCACTGGCCCCCTGCCCGTCGAGGATCTCACCGGCACGGCCGCCCTTTGCGGCGGTCCCGATCAGCAGGTGCTCGGTGGAGACGTAGTCGTCGCCCAGCTCCTTGGCGCGCTGCGCGGCGTCCGCGATGACGGCGAGCAGTTCGCGGTTGGGCTGGGGCGGCGCGACGGTCGACCCGGTCACGCTGGGCTGCGCGGCCAGGAGCCGTTCCGTCTCGGTGCGAACGGCGATCTGGTCGGCCTCGACGGCGGCCAGCAGATCGACCAGATTCTCGTTGTCCTCACCCGCGAGCAGCGCGAGCAGCAGATGCCCCGGGGTCAGATCGGGATGCCCGTCCTTCACGGCCCTGCTGGTGGCCGCGTTGATGGCGTCCCTGCTCCTGTTGGTCAGCTCGGCGTCCACGTGCGCTGTCTCCTCCTTGCGATGACGAGTCCGTTCCTCTTACTGACACGGTCAACGTGTACAAAGTTGAGTCTATTCCACTCAAGGCTGCGCGCGCCGAGAGTTGAGCGCATTCCACTCAAGGCGAAAACGCGCCGCGCCCCTTCCTCCGAGTGAAGCGGCCCCTGCGGGCACCCGCCACCGCTGGCCGTTCCCGCCCGCATACGCTGGGGTCCATGGCAGTCGACGTACACCAGCCGAGCCCTGAGTACCTCGCGTTCTGGCGCGAGAACCACGTGTGCACCCTCACCACACCCCGCCCCGACGGCACCCCGCACGTGGTCCCGGTGTGCGTGACGTACGACCCCGAGGCCGGCCTCGCCCGGGTCATCACCAACAAGCACAGCCGCAAGGTGGCCAACATCCTGGCCGCGGGTCCGGACGGCGCCCGGGTCGCCGCGTGCCAGGTGCACCGCCGCCGCTGGGCGACCCTGGAGGGCGTGGCCCGGATCAGCACGGACCCGGAGCGCGTCGCGGAGGCCGTACGTCGCCACACGGAGCGCTACGACCGGGTGCCGTCGCCCAACCCGGACCGGGTCGTCATCGAGATCACCCTGGACCGGGCGCTCGGCCGCGGCTGAGCGTGCGGCCCGCGGGCAAAGCACAACGGCGCCACCGTGTTCAGGTCACGGTGGCGCCGTTGTGTGGGGGAAGTGACTGAGCGACGTGGAACGACGGGGGATCGCTCAGGCACTGTGGGGGGTGGCGGCAATGGTTTCTGGCTCGAACAGCTGATGGTCACGCTGCGCGAGATTCACGAAGATCATGTCGTACCGAATGGCACAGCGCACCGGTTGCGGCGCGCCCCGCGGCTTGCGCAGGCACCGGTAGGCGCGGACCTCGCCGTCGTCCTCGCGGGCGACGACGACCGGGTCGCCGAACAGGGTGACCATCAACGAGTCACCACGGTGGGGCAGCGCCGTGACGAGGTCGATGAAATGCCACCCTGACCGGTAGGCGGTCGCCATCTCACGCCGGAAGGTCCGGTCGTCCGGAGGGGTGGTCAAGGCCGGTCCTGAGGAATCGAGTAACCCCACCCCACGTCGCCCTGCGGCAGAGTACCGATGGCTACGGAGTCGCTGCCCGATCCGAGGTCTGGCGGAGAGACCTGCGCCATGAGCAGCAGCGCAGCAGCCGCAACTACAGTGCCAAGCACTGAGCGAAGCAATCTCTTGAACATAGCCGGCTTCGTCCTCACTTGATGGAATCGTCTCCCCCGCTCCACTAGAAGACGATGGCTCATTCGGACACGTCAAAGCCACAGAACCGATGCATCATGTTCCTGAATGTTCAGGACCCTGGGGGGTGGAGCTTTGCCCGCAATCGATGCCAAACCGGCACATACTCATTCGGTGGCGGATCTATGTGCCGACGGGGTCAGGCTGTACTCGGCCGCGCTGGGCGTCGGGCGCATCGCCCGAACCGAGGTGCAACCGGCTCCCTGCCTGATCGAATTCGGCCTTCTGCTGCCCGACCCCGACGACGATTCCTGGCTCCGCCCGGTTCCGCCGTCCGCCGCGCTCGCACAGCGGCTCCATCCCCTGGAACGCGAGATCCAGGACCGCAGGCGCACGTCGGTGGAACTGACCAACGCGTTCGAACCTTTCATGGCGATCAGTGCGCAGCGGCCCGCCGCCACGCACGCGATCACAGTGCTGGAGGGCATCGACCGGATCAACGGGGCGCTGGATCTGGCCATTTCCGAGAGCCGGCAAGAGGTGCTGACCGTCCAGCCGGGAGGCAAGCGCAGCGAGGAGGTGCTGAGCGAGGCCCTGGCGCGCAGCAAGCCTCTCATCGATTCCGGGATCAGCGTCCGCACGCTCTACCAGCACACCGTCAGGCACAGCCAGCGCACCTACGCGTACGTGGACCTCATGGCCGGCGCCCGCATGGAGATCCGGACGCTGGAGGAACTCATCGAGCGCCTCATCATCTGCGACGACACTGTGGCGTTCATTCCGGCCAGGGACGACCCGCCCATCGCGCTGGAGCTGCGGCACCCCGGCCTGGTCGCGTACCTGACGAAGGTATTCGAACAGCTCTGGAGCAGGGCCGTCCCGCTGAACGAGGCCGCGCCCTACAATCCGGCACGCGACGGCATCACGGGTGTTCAACGCTCCATCGCCCAACTCCTCGTGGAGGGGCACGTGGACGAAGCCATAGCCCGCCGCCTCGGCATGAACGTGCGTACCTGCCGGGCCCACGTGGCAAAACTGTCCGCCGTTCTCGGCAGCACCAGCCGCGCCCAACTCGGCTACCTGATCGCCCGGTCAGGAATCCTGGACCAGGATTCCTGACCGGCAGCCGGCCCCAAAGATCCCCACCCCCCGGGCCGGGCGGGCGGGCCACGCAATGGGGGAGAGCATGGCCGCGCCCTTGATCAGCCGGGGGAGTTCCCGGCTCCCCCGACAGCTCCACACTGGCCCGGGAACTAGGCTGGCACCACCGTCATCTTGCTGCACTGCCAAAAGTGGGGGGTCCCGAATGGGCAGGGACGAGGACATACCGCATCAGCCGCACGGCGATCTGGAACTGTGCGAAGCCGGCGTCGGGACGTACACCGAAGCGCTCAGAGCGGGCCGGCTCCCCCGCTCCGCGCTCGAAGCCGCTCCTTGCCTCACCGAGTTGGCCCTTGTCCACCCCGACCCTCAGGAGGATGGCTGGATCCGGCCGGTGCCACCGTCCTCGGCTCTCGCCCACCTGCTGCAGCCCGTCACGCGGGAGATCCACGAACGCATCAGGCTCTCCGCCGCCCTGGCCGACTCCCTGGCGCCGCTGGCCTCCATCGCCAGCACCGACCCCAACCTCGCCATCACCGTCCTGGAGGGCATCCCGCTGATCGAGGCGGCCATCCAGAACGCCACGGACGGCGCACGGGACGAGGTCCTGACCCTGCAGCCCAGCGGCAACCGACCGGTGGACCAGCTCAAGAAGGCACTGGGCCGGGGGCTGGCCATGACCGAGCGCGGCGTGACGCTGCGCCACATCTACCAGCACCCCGCCCGCTACAGCCCGGCCATCAAGGCCTATCTGGACGACATGCCGCCGGCCTCCATCCAGGTGCGCACCATCGAGCAGACGGTCGAGCGTCTATTCGTCTTCGACGGCACCGTCGCCTTCATCCCGGCCAGCCCCGAACGCGATGTCGCACTGGAGATCCGCCACCCCGCACTCGTCCGCTACCTGATCCAGGTGTACGAGGTGCTGTGGGCCCAGGCCAAGCCGCTGACCTCCCCCCTCCAGGCGCCCGCGCACGACACCCCGATCACCGCCGCCCAGCTGAGCGTCGCCCGCCTCCTCGTCGAGGGGAACACCGATCAGGTCGTGGCCCGCAAGCTGGCCATCAGCGTCCGCACCTGCCGCGCCCACATCGCCAAACTCATGCACACCCTCAACGCCACCAGCCGCACCCACCTCGGCGCCCTCCTCGTCCAGTCCGGCCTCGTGGAGGGTGCCGGACAGGGCTCCGGGGAAGGCGCCGGGGAATGACCGTGCCGGCGACGCACCCCCACAGCGAACGGGAGCTCTGCGAAGCCGCCCTCGCCGTCTACGGGGACGCCCTCGCCGCCGGCCGCATCGCCCGCAGCGCCGCGGAGCCCGCCCCCTGCCTCACCGCACTCGGACTGCTCCTCCCCGACCCGCGGGACGGGGCGTGGCTGCGCCCCGTGCCGCCGTCCGCGGTGCTGGGGCAACTGCTCAGCCCTCTCAGCCGCGAGATCGACGCACGGGTCCGGCTGACGACCGAGCTGACCCGGTCCCTGCTGCCGCTGCTCGCGGAGACGGAAACCGACGGGAACCCCACTCGTCCGGTCACCGTGATCGAAGGGGCCGACCGGATACGCGCGGCGCTGCACAACGCCTCGCGGTCCGCCCGGGAGGAAGTCCTGACCGCCCAGCCCGGCGGCAACCGCCTGGCCCACAACATGCGCCAGGGCCGGACGAACGCGGAGTTCGTCCTCGCGGCGGGCGGGCGGCTCAGACACCTCTACCAGCACTCGGCGCGCTACAGCCCCCGGCTCAAGGAGTACCTGGCGGAGATCCCGGCCGACCGCCTGCAGATCCGCACCATGGAGCAGAGCGTGGGCCGCATGCTCGTCTTCGACCGGGCCGTCGCCTACCTCCCCGCCGACCCCGACGGCAACACCGCCCTGGAGATCCGCCACCCCGCCCTCGTGCGCTATCTGACCGCCGTCTACGAAACGCTCTGGGCCCTCGCCACCCCCTTCGGCGATCCCCTTCCCACCGCGCTTCCCGGCGCCCCCGTCACCGCCGTCCAGCAGAGCATCGCCCGCCTCCTGGCCGACGGCTGCACCGACCAGGCCGCAGCGGAAAGGCTCGGCATCAGCGTCCGCACCTGCCGCGCCCACATCGCCAAACTCATGCACACCCTCAACGCCACCAGCCGCACCCACCTCGGCGCCCTCCTCGTCCAGTCCGGCCTCGCGGAGCCCACCCGATGACCCTGCCGCCCGAACACCGCCACGGCGGAAGCGAACTCTGCGAGGAGGCCATCAGCCTCTATACGCAGGCGCTCACCCAGGGCAGCATCGCCCGGTCCGCCGCCGCGCACGTGCCCTGCGTCGCCGACGGCGCCCTGCTCCTTCCCGACCCCCACGACAGCCTCCGGCTGCGCCCCGTACCGCCCACCGCCGGGCTGGCGCACCTGCTGCATCCGCTCGCCCGCCAGGTCTTCGACCAGGTACGCGCGATCGACCGGCTGGCCAAGTCCCTCGTCCCCCTCGCGTCGGCGAACCGAGAACCCGTCCCGCTCGTCACGCTCCACGGTCGGTCGGCCATCCAGGCGTCCATCAACGGCTCCGCGGACGGTGCCAGAGACGAGATCCTGACCATCCAGCCCGGCAGCACCCGTACACCGGAACAGCTCCGGATCGCGCTGTCAGGGACGCTGCCCACGGTCGCGCGGGGCGTCCGCGTCCGGCACATCTACCAGCACTCCGCGCGCTACAGCCCCCCGCTCAAGGAGTACCTGGCCCAGCTGCCCAGCGGGCTCCTGAAGGTCCGCACCCTGGAACGGGCCATCGACCGCCTCATCATCTTCGACCGGGCCGTCGCCTACCTCCCCGCATCCCCCGACGGCAACACCGCCCTGGAGATCCGCCACCCCGCCCTCGTGCGCTACCTGGCCGCCGTCTACGAAACCCTCTGGGCCCTCGCCACGCCCTTCACCCAGCACCTCCCCACCGCCCTCCCCGGCGCCCCCGTCACCGCCGTCCAGCAGAGCATCGCCCGCCTCCTGGCCGACGGCTGCACCGACCAGGCCGCAGCGGAAGAGCTCGGCATCAGCGTCCGCACCTGCCGCGCCCACATCGCCAAACTCATGCACACCCTCAACGCCACCAGCCGCACCCACCTCGGCGCCCTCCTCGTCCGCTCCGGCCTCGTGGAGGCCCCGGCCGGCCCCGTATACGCGAAACGGCCCGCCACACCCGGAAGTCCGGGGTGACGGGCCGCCTGGCGCGGGGTCAGTCCTTGGGGCGCTTGGGGCGCCAGACCACCAGGGCGCTGGTCTGCTGCACGTCCTGGTACGGGACCAGGTCGCGCCGGTACGACGCGTGGACCTGGGCCTCGCGCTGCTGCATGGCCGCCGCGGCTCCGTCCACGGCCGCCGAGAGTTCGGCGACGCGCTGCTGGAGCGCCGCGACCTGGTTCTCCAGTTCGATGATGCGCTTGATGCCGGCGAGGTTGATGCCCTCGTCCTGCGACAGCTGCTGCACCGTGCGCAACAGCTCGATGTCGCGGGCCGAGTAGCGCCGGCCACGTCCGGCCGTACGGTCGGGCGAGACCAGGCCGAGGCGGTCGTACTGGCGCAGTGTCTGCGGATGCAGGCCCGACAGCTGGGCCGCGATCGAGATCACGTACACCGGGGACTCGTCGGTCAGTTCGTAAGGATTACGCCGTCGGCCGTCCACCTCAAGCTCCCTTCGCCGCCTGGAACAGCTCCGCCCTGGGGTCATGCCCCGCGGTCGCCTTGCGGTATGCCTCCAGCGCGTCCCTGGCCTCGGTACCGAGGTCGGTGGGCACGGTCACCTCGACGGTGACCAGGAGGTCTCCCCGGGTGCCGTCCTTGCGGACCGCGCCCTTGCCACGGGCCCGCATCGTACGCCCATTCGGCGTACCGGCCGGTAGCTTGAGGGTCACGGACGGGCCGCCGAGCGTCGGCACCTTCACCTCGCCGCCGAGCGCCGCCTCCGTGAAGGTGACGGGCACCGTGACGGTGAGGTTGTCGCCCTTGCGGCCGAAGACCGGGTGGGCGTCGACGTGGACCACGACGTACAGATCGCCCGCCGGTCCGCCGCGCTCGCCCGGGGCGCCCTTGCCGCGCAGCCGGATGCGCTGGCCGTCCGAGACGCCCGGCGGGATCCGCACCTGCATGGTGTTCGAGGAGCGGGCCCGGCCGCTGCCCTTGCAGACGTCGCACGGGTCCTGGGCGATGAGGCCGCGGCCCTTGCAGTCCACGCACGGGTCGGTCAGCGAGAAGCCGCCACCGCTGCCGCGCGAGACCTGACCGGTGCCGACACAGGTCGGGCAGACCCTGGGGGTGCCGTTCTTGTCGCCGGTGCCGGAGCACGCCTTGCAGGGGGCCTGGCTGGACATCCGGAGCGGGACCGTGGCCCCGTCGACCGCCTCGGTGAAGCTGAGGGTCACCTCGGACTCGATGTCCTGGCCGCGCCGCGGCTGCACCCTCGTACCGGCGCCGCCGCCGCGGTTGAAGAGGCCGCCGAACACGTCGCCGAGGCCGCCGCCGCCGAAACCGCCGGCGCCCCCCTGGCCCCCGCCCTGGGCGCCTCCGAAGAGGTCCCCCAGGTCGAAGTTGAAGTTGCCCTGGGCACCGCCCGGCCCGGCGCGGAAGCCGCCGTTGCCGAAGAGGGCGCGCGCCTCGTCGTACTCCTTGCGCCTCTTGGTGTCGCCGAGGACGTCATTCGCCTCGGAGATCTCCTTGAAGCGCTCCTCCGCCTTGTCGTCGCCCTTGTTGGCGTCCGGGTGGAACTCGCGGGCGAGCTTCCGGTACGCCTTCTTGATCTCGGCGTCGGTGGCGTCCTTGGGGACGCCGAGAACCTTGTAGTAGTCCTTCTCGACGAAGTCCTTCGTACTCATCGACGTCCCTCCTTCCGGACGACCGGCCGGGAGCCCCCCGTCCGGGCGGCGCCGGGCCCGCAGGCCCCGGCACCGACCGGACGGGAGGCCCGGGTGGCCGGGCGGTGTGCTGCCAGGTGATCGGACGGAATGTCAGACCTCCTCGCCGCCACCGCTCTCCTCGTCGTCTGCCTTCTCTTCCTTCGCGGCCGCGGGGGCCGCCCCCGGCTGGGGTTCGGCGACGGCCACCCGCGCGGGGCGGATGGTGCGCTCGCCGATCCGGTAACCGGGCTGCAGGATCGCCACGCAGGTCGTCTCCTCGACGTCCGGCGCGTAGCTGTGCATCAGGGCCTCGTGGACCGTCGGGTCGAAGGGCTCGCCCTCCTTGCCGAACTGCTGGAGGCCCAGCTTCGCGACGACCGTCTCCAGCGATTCAGCCACCGACTTGAACCCGCCCACGAGCTCGCCGTGCTCCCGGGCCCGGCCGACGTCGTCCAGGACGGGCAGCAGCTCGGACAGGAGGTTCGCGACGGCGATCTCCTTGACCGTGACCCGGTCCCGCTCCACACGGCGGCGGTAGTTCTGGTATTCGGCCTGAAGCCGCTGGAGGTCACCGGTGCGCTCGTTGAGCGCCGTGCGGGCCTGGTCCAGCTGCGCGGTCAGGGCCGTGGTCTCGTTCGCGTCCCCGGCCGGGGCCGCCGCCTCCTCCTCGGAGGGGGTGGCGGCCTTCGGCTCGGCGTCGTCAGAGGTGGCGCCGGAGGGGACGTCGGGCTCCTCCTCGAAGCCCGGAGTCTCCTCGGTCACGCCGCACCGCCCTTGGAGTCCTTCTCGTCGTCCACGATCTCGGCGTCGACGACGTCGTCCTGGGCCTGCTCGGCACCCGGCTGCGCGTCGGCCTGCGGGCCGCCCTCGGCCTGGGCGTTGGCGTACATCGCCTGGCCCAGCTTCTGGGAGACGGCGGCGACCTTCTCGGTGGCCGTGCGGATCTCGGCGGAGTCCTCGCCCTTGAGCTTCTCCTTCAGCTCGGTGACCGCGGTCTCCACCTCCGTCTTCACGTCGGCCGGGACCTTGTCCTCGTTGTCCTTGAGGAACTTCTCGGTCTGGTAGACGAGCTGCTCGCCCTGGTTGCGCGACTCGGCGGCCTCGCGGCGGGCGTGGTCCTCCTCCGCGTACTTCTCGGCCTCCTCACGCATCCGGTTGACCTCGTCCTTCGGCAGCGAGGAGCCGCCGGTGACGGTCATCTTCTGCTCCTTGCCGGTGCCGAGGTCCTTGGCCGTCACGTGCATGATGCCGTTGGCGTCGATGTCGAAGGAGACCTCGATCTGCGGGACCCCGCGCGGGGCCGGCGGCAGACCGGTCAGCTCGAACATCCCGAGCTTCTTGTTGTACGCCGCGATCTCGCGCTCGCCCTGGTAGACCTGGATCTGCACGGACGGCTGGTTGTCCTCGGCCGTCGTGAAGATCTCGGACCGCTTGGTCGGGATCGTGGTGTTGCGCTCGATGAGCTTGGTCATGATGCCGCCCTTGGTCTCGATACCGAGGGACAGCGGGGTGACGTCGAGGAGCAGGACGTCCTTGACCTCGCCCTTGAGGACGCCGGCCTGGAGCGAGGCGCCGATGGCGACGACCTCGTCCGGGTTCACGCTCTTGTTGGCCTCCTGGCCACCGGTCAGCTCTTTGACGAGCTCGGTGACGGCCGGCATACGGGTCGAGCCACCGACGAGAACGACGTGGTCGATCTCGGAGAGCTGGATGCCCGCGTCCTTGATGACGTTGTGGAACGGCGTCTTGCAGCGGTCCAGGAGGTCCGCGGTGAGCTGCTGGAACTGCGAGCGCGTGAGCTTCTCGTCCAGGTGCAGCGGGCCCTCGGCGGACGCCGTGATGTACGGCAGGTTGATCGTGGTCTCCGTCGAGGAGGACAGCTCGATCTTCGCCTTCTCCGCGGCCTCGCGGAGACGCTGGAGAGCCATCTTGTCCTTGGACAGGTCCACGCCGTGGCCGTTGGCGAACTGCTTCACCAGGTAGTCGACGACGCGCTGGTCCCAGTCGTCACCACCGAGCTGGTTGTCACCGTTGGTGGCCTTCACCTCGACGACGCCGTCGCCGATCTCCAGGAGGGACACGTCGAAGGTGCCGCCACCGAGGTCGAAGACGAGGATCGTCTGGTCGTCCTTGTCGAGCCCGTACGCCAGCGCGGCGGCGGTCGGCTCGTTGACGATGCGCAGGACGTTCAGGCCCGCGATCTCGCCGGCCTCCTTCGTCGCCTGGCGCTCGGAGTCGTTGAAGTACGCCGGGACGGTGATCACCGCGTCGGTGACCTTCTCGCCCAGGTACGACTCGGCGTCACGCTTGAGCTTCTGCAGGATGAAGGCGCTCATCTGCTGCGGGTTGAAGCTCTTGCCGTCCAGGTCGACCTTCCAGTCGGTGCCCATGTGGCGCTTGACCGAGCGGATGGTCCTGTCGACGTTGGTCACTGCCTGGCGCTTGGCGACCTCGCCGACCAGCACCTCGCCGTTCTTCGCGAAGGCGACGACGGACGGCGTGGTCCTGGCGCCCTCTGCGTTGGTGATGACGGTGGGCTCGCCGCCTTCGAGAACGCTGACGACGGAGTTAGTCGTGCCCAGGTCGATGCCGACCGCACGTGCCATTTCGATTCCTCCAACTGACTACTTGAGTGGATCTGACTCAAGGATGCACGACTCCCCTGCCGGAGTCAACAGACCTGAGTCGACACGACTCAACTTAGGTGCTCCCCATGCGCGCCATCGGCGACACCTGGCGCCTCAGGCGCCGCACAGCCCTCCCCCATCATGGCCGCATGGGATCGTTCTGTCACAAAATGCCGCGAGCAGCACAAAAGCGGCATTCAGTCCGCCGATTGCAGGCAGGTGCGAACGATGCGTACGCAGAAACAGTGGGGAAGAGGACCCCGGCCGCCCCTCCGGCGCCCGCCCCGGCTCCCCCGCCCGACCGCCAAACGCACCCTCGACCTGCTCCTCGGCTCGGCCCTGCTGCTCCTCGCCTCCCCTTTACTGGCCGCCGCCGCCCTGGCGCTGGCCGTACGGGGCCGCCGCGTGACGCGGCACTCCCCGCGCACCGGCCTGCACGGCGCCCCCTTCGCCCTGCGCTCCCTGGACACCCGGTGGCTGAAGCTGGACGTGGTTTCGCGCCTGCACCACGTGGTGCGCGGCGAGCTCTCCCTCGTCGGGCCCGCGCCGCTCGCCCCGGGCGACGTACGGAACGGCACCGGGGGCGCCCGGCGCTGGCGTCAGGAACTGAAGCCCGGGCTGACCGGCCTGGCCCAGGTGCGGCACCGGTCGGCGATGCCGTGGGACGAGGCGGACCTGCTGGACCAGCACTACGCCGGGCACCAGGGGCTGCGGCTGGACCTCGCGATCCTCGCCGAGGCCGTACGCGTACCCCTGCGCGAGGCGGCCCACACCCTGCCGCGGCCCGGCAAGGCACGCCTGAGCGACACAGATCACCGCCTGCCCGGCTACAGCACGGCGGAATAAGTGGGTAGTGTCGGCACAGACTGATTAAGTTACTGCTTAGTAGTAGCGATACTCGTAGTTCCGGTGGTCACTGGAAGACGCAGTACCCGCTAGTAGACGCTGGATCGATCCCACCTCGCAGGCCCGAGGAGCCCCCAATGCAACTCGCCGCGATCATCGTGTCGCTGGTGCTGACCGTGGTCGGCGTTGCGCTCATCGCCCGAGCCGTCGCGCAGATCTACCGGTTCGTCACGCTCGGACAGCCGGTCCCGGCCGGCAGCCGTACCGACTCCGTGAAAGACCGCACGATCACCCTGGCCAAGGAGTTCGTCGGCCACACCAGGATGAACCGATGGGGCGTCATCGGCGTCGCCCACTGGTTCGTCGCCGTCGGCTTCCTGACCCTGGGCCTGACCATCGTCACGGCGTACGGTCAGCTGTTCAAGGCCGACTGGGTCCTGCCCGTCCTCGGTGGCTGGCTGCCGTACGAGGTGTACACGGAGTTCATCGCGCTCGCGACCACCGTGGGCATCGTCGTCCTCATCGCCATCCGCCAGCTGAACCTGCCCGCCCGGGCCGGCCGCAAGTCGCGTTTCGCGGGTTCGAAGATGGGCCAGGCGTACTTCGTCGAAGCCGTCATCCTCGTCATCGGTCTCGCGATCATGACGCTCCGCGGCCTTGAGGGCGCACTGCACCACGTCGACGGCTACGAGGCCGCCTACTTCGCCTCGTATCCGCTGGTCGCGGCGTTCAAAGGGCTCAGCCTCGGGACGCTCCAGAACCTCGTCTACCTCACCGCCATGATCAAGCTCGGGGTCACCATGACCTGGGCGATCACCGTCGGGCTCAACACCAACATGGGTGTCGCCTGGCACCGCTTCCTGGCCTTCCCGAACATCTGGTTCAAGCGGAACGCCGACGGCGCGGTCGCGCTGGGGGCCCTGCAGCCGATGACGACCGGCGGCAAGGAGATCGACTGGGAGGACCCGGCCGACGACGCCGTGTTCGGTGTCTCCCAGGTCGAGCAGTTCTCCTGGAAGGGCATCCTCGACTTCTCCACCTGCACCGAGTGCGGCCGCTGCCAGTCGCAGTGCCCCGCCTGGAACACCGGCAAGCCGCTCTCGCCGAAGCTCCTGATCATGTCCCTGCGCGACCACGCGCACGCCAAGGCCCCGTACCTGCTGGCCGGCGGCGGCAAGGACATGGAGGGCGAGGAGAAGGCGACCGAGGAGCAGCTGAAGGACGTTCCCGCGGCCGCCCTCGCGGAGGCCGAGCGCCCGCTGGTCGGCACGGTCGAGGAGAACGGCGTCATCGACCCGGACGTCCTCTGGTCCTGCACCACCTGCGGCGCCTGTGTCGAGCAGTGCCCGGTCGACATCGAGCACGTCGACCACATCGTCGACATGCGCCGCTACCAGGTGATGATCGAGTCCGCGTTCCCGTCCGAGGCGGGGACCATGCTCAAGAACCTGGAGAAGAAGGGCAACCCCTGGGGGCTCGCCAAGAAGCAGCGCGTCGAGTGGACCAAGGAGGTCGACTTCGAGGTCCCGATCGTCGGCAAGGACGTCGAGGACCTCACCGAGGTCGACTACCTCTACTGGGTCGGCTGCGCCGGCGCCCTGGAGGACCGCGCCAAGAAGACCACCAAGGCCTTCGCGGAGCTGCTGCACATCGCGGGCGTCAAGTTCGCGATCATGGGCGGCGACGAGAAGTGCACCGGTGACTCGGCCCGCCGTCTCGGCAACGAGCCGCTGTTCCAGCAGCTCGGCGCGGAGAACGTGGCGATGCTGAACATGGCCTTCGGCGAGGACGACGAGGACGACTCGACCAAGAAGGCCAAGGCCGCGAAGAAGATCGTCGCGACCTGCCCGCACTGCTTCAACACGATCGCGAACGAGTACCCGCAGCTCGGCGGCGAGTACGAGGTCATCCACCACACGCAGCTGCTCCAGCACCTCATCGACGAGGGCAAGCTGATCCCGGTGACCCCGGTCGAGGGCCTGATCACGTACCACGACCCCTGCTACCTGGGCCGCCACAACAAGATCTACACGCCCCCGCGCGAGATCATCGCGAAGGTGCCGGGTCTCCGGAACGAGGAGATGCACCGCCACAAGGAGCGCGGCTTCTGCTGCGGCGCCGGTGGTGCCCGGATGTGGATGGAGGAGCGGATCGGCAAGCGCATCAACAACGAGCGCGTCGACGAGGCCCTCTCCCTCAACCCGGACATCGTCTCGACGGCCTGCCCGTTCTGCCTGGTCATGCTGACCGACTCGGTCAACGGCAAGAAGAACGAGGGCAAGGCGAAGGAGTCCGTCCAGGTGGTGGACGTCTCCCAGCTGCTGCTCGACTCCGTGAAGACCCCGGCCGACCCGGCGGGCGACCAGGAGTCGGCGGACGAACCGGAGCCGGAACCGGCGAAGTAGCCGGACCGGCGTCACGGCGCGGCGAAGCGGTCGGACCTGCCTCGGGGGCAGGACCGGCCGCTTCCGCGTTCCGCCTCCGGGTTTCCCTTCCGGGAGGCTGGGGAAAGCCCTCCGGGGTTCCCTTAGGGGATGTCACAGCTGGGCGTCAAAGGCCGGTACTTCCCCGGCCCCGGGCCCCCGTAACCGGCGGACCGGGTACGTTCGATGACGTGGCTGGATTCAGGATCGGACGCGGCCGGGACAACCGCACCCCGCAGCAAGGGCAACAGCAACCGCGGCAGCAGCGGTACGGCAATCAGGCACCGCCGCCGTACGGGCAGCAGCAATGGCCGCCGTCGGGAGGACACGGCGCCCCGCACCACGCCGCACCGGGCTACCACGGCGGCGGCGCGTACCCCGCGGGCGGCGGCTACACCGGCGCCGGGCCGGACGAGCCCGAGTACTTCACCGACCCCACGCCGTACCCGCATCCCCAGGGCGCCAACCACGGCGACCCGTACGCGAACAATCCGGGGCACACGCAGGCGTTCCGCGTGGACGAGGAGCCGTACAGCGACGGCAGCGCCTACCGCGCCGGCCACGCTCCCGCGGCCCCCATAGGCCCGCGGCTGCACTGGAAGCAGCTGCTGAGCGGCATCGTGACGCGCCCCGGCCCGACGTTCTGGCAGATGCGCGACTACGCGGTCTGGGGCCCCGCCCTGACCGTGACGTTCCTCTACGGCCTCCTGGCCCTCTTCGGCTTCGACCAGGCCCGCGACGACGCGATCCACGCCCCGGTCTCCAACGCCGTGCCCTACGTCATCCTCACGGGCGTCTGCTTCGTGCTCGGCGGCCTGGTGCTGGGCGCGGTCACCCACACGCTGGCCCGCCAGCTCGGCGGCGACGGCTCCTGGCAGCCGACGGTGGGCCTGTCCATGCTGATCATGTCGATCACGGACGTGCCGCGCCTGGTCTTCGCGATGTTCCTGGGCGGCGAGAACTCACTGGTCGTCATCCTCGGCTGGGTCACCTGGCTGGCCGCCGCGGCGCTCCTCACCTCGATGGTGAGCAAGTCGCACGACCTGCCGTGGCCGAAGGCGCTGGGCGCGTCGGCGATCCAGCTGCTGGCTCTGGTCTCGATCCTGAAGCTGGGCACGATCTGACGACCGCGCCGCGCTCACGCGAAAGGGCCCCGGGTGACCGGGGCCCTTTTTCGCGCTGCGCGGCTGCCACTAGGCGTCGAGAACCTGCCCGCTGCGCCGCACGACGGGCTTCTCCACGCTCCACGGGAAGTTGATCCAGCGGTCGGTCTTCTTCCACACGTACTCGCATTTCACGAGCGAGTGGGACTTCTCGTAGATCACCGCGGACCGCACCTCGGCGACGTGGTCGATGCAGAAGTCGCGCACCAGCTTCAGCGTCTTGCCGGTGTCGGCGACGTCGTCGGCGATCAGGACCTTCTTGTCCGAGAAGTCGATGACGTTGGGCACCGGCGCCAGCATGACCGGCATCTCCAGGGTGGTGCCCACGCCCGTGTAGAACTCCACGTTCACCAGGTGGATGTTCTTGCAGTCCAGCGCGTACGCCAGCCCGCCCGCGACGAACACCCCGCCGCGCGCGATGCTCAGCACCACGTCCGGCTCGTACCCGTCGTCGGCGACGGCCTGCGCCAGCTCCCGTACGGCGTGCCCGAAGCCGTCGTACGTCAGGTTCTCGCGTACCTCGTCGGTCATCGGGCCCTCACACCTGCGTCCGGTGGAAATTCATGAAGGAACGCGACGCGGTGGGACCGCGCTGCCCCTGGTATCGCGACCCGTACCGCTCGGAGCCGTAAGGGAACTCGGACGGAGAACTCAGCCGGAACATGCACAGCTGGCCGATCTTCATACCGGGCCAGAGCTTTATCGGCAGCGTCGCGAGATTCGACAGCTCCAGGGTCACGTGCCCGGAGAAGCCCGGGTCGATGAAGCCCGCCGTGGAATGCGTGACCAGCCCGAGCCGCCCGAGCGAGCTCTTGCCCTCCAGCCGCGACGCGAGATCGTCGGGCAGCGAGATGACCTCGTACGTCGACGCCAGCACGAACTCCCCGGGATGCAGGATGAACGCGTCATCCCCTTCCGGTTCGACGGTGCGGGTCAGGTCCACCTGCTCGACGGCGGGGTCGATGTGCGGGTAGCGGTGGTTCTCGAACACCCGGAAATAGCGGTCGAGCCGCACGTCGATGCTCGACGGCTGCACCATCGACGCGTCGAATGGATCAATGCGTACGCGTCCGGCGTCGATCTCGGCGCGGATGTCCTTGTCTGAGAGAAGCACCCACCGAGGATACGCAGAACGCGCGGGCCCGCCCTCATCGGGCCGCCCGCGCGTTCCGTCATCCGTCACCCGCCGCCACTACCGCCGCTCGAAGACCACGGGCACGGCATGCCGCAACCGAGCGCAGCGAGGACACCGGATGAGCCGCCCGGGCCCGATCCGCCCTGCCCCGAGCTGCTGCATCGGAAACGAGCTGGTAGCGAAAACGTGCCCTTCGGCACAGCGGACGACGGTGCGCTCCATGGAGTCCATCAAGTCCCTTCCCCATCAAGCCGTGGACGAGACCGCCACATTAGGGGATGAACGGGACCCCCCTCCACGCGGCACTCCGACACCCACGCTACGCCCCCAACTCCCGCCACACACACGGCCGGTCCGGGACGTCGCCGCGAGGGGATCGTGATGGGGTACAGTGTCCGAGGATGCGCCGCTGAATACAGCGCCGCGCATTTTCGCGGGTGTAGTTTAATGGTAGAACATGAGCTTCCCAAGCTCAGAGCGCGAGTTCGATTCTCGTCACCCGCTCCATAACTAAGGCCCAGGTCATCGACTCGGGCCTTGTTTGTTGTCTGGACTTGTCCAAGTGTTCCTCCCTTACCGGAGCTGGGAGAGGGCATGCATGACCGGGCCGTTGCAGGAGCCCGGCTCGACGAAGGCGCTGAGCGGGTCGGTCGGGCACAGCCGTGCTTCTCGTCCGGCTCGACGTCGTTCCAGGCGGCGATACGCATCACCGCCGTACCCACCTCCGCAGGAGAGCGCTCCCCGTTCAGCACGAGGTAGCCGTATAACTCGTGCTCGTCAACCGGCCAGAGCGCGAAGTCGTCGGTGGCGAGGATTTGCAGAACGGGTTGCATCACCATCACATGGGGATGATGCCGGACCCGCTGCTGCACCGCCACGGGCTTTCAGCTGCCGCACCGGACTTGGAAACGGGCCCGCTAAGCGGTGTCCCGTAACTCGGGGCAGAGGCCCGTGGGTCGCCACAGACGGACCGGCTTGTCCGGTTGCGCCCCGACTACCGGCCTCAATACGATCCCGGCCAAGCAGGTCGAACCGGACATCGGCAAGCGGCTCCGGAGGTACGGGACAGCCCTTCGCTGGGCAGTTTCGCGGTGCGCTCCGCGTAGGCGAGGGACCGTACCGAAGCCGATGCCTAACTCTCCTACTGGGCGCCCGCCCGTTGTCACCCGCTCCGCGTCAAAGGCCAGGTTATCGAGCCGGCCCCTGGCCATCGGAGCACTCCCGGACGCTATGTCAGACGCATGGGGCAAGGTAGCCGGGGGCGGGGCTGTCGCGGTTCGCCCGGGGTGGACGAGAAACCTGTGGAGAAAGTGACATGCCGAAGATCCCCAAAGGGCGGCGGGTGGGCCAGGCCGCGGTGAACGCGCTGCGCACACTGCTGGAGCAGCACGACCACATCGTGCAGGAGATATCCGGGCAGAACGACTTCGGTGAAGATTTCTACGTCACCTTCACCGACGACGACGATGTCACCAGCGACACGATCAAGGTCCAGGTCAAGGGAGGCGACAGCTGGCGTCGGGGCAACGGCTATGTCGTGCCCGTCGACCGGCATCGCGATACCTGGTCGGAGGGCAACATCCCGGTCTACTGCGTGGTGTACGACCCGGACACCAAGGAGCTGTACTGGGCCAACGCCACCCAGCAGCTCCGCCGCTCCGGTCCCTTCCATGAGCCGCGCTTCATCGGGATCAGCCCCAATGCGGTGCTGAACGACACCACCATGGGCTCCTTCGTCGCCCAGGCACGCCGCTACGTCGGGCGCTATCGCGGCCGGCAGGCCGTTCTTACTCACCTTGAGGAGATGTCCGGAGCGGAATTCGACCCTGCCGATCACGTTCTGCACTTCGTCAACGGTGACGACGAAGACCTCATCTTCTGGAAGCGCCCGGGCGACACAGTGGCGACACTGCTGCTCAGCACCCAGGAATGGGAACCGGCCTGGGTCACTCTGGAGTCGCTGATGCGGTCCGAGCTTCAGCTGCCCGAGCCCCCGGAGGACCTCGGGACCCCGGACATCGATCTGTTGACCGCCGAAGACCTGGGGCTGGACCGAACCGAACTGATGTGGGTGGCCGCGTGCTTCGCCTCCACCCGGCAGGCCGACGAAGGCCCGGAGGGCGAACTCGTCGAGTGCGAGGGATGCCCGAGTTGCACCGGGGAGGAGCCCCCGGAACACGGCAGTATTGCAGCGGACGTCATCCATACGTACGTACTCGAGCTCATACTCGACCGCATCGATTCCGAGCCCGACCTCGTGCAGCGCTCGATCCGAGCGATGCGGGAGGAAATCGAGCTGGAACCGAACATCTTGGCCGAACTCGGCTCCCTCGAAACCGAGCCAGGCATCGTCCGACAGGTGCACAAGCTCAGCCGGGCAACGGTGGAATCGGTGGACGACATCGAACCGGAGGCCTACCGGCTCGCCATCCTGTATCTCATCCAGAGTATCTACGTGGGCGGCCCCTCGCTCCCCCTCGACGAACAGGTCCGAATAATCTGGCGCGTCCCCGAACCGGCAGGGAGGGACTGACATCCAGATCCTCGCGTGAGCGTCCGTACCTGACGGCGACGACGCCGTCGTCCGACCGGGCCACAACTTCCCTGTAGCGACGGTAAGACCTTTAGGGGCACCTAACCTGAACAAGTCGAAGAAGCCCGACGGCAGAGCCTTTGGTCGCTCACCAAGGCGCCAATGATCCCACTCCGCCGCAAGCAGCCGGGGCACCGCGAGCCACCCGTTGCATACTCCGGTATGCTTGCATTATGTCCTCAACGACTCGCATCACCGTCACGCTCCCCAGCGATCAGGTGGCGGAGCTCCGCAAACTCACGGACAACGTCTCGGGCTACGTAGCGGAAGCCGTAGCCCGCCAGATCCGGCACCAACTCCTGAGCGAGGACCTCCGCCGCCATAAGGAGGAGCACGGAGCATTCAGCGACGAGGAGCTCGCCGAGGCGCACGCGAAAATCTTCGGCGGCAACGTTTCCGCCAGGGGCGCGGACGCCGCGTGAGCGAGCGCATCGAAACCGTCGTCCTGGACTCGGAAGGGCTCTCCGCCTGGATCGCGCAGGACCGCAAGCTCCTCGCGATGTTTCAGGTCTTCCACGACATGGGAGCCGACCTCGTGATCGGGGCCAACACCATCGTGGAAGCCACCCACTCCCGTACCAACATGCCCCGCCTGAACTGGGCCCTGTCCCGCATCAAGGTGGAGCCCGTCACCGAGCAGGCGGCGAAAGCGGCGGCTGGTCTCCTCAAAGCCGCCGGGCTGCACGGGCACAAGTACGCCATCGACGCCACGGTCGCCGAGGTCGCGCTCCGTCAGCCGAAACCCGTCACCCTGCTGACGTCCGACAGCGATGACATGACCAAGCTCTGCGGCAACCAAGTCCGCATCATCCCCCTCTGACCAGTCGGCCCGCCCGGATCACGCGCCCGCTGCGAAGTCCTGCGGCCGGTCGAACCGCTCGTCGCCCGGCATGGGGAGGGGACCGAAGAACCCTTCGGTCCCCTCCCACGTCCGGTCAGAGCCAGGAGTCCCAGATGCCGTACGCCGTCGATCGGGTCACGGCTTCGACGCCCGAGGCGTCGAGCCGTACGACGCGGTAGTAGTACAGGCCGAGCCGGTCCTCGTGCACCGTGGTGTCCATGTAGAACGCGGCGTCACCCGTCGCGCCCTCCGCCAGGACGACGTAAGCGGCAGTGACGGGGTCCCAGCGCTCCACGCGGTAGCTCGCGAACCGGGAACAGTCCCCGAGTCCGGAGCTTTCAGAGCAGCCGACGTAAAGATCCGGGTACTGGCCCTCACGGACCTCGGTCTCCGTCCAGCCCGGCGGCTGGGTGTCGGGCAGGGTGACCGAGACCTCGGCGGGGTGGAGGACATCGAGTGGATCGTCGCGGTAATCGTCCATCGCGGCCACCTTGTAAACGTGGGTGGCGCCGTCCGGCACTGTCGGGCAGAGGATTTCGGTCCTGGTCAGGGAGCTTCCGGTCCAGCAGTTGTCCTTCCAGACCGTCTCACCGCTGTCCGGGTCGGTGACGCCCTGCCACGCGCGGTAGCCGGAGACATCGGTGTCGGTGGGCGGCGTCCAGGTCAGCCGGACGCCGAGCGGGACTCGTTCCGCGGTCAGGTCCTGGACCGCGGCGGGACGCTGGGTGTCCGGGGTGGTCTCCGTGGCGGGCGGGCCGGGCTGCGACACATGTCCGTACCGGTCGGTCGTCACGACTCGGTACTCGTACGTCGTCTCCGACTTGCCCTGGACGTCCCAGCAGCTGCCGTTGACCTGTTTGCGGGCGGACAGAGGAGCATCGTCGTCCGCCCAGGTCCAGTACGTGTCCGGGTCATCAAGCGGCAGGTCCACCGAGCGGTTCGGCTTGCACTGGTCCACGATGTCGGTCTCGCCGGTCGCGGTGTCGGTCCGGATGATCTTGTACGTGGGAAGAGGCTGCTCATCGACGGTCCATGGGTCGACGCTGCTCCACTCGACCATCACACCCTCGTCGAACTTGCTGGCAGTGGTCTTGAACGCGGGGATTGCCTCCGGACGATCGGCCAACTCCAGAGTGATCTCCACCGGCGCGGCAGGGTTGCCCTTGGCGTCCAGCGAGCGCACCGCGTACCGGTAGCTGTCGGCGACGGCGGCCGACTGGTGCGGCACCACGTCGGTCCCGGTGCTGGGGCTGCCCTCGGCAAGAACGTCGACGTAACCACCCGTCGCCGGTTCGTACTGGAGGACCTGGTACGAGGCGGCCCCGGTGACGGGCAACCACACCAAATGCGGAACGCCCGACCGGTACTCGGCTCGGAGCCCCGTGACAGCGGCGGGCGGAGTCAGGTCGGGGGTGGTGAACGTCGTGGCGGCCGAGTACGCCGACCAGTTCCCGGCGGCGTCCCGGGCCCGCCCTCGGTAGGTGACCTTGCTGCCGTCGGCCCGGTAGCCGGTGTCGCAGATCGCACCCTTGGTGCCGGAGTAGACGGTGCTCCAGCTCTTCGTGGTCGCGTCGAGCCGCTGCATCTCGTACCGGGCGATGTCAGCGGCGTTCTTCGCGGTGGTGACCAGCTCCGGTGCCGCGAAGGGCTGGTCGGCCGGGCAGGCATCCCATTCGACGAAGGGCGCGGCGGGCGGCGTCCTGTCGACGGTGGTGACGAGCTTGTCGGGGCTGCCGCCGGAGACATTGCCCGCCTTGTCGACGGCCCGCACCTCGTAGTAGTAGGCCGCTCCGGTCTTCGGCAGCGCGCTGTCGGTGTACGACGTGGCGGTGGTCGTCGCGAGTTGCTTGCCGTACGGCGCGCCCTTCAGCCGCCGGTAGACCCGGTAGTTCGCCAGGTCCATCTCCTTGCTCCTGGTCCAGGTGAGCTTGGCGGCGCCGGTGGCGGAGTTGTACGAGACGGCCGTGCCAGTCGGGATGAGCGGCTTGACCTTGTCGTAGGCGGCGGAGGTGCGTGGCGTATAGGCGAACCTGACGTTCGCGGAACCCGTCCAGTTGACGAAGTCGAAGCGGATCGTGTGCTTGCCTGCGGGGATCGTCACGTTGACCGTCTTCTTGACGGTGGTGGGGACGTTCTTCCACACGACGATTTTCCGGACGCCATCGAGGTAGACGCGCATTCCGTCCTGGGCGGAGGCCGTGAACGTGAAGGGACCACCGGAGCCGAAGTCGCGCGTCACCGACCAGCGCACGCCGAAGTTGTTGGACGGCACGCCGGGGACGGGTGCCCCCTTGCCCCAGTTCTGGTCGATCACGGAATCGCAGTCCGTCTTCTTCGGCGTGCCCGAGAACGTCGTGTTCGCGAAGAACTGCCGCTTGAAGACGGGGGAAGTGCAGTTCACCGCCGCAGAAGCAGGTACGGCGGTGGCGTAGAGCACTCCGCCTGCCGTGGCCAGAACCAAGGCGGTGGCGGTCGTGCGTCTGGCTGGGTTCATCAAGTCCTTCAGTCCTGTTCGGCGGCCGATGTCGGACAGACGTCTTGGAACAAGACGGACAGGAGGGTCGGTTGGTTGTACAAGCCTCAGCCGTAACAGCTCAGACGCTGGGGCACGGTCTCCGTAGCGACTCCCGTACCCGGTCCGTGCCCTGCAGAGCGGGCAACGGCGGTCAGGCGCGCGGTTCCCAGGGGCCGTAGCCATACACCCCGCCTGGCGAAAAAATGCAGGTCAGAGCCCTTCAACGGGCCCAAGAACCGTTGATTCCCAGGCTCAGAGCGCGAGTTCGATTCTCGTCACCCGCTCTTTGAATCAAGGCCCTGGTCAATGACCGGGGCCTCTTCTTGTTTGCTCGGTCCGAAGCCGGAGAGCACTTCGGCGACCGCCAGGGCACTGGCGAACCTCCCCCGAGCCGCTGCGCCCCTGCCGCCCCGCACACCGCACCGATCGGAAGCAGCCACGGTCCTGGAACCGCTGATAGTGCCGGGTGTGGTGCCCTACGGTGTTTGGGGCCGATAGCGAATGCGAACGGGGGTTCCATGGCTGAGGGGACAACGCTGGCGGATCGAATAGCCGAACAGCGGGCCGGGGTGGGTGATCCCCGGGCGCTGCTGGGGGAGTTCCGGCGGGCTTTGGTACTGGTGCCGTGGGCCGGTGGAGGGTTGTGGACCGCAGAGTTCGGCGGGGTGCGCTGGGTGTGCGGGTTCACGGACGAGGCAGCAATGGCGCGGTTCGCGCAGGGCCGGGGTTCTGTTCATGACGCCGGGGCGGCTTGGCGCTCTTGGGAGTTCGCGAGGCTGCGGGGAGCGCGGCTGCTGGACGAGGTCGTACCGGCGATGGGAGTGCCGGCGGGGGTCGCAGTAGACATCGCTGATCCCGAGGGGGCCATGTTCTTCCCGCCGGTGACGGGAATCGTGCCGGACACGGTGGCGGTAGACGGTGAGAACGCGGTGCCCCCACGAGGAAGCGACGGGGGGCGTGGGCTGTGAGCGGCGGCGGTACGGGGGATCTGCACGTTGATCCTGGGAGTGTCCAGAAGATCACCAGTGGGCTGCGCGCGGCGGTGGACGAGCTGGGGGAGATCGGTTCTGGCACCGGGGCGGCGCTGGGCAAGGGTGTGTCGGGGCTGTCGATGACCGGGATGGAGGCCGGCCATTACGGGTTGTCGGTGACCTTCGAGGACTTCTGCGAGCGATGGGAGTGGGGGGTCCGGGCACTGGTCCAGGACGCCAACGCCATCGCGGCGAAGCTGGGTCTGTCCGCGGGTGTGCTGTGGGAGGAGGAGCAGTACATCGAGGGCACGCTGAAGATCGTGGTCAACGCGGGCGTGGGCAATCCGAACGCGTCCGAGGACGACATCGTCAACCAGGGGTGGGGCGAGGTCCTCACCCCGGACTACCTGAGCCCGGACTACAGCGTGGAGTCGTTCGAGCGGGCCGGGAACGAAGCCGGGCAGACCTGGAAGGACACCGGCCGGGCGCTGATGACCGATGGCGTCGGGGGCCTGAACAACGACGTGGTGAACAACCTGCTCGGCCGCGACCAGGAGACCTTCGACCGGGGCGTGGACGAAGCGTTCGGACCCTCGCCCGAGGAGCGGGCCCGGCAACAGCAGCAGGGCAGCGGGGGGAGCTGAATCGATGGGGCTGGGGGACCTTGTCGGCGATCTGACGCCGGACTTCATCGAGGATGCCGTCGACGGCGGTAAGAAGTGGGTCGGTGACCGGGTCGAGGACGCCGGGGACTGGACCGCTGACCGGCTGGAGGACGTGGGCTGGGACTCGGGCGCGGACTGGGTGCGCGAACAGTCGCGTTCGGTGGCGAACCGGATGGGCGCCGAAGCCGAGGAGATGGACCTCGGTCAGACCGAGGACAAGAAGAAGCTGATCTATGGGAGCCCGTCCGAGATCCGCTCGACCGCCACCCACCTGAAGAACCTGCAGAGCTCGCTCGACAAGGTCGGCGACGGGCTCAAAGGACTGGACGCCTCCGAGCTCAAGGGGAAGACGGCGGACGCGTTCCGGGAGTCGGTCTCCGTGGAGCCGCCCCAGTGGTTCAAGGCCGCCGACGCATTCGAGAAGGCCTCGGGCGCGCTGGAGTCGTTCGCCGGCACGGTCGAGTGGGCCCAGGGGCAGGCCCAGTTGGCGATAGACAAGTGGAAGGCGGGCACCAGGGCCTCCGGAGAGGCGATGGACGCCCACAAGGAGAAGTGCGACACCTTCAACAAGGCCGTCGACACGTACAACGCCCTGCCCGCCGACAAACGCGACCCGTCCACGCTTCCGCCCAGGCCCGGGGAGTTCACCGATCCCGGCAAGGCGCGCATGGAGGAGGCCCAGCAACTCCTCGCCGAGGCGCGTACGCAGCGCAACACCGCGGCCGAGAACGCCCGCACCGCCGTCGCCGCTGCCCGTGACGCCGCGCCGAAGAAGCCGAAGTACGCCGATCAGGTCGCCGACGGGTTCGCCGAGACCCAGTTGATGCACACGCACTTCGTCGGCGGGATCGCCAAGGGCACGGCCGGGCTCCTCAACTTCGTGCGCACCGTCAACCCGATGGACCCGTACAACGTCACGCACCCCGCCGAGTACGGACTCGCGCTGAACAACACCGCCGCCGGACTCGTCCAGGTCGCCAACGACCCCTGGGGCACCGGCAAGCAGATGGTCACCGAGTTCATGAAGGACCCCGCCGAAGGGCTCGGCCGCCTCGTCCCCGACCTGGTCCTCACCGCTGCGACCGGTGGCGGCGGAGCCGCGGTCAAGGGGGCCCGGACCGCGAAGGAACTCGCGGACCTCGCCCAGGACGCGAACAAGGCCCGCCGACTGGTCGACGACGCCCCCGAAGGCACCCACAACCGCACCCCCGAGGAGCGCACCACCACGGGCACCGACCCGGTCGACCTCGCCTCCGGCCGCATGTTCCTGCCTCAGACCGATGTGGTCCTGCCCGGAGTTCTTCCGCTCGCCTTCACCCGCCGCTGCGAATCCGGCTACACCGCAGGCCGCTTCTTCGGTCCTTCCTGGTCCTCCACCGTCGACGAGCACCTGGAAATCGACGCCACCGGCGTCATCCACGTCACCGACGACGGCCTGCTGATCACCTACCCCCACCCCGTCCCCGGCCTCCCGACCCGCCCGGAATCCGGCACCTCACGCGACGTCCTGAGCCGTGACGAGAACGGTGACTACACGATCTCCGACCCCGAGAACCGGCAGACCAAGCTCTTCGCCGGCCCTCCCGGAACAGAACCCGGTGACGACGGAAACGCCTGGCTCGTCGAGATCGCCGACAGCAACAACAACACCATCACCCTGGACCGCACGGACGACGGCACGCCCCTGGCACTGGTCCACTCGGCCGGCTACCACCTGTCCCTGACGACGGCCGACCGCCGCGTCACCGCTCTGACGCTCACCGGGCCGGACGATGGGGCGGACGGACGACCGGTCCGGCCCGTCATGGTCTACGGCTACACGGATGGCAATCTCGCCGAGGTCACCAAGCCCTCCGGCGCCACCCTCACCTTCACGTATGACAACCACCGCAGGGTGACCGGATGGGTCGACTCCAACGGTTGCGGCTACGCCTACACGTACGACGAACAACATCGGGTAACCGCGGAGGGCGGTGAGGCCGGGCATTTCCAGGTCACCCTCGGCTACGGCGAACCCGACCCGGCGACGGGCCACCGCACCACCACCCTGACCACCGCCGAGGGCCGCACCACCCGTCACGTCATCGGCCCGGGCAGCCGCGTCCTCGCGACCACCGACCCGCTCGGCCACACCACCCGCTTCACCTACGACACCCGAGGAAACCGGCTCAGCCGCACGGACGCGCTCGGGCGGACGACCCTCTTCTCCTACGACGAGGACGGCCGGCTCTCCACTCTCACCCGCCCCGACGGAAGCACCATCCGCGCCGAGCGCGACTCCTCGGGCCAGGCGACGGAAATCATCGCACCCGGCGGTACCCGATGGCAGCAGACGTTCGACGACCGCGGCAACCGAACCTCCCTCACCGACCCCGCGGGGCAGACCACGCGCTACACCTACGATGCCCACGGCCGCCCCAACACCGTTATCGACGCCGTCGGCGAGGTGACGACCGTGCGCTGCGACCCGGCCGGCCTGCCAGTGGAAATGACCGACCCGCTCGGCGGCACCACCCGCTACCAGCGTGACCTCTACGGGCGCCTCTTGAGCGTGACGGACGCCCTGGGAGCGGTCACCGGCTACGAGTGGAACGCCGACGGTCTGCTCTCCCGACGGACCGCACCCGACGGCGCCACCGAATCGTGGACCTGGGACGGCGAGGGCAACTGCCTCACCCACAGCGATCTCTCGGGCCGCACCAGCCACTACGAGTACAGCCACTTCGACCTTCTCACGGCGCGATCCGGGCCGGACGGGTGTCGCTACACATTCGGCCACGACGCCGAGCTGCGCCTGACACGGGTGACCAACCCCCAGGGTCTGAACTGGAGTTACGAGTACGATTCCGCGGGCCGGGTGATCGCCGAGACCGACTTCGACGGGCGCACGCTCCGCTACGGGCTCGACCCCGTCGGCCAAGTGATCCGCCGCATCACGCCGACGGGCGAGACCATCCACTACGAACGCGACATCGGTGGACGGGTGACCCGCAAGACCGCGTCGGGTCGGACCACCAGCTACGCGTACACCTCTGGCGGCCAACTCCTGCACGCGTCCGGTCCAGACGGGGAACTCAGCTATCAGTACGACCGTGTCGGGCGGATCAAGACGGAGCTGGTCGACGGACGGGCCACCACGTACGCCTACGACGCCTTGGGCCGCCGCACCCGCCGGGTGACCCCCACCGGGCAGGTCACCGACTACACCTACGACGCAGCCGGGAACCTCGTACGGCAGACCAGTGGCGGGCAGGATGTGACCTTCGACCGCGACGCCAACGGCCGTGAGCTGACGCGCAGGTTCGGCGAGATGCTCACGTTCACGACCGAGTGGGACACTGCCGGACGCGTCGCCGGACAGGAGACCTCGTCCGGCGGACGCAGCCTCAATCACCGCACGTACAGATATCGCTCCGACGGAATGCTGACCGGTATCGATGACGAACTCTCCGGGTCCCGGCGATTCGATCTCGACCCGGCCGGTCGCGTCACCGGGGTCCACGCGACCAACTGGACCGAGACGTATGCCTACGACGAGGCGGGCAACCAGACGGCGGCCTCGTGGCCCGCGTCCATGCCCGGTCAGGAGGCAATCGGTCCGCGCACATACGCGGGGACCCGCATAT
Organism: Streptomyces sp. NPDC041814; assembly: GCF_055590565.1. Lineage (NCBI taxonomy): Bacteria > Bacillati > Actinomycetota > Actinomycetes > Kitasatosporales > Streptomycetaceae > Streptomyces > Streptomyces sp. NPDC041814. Next base: position 128,824 of record NZ_JBVJAM010000007.1, on the reverse strand, counting down.
CCCGCGCGGGTAACGTCCGTTACGAGCACGACGCCGCCGGCCGCATCACCCTGCGCCAGAAGACCAGGCTCTCCCGCAAGCCCGACACCTGGACCTTCACCTGGGACGCCGAGGACCGCCTTACCGCCGTCACCACCCCGGACGGCTCCCGGTGGCGCTACCTCTACGATCCGCTCGGCCGCCGAACCGCGAAGCAGCGGATCGCTCCAGACGGTGTCACTCTGGCCGAGCGGGTGAGCTTCACGTGGGACGGCAGCACTCTCTGCGAAGAGACCACCACCTCCACCGACCTCCCGAACGCGGTCATCCTCACCTGGGACCACTCCGGGATACGCCCGTTGGCGCAGACCGAACGCATCACCGCATCCGACACCTCTCAAGAGGAAGTCGACCAGCGCTTCTTCGCCATCGTCACCGACCTCGTCGGCACGCCCACCGAACTCATCGACGAGTCCGGCAGTATTGCTTGGCACACCCGCACCACACTGTGGGGCACCACCACTTGGTCACGCACCTCCACCGCTTACACACCGTTGCGCTTCCCGGGTCAGTACTTCGATCCGGAAACCGGTCTGCACTACAACTATTTCCGCCATTACGACCCCGAGACCGCCCGTTATCTGACGCCGGACCCTCTAGGGCTCGCACCCGCCCCGAATCCCGCGACCTACGTCAACAACCCGCACACGGCCTCCGACCCCCTCGGGCTCGCTCCTGTCGATTGCCCGGACGAAACGGTGACGGTCTACCGCAAGCAAACGGACCATCCACTGAGCCAGCGCGTTCATATCGGCGAGAACGGAGAGGTGACGATCACCGGTCACGGCAAGCTATACCTTAATATGAGCGGCGACATGAAACACACAGTAGAGTTTCGCTCCGACAGCGGGCAGATCGTTTCGTACGACATCCCGAAGTCCTATCGGGATTCCATTCACGAGAATGCACTTCCACAAAACAAGGCCGATCACCCCGACGGCTCCGCGTTCACCCGTCAGGAATGGAAAGCGCTCCTCAAGGAGTATCCCGAGATCTCGGACCCAACAAAGGGTCCACACCTCTACGGTATTCCCGATAAAATGCTCGACGGATTGAGGGATGCCATTATTCCCGGATCCGGGCGCGTGGTTCGAGAAGGGTGAACATCCCAAAATGATGCACAACAGCGACAGCCTGGCGGCAGAATTCCAGCGACTTCAGGTTCGCCCGGATGCCGGATCCGCGCCGCCCGTCCTCTCTCTCTTCGCCGTCGAGGTCACCGGCGACGCCACGGAGTACGAGCAGCGTCTGCGTTCGATCCTTTCGCCTGCCGTTCGCTTGGGGGCCACTGCGGATTTCGAGCAGGAGAGCCTGCCGGTCAACGACGTTCCGTCCTGGTTCGCCGCTGTTGGTTCCGGTCACGAGGAGCGCGTCCCGCAGTTCGCCAGGGCCGGCCGCGAGGGATACGTGGCGCACACGAGGGGCGGCCGGCCGTGGGAGACGCAGGACTGGCTGTACCGCTTCGACCCCGACGAGGACTCCCGGGGCTGGGAGTGGTGGGACGCCACACCGGTCGGACCGTCCCGCATCCACATCTGGGTGGACAGTTGGGGAGAATCCTTCTTCGGCTGTCAGGAACTCCTCTGGGCCGCGTACGTGGCCGGCGCGGTCCGGGTCGACGGCCCCACGCTCCAGAAATCCACGGCGTGGTCGGCGGAGGCAGGACCTGCTCGCTGAGCCCGGTTTCGGTAACACTCAGGTGAAGGCGCATGTCTCCTTATCCTTTGCCGATACCTAAGAGGAACTCCTCACCTCGAACGGCACCTTCTGCACCCCGCTCCCCGGAAGAGGCAGGTCGACCACCCGGTCAATGTCGTGGTCACCGGTGTACGGCCTCACAGGCGTGCCGCCGGGTCGACCCGCAGAGCGTTCCGCTCAGCCGGGGTCGGCGCAGAGTTGTGAGGTCAAGGCTGCACGGGCCCACTCTTCCCACCTGTCCGGTGACCACTCTCGGTCGCGGACGAAGATCAGGTAGAGCTGCGGGCTGAGCAGGCCGAACAGCAGGTCCGCCGCCGTCTCGGTGGTGAGGCCAGGACGGGCGTCGGGCTTGCCGGCCAGGGCTTCGGCCGCCGCGTACTGCACGGTGTAACGCGGGTCGGGGCCGTCCGGCCACTGCGCAGCGATCTCAGGGTCGGTGGCCGCGGCGGTCTCGATCAGCGGCATGATCGGGGCGACCCGGCCGAGGATCTCGCGGGTGCCGTGGACGTGCGCGCGCAACTGGCCGGCTGCGGTGGGCTCGGCGCACGCGGCGCGAAACCACTCACGATCCATGGTCGCGACCGGCTCGGCGTCCCCAGCAATGGACGTGTCGACCACCTCCTTGAAGAGCGTGCGCTTGTTGCGAAAGACGAAGTAGACCGTCTGAACGGCCACGCCCGCCCGGTCCGCGACCTCCTGCAGGCTCGTCGCCCCGTATCCCTGTGCAAGGAACAGCTCGCGAGCCGCCTCGACGACCTTTTCACGCGTGCGGCGTGAGCGCTCGGCCCGCTTGTCCGGTCGCTTGACATCATCCATGGTGCGAGTCTATCTCTAGAGTACGTCACTAGAGTCCAACTCTAATTTCTTGGAGGAGACGATGGACCTGTCCAACGCCACTCAGGGGCCGACACCGGACCTGACCTCAACTCAGCAGGACGCGGAGGAGGAGTCCGTCCACCGGGCACTGGACGGCTACTACCGCGCCGGCAAGGCGCCGTGGGACACCGGCGTGACGCCGCCCGAGCTGGTCGCCCTGGTGGAGGAGCACGGCGCGCCGGCTGCCGGCCGCGCTCTCGAACTCGGCTGCGGCACGGGGACCAACGCCATCTACCTCGCACGGCACGGCTGGGAGGTGGCAGCCGTCGACCTGATCGATCGCGCCGTCGACCGGGCCAGGAAGAAGGCTGCGGAGGCAGGGGTAGCGGTGCGGCTGCTGCACGGAGACGCCACCCGCCTCGACGAGCTGGACGTGCCGGGCCCCTTCGACCTGTTCTTCGACCTGAGCTGCTACTGCGGGGTCCCGCTGCACCGCCGCGACGCCTACGCCGCCGGGCTCACCCACCGCGCCGCTCCCGGAGCCCGTCTACTGATGTTCGGGTACGGCCCCGAGCCGCTCGGCAGCTCGGCCACCGAGATCACGTCGTGGGCGGCGGGCGTCACTGCCGACGAGCTCCGCGCCAGGTTCCCCGGCTGGGAACTGGTCGACGTCACACCGGGCACCAACTCGGTGCCGACCTTCTGGTTCACGCTACGCCGCGACGCCTAGCAATCGCCGGTCGCGCGGCACGCGCAACGACGCCCGAGCTTGGGCGTCGTAGTGGTCGGAGTGCCGCGTGATGTCCGGCTCCCTGCCCGACTACTCAACCCCCGCGTCCGTACCCCCATCCGTGCGCTTCGGAGCGGACAACAGTGGTCACGTGAGGCACCCAGAGACCACACCGGCCTCGCCGGCCCGTACAAATAAGCGGGCCGGATCCACTTTGGCTGCCCGAGAACCATCGATTCCCAAGCGCAGAGGGCGAGTTCGGTTCTCGTCACCGCTCCGGACAAAAGCCTCGGGTCAGCCGCGCAGGGTGGTGATGGCCTTTTCGATGCGGCGTTGGCGGGTCTCGGGTTTTTTCGCGTTCTCGATGGCGCGCACGTGTTCGCGCTTGCGGCTGTGGGAGAGGTGGTCGTACGCCTCTCGGGCGGCGGGGTCGGCGTCCAGGGCTCGGGCGAAGTCGGCGGGCTCCACGACGACGCGTGGCTCGGTGTCGAGGTCCAGCTCGACCTCCACCTCCTCGCCGATCTCGACACCGGCGGCCCGGCGGTTGGCGTTGCTGAGGCCGAGCAGGTGACGGCCGCGCAGGAGGGCGACCCGGCTCTTCCAGGAATGCCCGTTGACCGTGATGGTCACCGGCGGTCGCGCGCCCCCGTCCAGTGCCGCCACCACCTCGGGCGGGACCTCCAGGCCGCGCATGGGCTCAGGTGGCTCGACGTGTGCACGGAACTTCATGGTGCTCCTCCTGTGGTCTGGTGGGCCGCTTGCTCTCCCCGCACCGGGACCATCGCCCTGTCCTGGACGTTTCCGCCACGCGCCACGCCGTCCCGGGCGGCGGCCGGGCAGGAGACGGCGCTACGCGGCGCGCTCCCAGGCGAAGCCGTCCAGGTCGGTGAAGGCGTCGGTGGCGCTGCCGAGGGCGACGCGGTGCGAGCCGGTGCCGTCGACGGGAACGCCGAGGTCCTTCGCCAGGGCGCGGCGCTTGTACAGCGCGAGCTTGACCGGGCAGGCCGGACCGGCGGCGAACTCGGCGTACTTGCCGCCGAAGCTCCTGGCCACGGTCAGGCCCCGGTCGACGTAGAACTGCTTGGTGGCCTTCACGTCCTCGACGCCGATCAGCAGGACGACCTCGTCGATCTCGCGGGTGTCAGGGCCGGTGTCCTTCTTCTCCGAGGTCGCGATCTTCCAGATCGTCCCGTCGGGGGCCTGGACGACGCCGCCGTAGCCCCACAACGACTTCGCGGCGGGCTTCAGGACGGTGGCACCGGCGGCGACGGCGGCGCCGACGAAGCCGTCGACGACGGCCGGGCGGGGCACCGTGAGCGCCAGGGTGAAGCCGCGGAATCCGGTGGAGTGGGCCTCGGACGCCCTCAGGGCGATGTACGTGTCCACGCCGAAGGCGCTGTAGAAGTGGCGGGCGGCATCGAGGTCGGCCACCTCAAGGGTGACGGACGTGAGCGACGTGACGGCTGCGGTGGAAGCGGTGTTTGCCATGCCCCTCACGCTAGGAGTCGTGCCGCAGCGGGGGCTTCTCGATTCCTGACCGGTCCCGTGATCTGCCTCGGCGCGCGGGGCCCCCGCCTTCGCCGGCCCTGCCGCGGCTTCCCCCAACTTCCTTGATCCACCGGGCAGATAGGGATATGATCTACGGCAACATCGCGTGTCGGTCACCGGCTGGGTGAGGCATGGAGGTGTCGGGACATGCCTTCGGAGGCATTCCTTGTCAGTCGAGTTGAATCACACGATCGTCCACGCCCGGAACAACCGGGAATCCGCAGAGTTCTTCACGAACCTGCTCAACCTTGAGATCACCGCCGAGTGGGGCCCGTTCATCGCGGTCGGTCTGGGTAACGGCGTCACACTGGACTTCGCCACCGTCCCGGTGGACAGCATCACGCCGCAGCACTACGCCTTCCTGATCTCCGAGGAAGAGTTCGACGCGGCGTACGCGCAGATCAGAGAGCGCGGCATCGAGCACTACGCCGACCCCCAGCGGAAGCAGCCGGGCACGGTCAATCACAACGACGGTGGCCGCGGCGTGTACTTCATGGACCCGGCGGGTCACGCCATGGAGCTCATCACCGTGCCGTACGGCGGCTGGACCTCGTAACCGCCCGTACGGAGGACCGCGCCCCCGTGCGGGGTGCGGTCCTCGGCCGGTGCCTGTGCCCCAGGCCCGTCAGACAGCCCTCGACCAGCATCAGTACTGGCCGCATGCCCGCAGGCCGGAAGGGAACCACCATGAAATACGCACTCGTGATCTTCGAGACGGACGAGTCACGCCGCCGGATCCAGGCCGACCGGGTCGCTTACCGCAAGGAGTACGAAGGCTGGATCGGCACGCTGGCAGCGGCCGGGAAGCTCGTGGGCGGCGACGCCCTGGAGACCGATCACGTTCTCCCCGCGACAGTCCGCACGGCCGCCGACGGGACGACGACGGTCACCGACGGCCCCGCGCACACCGGTGGGGAGACCCTCGGCGGCTGGTTCGTCGTCGACGTGGCCGACCGCGAGGAGGCCGTCGAACTGGCCAGGAGCCTCCCCACCCCGGAGACCGTCGAGATCCGCCCGATCCTCGAATCCGCCTGAAACGAAACCGCTGCCGTCCCCGGCCGGGGAAGGCAGCGTGAGAGCCGGCGCACCGCCGGGGACGGGCGGCCGCGGGGCCGTGCCCGTCCGGGCGTCGTGCGTCGGCTTCGGGCGTGGTGCGTCGGCTCCGGGCCGTCGTGCGTCAGCTTCGGGCGTCGTCGTCCGTCTGCCCGGCGCTCCCGGCCGTCTGCGTCTTCTCGCGCATCTTGCGCACCAGCTCCGCCTTGCGGTCGGCGGCGCTCCGGCGGTCGAAGTTGCGGTGCGGACCGTTGTTCTGCCGTTCGGCGCGGGACTGCCGCTTGCGCTGGCCGCCGCCCTGGCCCACGGGGTTGTTGATGTTCTTGCTGTCGGTCACGGGTTCTCCCGGTGGTGTGGTGAAGGGATCTACGGATTCACGGTGGGCCGGGGCACTGACGAAGTCGTCAGCGGGGCCCGCCAGGCTCTCAGCCGTGAACCGGCGCCTGGAAGAACATGCCGAAGACGTTACCCGGTCCTGTCGGGCCCGCACGCCACGGCTTTGGCCGGCCGGGCGTCCGACGCCGGCGGCGGGCGCCCACGAGCGACGCGTCCGGGACGTATCGGTTCCTCCGAGCGGACGCGCTCCCTCCGGGGGAACCGAATATCTCCGCCGGCCGCCTCAGAATTTAGCGGTCCACGCTCGGAGGGTTTTTACTGCGGCGTGTGCGGGAAAATCATGGACGCACAAAAACCCTCTTGGCGTGCTACCTTCGTAGGCAGTTGCAGTTTTGGTACCCAAAAAACTTCAGGCGCCTCAGGCCGGCCATTGGCCGAAGAGGGGCGCTTCGTATTTCCGGTCATTTCCGGGCAGGGCATCATCGCGGCGACACGGGGTCCGCAAAGTGCGGATTCCGGTGTACTGCCCAAAGGAGATTGACATGGCTACTGGCACCGTGAAGTGGTTCAACGCGGAAAAGGGTTTCGGCTTCATCGAGCAGGACGGTGGCGGCGCTGACGTGTTCGCCCACTTCTCGAACATCGCCGCCCAGGGCTTCCGCGAGCTCCAGGAGGGGCAGAAGGTTTCCTTCGACATCGCGCAGGGCCAGAAGGGCCCGACGGCCGAGAACATCGTCACCGTCTGACGCCTGAGCACATCTGTAGCTGGGGCCCGCATCCCTCGGGGTGCGGGCCCCGGCTTCTTTCTTTTCCGCCCACGCCGCCACGGAACTTCTGTCGGCCGCGTTCGCATTTCATTTCGGTCCGTGCCTGTGATTTCCCCGCGCCGCTCTTACGCTGCGGAATTCCTTGATGCGTGCCGTATCAAGGAAGGTTCAGCATGAACCCCACACGCACGAACAGCCGGTCCGGTCCGGTTCGAGGCCGTCGCTCCGGCTCATCCGCCCCGAGCCGTTCAACAGGCCGGCGGCCCGTCCCGATGCGGGGAGAATTCGCCCTGCCCAAAACGGTCACCCCGGGACTGCCCGCGGTCGAGGCGTTCAGCGGCCTCGACCTGCCGAGGAGCCTGCTGACCGCGCTCACCGCGCACGGCGTGACCACGCCGTTCCCCATCCAGGGGGCGACGCTGCCGAACTCCCTGGCAGGCCGTGACGTCCTGGGCCGCGGCCGGACCGGCTCCGGCAAGACGCTCGCCTTCGGCCTGGCCCTGCTGGCCCGCACCGCCGGTCAGCGTGCCGAGCCCCGTCAGCCGCTCGCCCTGGTCCTCGTACCCACCCGGGAGCTCGCTCAGCAGGTCACCGATGCCCTCACCCCGTACGCCCGGGCCGCGAAGCTGCGGCTCGCCACCGTCGTCGGCGGGATGTCGATCGGCCGTCAGGCGAACGCACTGCGAGGCGGCACCGAGGTCGTCGTGGCCACCCCCGGCCGCCTCAAGGACCTGATCGAGCGCGGTGACTGCCGGCTGGACCGGGTCGCGATCACGGTCCTGGACGAGGCCGACCAGATGGCCGACATGGGGTTCATGCCGCAGGTCACCGCGCTCCTGGACCAGGTCCGCCCCGGGGGCCAGCGGCTGCTGTTCTCCGCGACCCTGGACCGTAACGTCGACCTCCTGGTCCGGCGGTACCTCACCGACCCCGTCGTCCACTCCGTGGACCCCGCGCAGGGCGCTGTCACCACCATGGAGCACCACGTCCTGCACGTGCACGGGGCCGACAAGCACCGGCTGACGACGGAGATCGCGGCGCGCGAGGGCCGGGTGATCATGTTCCTGGACACCAAGCACGCGGTGGACCGCCTCACCCAGCACCTGCTGGCCAGCGGGGTCCGTGCGGCCGCCCTGCACGGCGGCAAGTCGCAGCCGCAGCGCACCCGCACCCTCGCCCTGTTCAAGACGGGGCAGGTCACGGTCCTGGTGGCGACGAACGTCGCGGCGCGCGGGATCCACGTCGACCATCTCGACCTCGTCGTCAACGTGGATCCGCCGAGCGACCACAAGGGCTACCTCCACCGGGGCGGCCGCACCGCGCGGGCCGGCGAGTCCGGCAGTGTCGTCACCCTGGTCACCAGCGGTCAGCGCCGCGACATGACCCGCCTCATGGCGGCCGCCGGCATCGTGCCCCGTACCACCGAAGTCCGCTCCGGCGAGGCGGCACTCAGCCGGATCACCGGCGCCCGGACCCCGTCCGGCGTCCCCGTGACGATCGCCGCGCCGGCTCCCGGACGGCCCACGCGCGGCACGTCCGCCAGCCGTGGTCGCGCCCCGGGTGCGGTTGCCCGGCGCCGGCGGCACTCCGTGTCCAACGCGGCGGCCTGAGCACCACGCGCTTTCCCGATTCCGGCCCATTCCCCCAGGAGGCATGTGGTGACACCGGTCCAGAACGAGCACGATCCGGCGAACGCCGGCCCCGTCGCCCCGGCGGCGTCCGACGCCGTGGACACGGCCGGGCCGCAGGTCTGCGACGACATGACCGTGGAGGTGGCCCTGTCCGTCATGGCCAGTGCCAGGACCGTGCACCTGGGACTCTGCGACACCGACGACCTGCGCACCGGACTCGTCACCCGGGCCCAGCTCATCCTCGTCCGCGACAGCCCCGGCTACTCGGACCGGCTCCGACTGCGTGACGTCCTCGGCGACCGCGGGCCGCGTTGGTCCTCCGCCGCGGCGGAGGGGACCACGGACCACCGGCCCGTCACCCGATTCACCGCGAACGAGAGGGACGGCGTCCCGGACGCCCTCGCCCCGGCCCTCTGAACCGTCGCCCCGCGGAACAACAACCCACCTCGGGGCCGAACCCGGCTTCACCCCGCCCCGGCGGACGGGGAGTGAGCCGGCATCCGAACGAACAGCGTGAGGGCCCGACCGGCATGTGCCGGCCGGGCCCTCACGCGTACCCGTGGGTCCCTCCCGGCGTCAGTGCTCCGAGTAGGTGAAGTCGCCCACGGTCCAGGCGGTGACATCGGCGATCGAGACGCGGTACATCCCGCCCGTCTCCGGGATGCCCACCGTGCCCTGGAGGATCCGCGCCATGTGGAAGTGCAGGTGCTCGGGCGGCCCGTCCTTCCGCGGGGCCGACGTGAACGTGGCGGAGAACTCGGCCAGCCGGGCCGAATCCGTCAGGACTTCCGACACCCGTTGCCTCCACATGGCTTCGGGTGCCAGCCGACCGGTGATGACGGCACCACCGGCAACCACGGTCAGGGACATCTGGTTGCTGTGCCCGGACTCCACCAGCGTGGCGATGTCAACGAGCAGCTCGTCAGGCTTCGACATGAGAGCCGATCTTATGCACGGATCGCGCGCGGTGGCTCCGGGCGGTCCCCCTCACGTGGGACCGGAACGCCTCTTCCCCGGGGCTCCGGTGGACGACCGCGGCCGTACCAGCCGGTCTCCGGCTGCCTCCGGACGGCTGCCACTGCCGGTGCGCCCGATTACCTCTCCACGGGACACCCGAAAATCTATGTCGGCAAGAGTAGAAATTTCGCAGCGGTCCGGGTAGTGTTTCTCCTGTACCCGAGAGACAGTGATACCCGGCAGAGACGGACTGCCGGTGATGGATTGAGTCGCAGGACGGTGCGGCTGTGGAGTTTCGAAGCCAGGTTTGCTGCAGGACGGCGACGGGACTGACGGCCGCACCGGGTGGCCCGCAGCGAGGGGCCGCCGGAGCGGGACCGTCAGCACGACAGGGGCGGTATCCGTGAGGAAGCAGGTAATCACCGCGAGAAGAACGGAGGAGCCCGCGCCATCAGGATCGCCCGGGCGGAGAGCCTTGCTCACCCGGGTACCGCAGGACATCGATAGTGAGGTGGTCTCCGGTCAAGCAACCGCGATCCCCGCACTCCCGGCAGCAGCCAGGCCGGTGCGGATACAGAAGGCCGGTGCCGTATCGGGACCGGCAGGTGGTGTAGTAGTTCCTTCGGGGCCTTGGTGCTGTCTGGCACCAAGGCCCCTTCACGCGTTCCACAAGAGAGGTGCAAGTGACAGCAGACGACTCGTACGGCCGTCTTGACGACGACGACTACCCCGCCTACACGATGGGCCGGGCCGCCGAGATGCTCGGCACGAGCCAGGGCTTCCTCCGCGCCATCGGTGAGGCCCGTCTGATCACGCCGCTGCGTTCGGAAGGCGGCCACCGCCGCTACTCCCGTTACCAATTGCGCATCGCCGCCCGCGCCCGCGAACTGGTCGACCAGGGCACGCCCATCGAGGCCGCCTGCCGCATCGTCGTGCTGGAGGACCAGCTGGAAGAGGCGCAGCGCATCAACGCCGAGTACCGGCGCGCCGCCGAATCGGCAGAACCGCCCGCCTCGGACTGAGGTGGTGTCCGCCCGCCGCGCACGACTGCGCGGGCGGTCCCGGAGGAGCCACCGAGCGCGTGCGCGTCCGCGGATCGCCGCAGCCGGCCGTAGCCACACGGGCACCCGGGCACCCGTTCGGCCTACTCCCGGTGCACCGGGGAGCCCGCGGCGGCTGAGGATGGCGGGACCGGACCGAGGGTGCGTCGGCGGGGGCGTCCGGTGCGGAACTCGATCCCTTCGGTGAGGAGACGCGCATGGAGCCGGCCCGTGGGTGACGCCGTCGGTCAGATGCTGACGTCCGCCGTCGGTATCGCGATCAGCCCGGTACCGCTGATCGCGGTCATTCTCATGCTCGCCACCCCCAAGGGGCGGGTGAACGGCATCGCGTTCACCGGTGGGTGGGTCGTCGCCCTCGGCCTCGTCGTCACGGTCGTGGTCCTCGCCGGGTCCGGGGCCGATGCCTCGGGAGGCGACGGGCCCGCCACCTGGACGCTGTGGCTCAAGCTCGGCCTGGGGCTGCTGTTCCTGGCCCTGGGCGCGAAGCAGTGGCGGGACCGGCCCCGTGAGGGCCAGGAGGCACCGGCGCCCGGGTGGATGAAGGCCATCGACACCTTCGGCCCCGGCAAGGCCGCCGGTCTCGCCGCCGCGCTCGTCGTCGCCAACCCCAAGAACCTCGTCCTGGCCGTCGGCGGCGCCGTCTCCATCGCCGGGTCGACGGCCGGCGCGGGCGGCAAGGCCGTCGCCGCGGTCCTCATGGTGCTCATCGCCTCGCTCTGCGCGCTGCTCCCGCTCGGCGTCTACCTGACCGGGGGCGGCGAGGCGGCACGCATCCTCGGCGGCTGGAAGGCGTGGATGGCGCGCCACAATGCCGCCATCATGATCGTCCTCTTCCTCGTGCTGGGCGTGAAGTACATCGGGGACGCCCTCACCGGCCTGACCGGCTGACGCCACGGGGCGCGCGGTGCTCGTGCTCGCCGCGCGAGCCCGGCCACGCACCGTGACGCGCGTGCGGGCATGGAGGGGGTTGTCCGTAGCGGCTCAGGGGGGCCTGGCGTCGTTCGTACGACGAGGCCGGCCCGGCAGCGAGCCGCCGGCCGAGGGCTCGGGCCGGAATCCGCTGAGCGGGCTCTTCGGCGGCGACGGCGGCGGAGACTGAAGCCGGGGCCAGACCGTAGTCTCGCGTCCATGCACAGCAGCCTGACGGCACACGCGCGATGCCTGTACGGGGACGAGTACGGGCCCACCCCCGTGTGCGGGCTGGAGCACCGCGAGCACTACTTCGTCGAGGAGCTGACGTTCGCCGACGCGGGCGCCATCCTCGCCATGCTGCGTGAACTGGCCCCCAACCTCGTGGACGGCCGTCTGCCCGTATGGGTACGCAACCTGGGCTACCGGCTGGTGCTGTTGCAGCGGCCGGACGAACCGGCGCTGCTGCGGGAGGCGGCTCAGAACCTGTGGCTGCACGGCCCGGACTGGGACGACGTGGCCGCCGGGCTGGTGGAGCGGGCCGACGCGCTGGAGGCGCGCGACTGACGCCCCCTCATGTCTCGTACAGAACAGCCTTATTCATATCTGGTCATGATCACCCGGCGCGTTTAGCCTACGGTCATGGTCTTCAAGCGCCTGCGGCGCCTAGGAGGGGGCGGCTCTGTGCCGCTGGAGGTCGACACACAGGTGGCGGCCGGTTTCGTACGGCCCGGTGGGCTGCTGGAAGGCGAAGTCCTCCTGCGCGCCCTCGATCGCCATGCCGACCTACGTGGCGTCGAGCTGAAGCTGTTCGCCGAGGTGAGGCCCTCCTACGAGGGAGGCGAGACCCGGGAGACCATCTGCTGGCCCAGCGCCGACGCCTATTTCACGCTCGCCAAGGGCGAGGAGCGGCGGGTGCCCTTCCAGCACCGGCTCCCCTGGGACGTCCCGGTGACCGAGGTGTCGGGCCAGGCCGTCGGCGCGGTCCTCGGGCTCAGCACGAAGGTGCGGGTCGAGGAGGACGAGGCCGTCGGCGACCACGACCTCGTCCATGTCGCCGCGCTTCCCCTGCACGAGGCGGTCTTCGACGCGTTCGCCGCCGAGGGGTACCTGTGCGACGCGTGCGAGGTCACGGACGACCGCATTCCGACGGTGGAGTACGGGCTGTACCTGACGCAGACCTTCCTGCTCACCGACCGGGTCGGGACCGGGGGCCGGCCGCCCCGGCTGGAACTGAGCTTCGTCACCAACCGGGTCGGCTGCGAGATCTACCTGCGCCGGGCCGCGCCCGCCCAGGACGACTGGGAGGACAAACCCCCGGCCGGGAGCTGGGTCGCGGCCCATCACGACCTCGGGCGGGTCGACTTCGCGGCCGAGGCCAGGACGTGGATCGACCTGGTCACGAAGATGCCGTCCGCCTGACGGACCGGCGCGCGAACCGCGGGCGCCGCGGCGGCTTGAAGACAGGCCCTACGGGCAGCTCTCCTCGAACTTCACCACCGTGATCTCGACCGGCTGCCCGTTCAGCTCGGCGCCTGCCGCCGGCACCTGGGTGCAGACCTTCCAGTTGCTCTCCAGCAGCACCATCCGGTCCTGCGCGGCGTCCTTCACCGTGAGGGAGGTCCCTGAGTCGAGCGCGGCGCGCGCGGTGTTGACCGACTTGCCCGCGAGGTCGGGCATCCGGCCGCCCACCGCCTTCGGGGGTTCCTTGTCCTTGGCCGGGCAGCTCTCCTCGGTCTTCACGGCACCGAAGTCCAACTCGGTGGTCGTGGCGACCGACTTGCCCGCCCGGACGTTCTGGGAGCAGACCTTCCAGTTCCGGTCGAGCAGCTGCATGCGGTCCCGGCCCGCGCTGTCGTGCGAGGTCAGGGTGGAGAACCCCTTGGCCTGGGCCGCGTCCTGCGCGGACTGGAGGCCCATGCCGACGAAGTCGGGTACGGAGACCTTCGCGTCGGTCCCGTCGTCCGCCGGCCGGGTCGTGCCCTTCGGTGCGGGCGGCTCGGCGCCTTCCGGGGCTCCGGCCTTCGGCGACGCCGTCACGGTGACCGTCGCGACGGGCGCGGGCGCGGCACTGCCGACGTCGGCCGTGGAGCCGCCGCTGCCGTCGGCGCCGGCGCTCCCCGCGACGGCTCCGGCGAGGAAGAGGCCGATCGCCGCCGGGACGAGGACGCGCTTGCGCGCCCAGGCCGGCAGGCCCGCGGCCGCTGCGGACGGCTTGTCCGGGGCCGGGCCCCAGGGTTGTCGGGTGCTGTTGTTCCAGTTCATTCGTCCCCCCAAGGTCCGATCAGTGGAGGCATGACGGTATCCGTGCGCTCCGACGCAAGGGGAGGCGGGGCCTCCATAAGTGAGGGATGTGTGACGTCCCCGGAGCCTCTACCATCGGGGCCCTGTCGATCAGTGAGGTGAGCCGCCGTGCCCTTGCCGCGTATCGGGGTTGTCATCGTGACCATGGGGACCCGCCCCGCGGAGCTTGAGGCGCTGCTCGCGTCCGTGGCGAAGCAGGACGTGCCGGCCGCCCGCGTGGTGCTGGTGGGCAACGCGACCTCGCTGGACGACGTCTCGACCGATGTGCTCGGCGTGGCGGGCACGCCCGGCGCGACCGAGGTGACCAAGGTGCCGCTCGCGGAGAACCTGGGGTGCCCCGGAGGCCGGAACGTGGGGCTTGGGCTGCTGCGTGACGCCGACGAGGTCGATGTCGTGGTCGAGTTGGACGACGACGGGCTGCTCATCGCGACGGACGTGTTCCGCGAGGTGCGGCGGCGGTTCGCGGAGGATCCGGGGCTGGGGATCATCGGGTTCCGGGTCGCCGACGAGCACGGTCGGACCGAGCGGCGATGGGTTCCGAGGCTGCGGGCGGGCGATCCGATGCGTGGGGGGCCGGTGACGGCGTTCCTGGGTGGCGGGCACGCGTTCTCGATGCCGATGCTCCGGCAGATCGGGCTGTGGCCGGGGGAGTTCTTCTTCGGTCACGAGGAGTCGGACCTCGCGTGGCGGGCGCTGGACGGAGGCTGGGAGATCCGTTACGTGCCGACGCTGGTCCTCCAGCATCCCCGGACGTCGCCCGCCCGGCATGCCGTCTACTACCGCTTCACCGCGCGGAACCGGGTGTGGCTCGCGCGCAGGCGGCTCCCGGCACCGCTGATCCCGGTCTACCTCGGGGTGTGGATCACGCTGGCCATGCTGCGGATGCGTTCGCTGACGGGGCTGAGGGCGTGGTGGGGCGGGTTCGCCGAGGGGGTCAGGACACCGGCCGGGGAGCGGGCGCCGATGAGCTGGCGGACGGTGTGGCGGATGACCCGCCTGGGCAGGCCGCCGGTGCTGTGACCGGAACCGTGCGGTGTGCTCCGGGGTGGCCGCCGCCGCCCCGGAGCACACCGTGCCGTCAGCCCGCGCTGCAGGAGACCGTGGGCCAGGTCCAGTTGCCGTTGGTCTGGATGGTGACGCCGAAGTTGTTGCCGCTGCCGTTGGGTTTGGCGGTCAGCACCTGGGCGCTGGGGTAACTGGCGCTGATGTTCCAGGTGGAGAGGATCTTCTCCGGGGACGGGACGTTCATCGTCACGGTCCAGTTGCTGGAGCCCGAGACCGCGACGTTGAGGTTGTAGCGGTCGCCCCACTTCTCGCCCGCGGAGAGGGTGGCGGTGCAGCCGTTGCTTCCGCCGCCGGTGTTGCCGCCCCCGTTGTCACCGCCGCCGGACGTGCTGCCGAGCGTGATGCTGGAGTTGCCGCTGCTCTGGTAGCCCTCGGTGGCCATGATCATGTAGTTGAAGCTGCCGAGGTTCATTCCGTGCTGGGCCCAGGCGTCGAAGTGGTTTCCGGTGGTGATGGTGCCCCCGGTCCGCTTGGACTGGCGGACGCTCCAGTACTGCTTGAACGTCTTGTTGCCCTCGATCGAGGGGGCGTTGGTCCGGGTCGTCTCGTAGATGTCGTACGTGCCGCCGTCGCTCGTGACCGTGCCCTTGAAGGTCCCGGTGGGGCGGTACGTGCCCCAGTTGTCCACGATGTAGTACTCCACCAGGGGGTTCTGCGACCAGCCGTAGAGGGCCAGGTAGGCGTTGCCCGACGGGTTGAAGGAGCCGGAGTACGTCACGCTGCGGCGGCCGCCCGTGCTCCAGCCCTTGCCCGCGACGAAGTTGCCGGTGTTGCTCCAGGACGTGCCGTAACTGCCGCCGGAGCCGAGGTTCATGGAGACGGTGCCGGGGCTGTCCGTCCAGAACGAGTAGTAGTAGCCGTTGTTGGTGCCCGTCTGATTGGAGGTGACGGTCGTGTCGGCGGTGGCCGTGCCGGGCAGGGCGATCGCCGCGACGACGGCGATCACCAGGGCGAAGGCGCTGCGGATGAACAGCCGTAGGCCGTTGACGGGTCTGGGGCGGCTCGTCGGATGTGCGGGGGTTGCGTGCATGGGGGATGTCCTCCTCGTCCCGTGAGCAGGTGGGCGTCGGCGGGGGGCCTGCCGACGGCGCTCAGTGTTGGACCGGCCCCTGGGGGTGTCAATACTTTCGGCACGAGTTGCGAAAGCTTCGATTCCCCCCGCCAGCAAGCGAGTTGAGGATCTGCGCAGCTCAATGCCCTTCATCGCGCCGGCAGTACGGGAGAAATGCGGGCTGCGGCGCGAGCTTCATTCGAAGCGAATGGCGGTCATTTCGAAAGTTTCGGGACGCCGAGGGCCCTGTCAGCCTCTAGGGTTTGGCGGGTGGTGCTCAGTGAAGAAGTACGGGCGGGGGCGGGCGAGTCGGAGCGCGAGCCGTGGTGGCGGGTCCACCGTGTCCCGCTGGTCTCCGTAGCGGCCGTGCTGCCGCTGTACGCCGTGTGGGCGGCTGTCCTGGCCACCGGCGGCGGTGACCTCGCCGCGCAGTTCGCCTGGTCCGGGTTCACCGCGCGCCACCCGGGATCGGCGTACAACATGTCCTGGTACGGGGGGACGCACACCGCGAACTACAGCGTCTTCTCCTCGTACGTGATGGCCCTCGCCGGCGTCCGCACGGTGTCCGTCGCCTCCGGGCTCGCCGCCACCTGGCTGCTGGCCCGCCTCTTCGTCCGTACGGGGATGCGCCGACCGCTCCCGCCCGCGCTGCTGGGCGCGTTCGCGCTGTGGTGCAACGTCGCGTCGGGGCGTACGACCTTCGCACTCGGCGTGGCGATCGGGCTCGTCGCCTGCCGGTACGCGCACCGGGCCGCGGTGGCCGTCGTCGCGGGGACGCTCGCCACCATGGCGAGCCCGGTCGCCGGGCTCTTCCTGGTCGTCGTGGGCGCCGCCCACCTGCTCGACCGGCGGTGGCGCACCGGCGCGGTCCTGATGGTCCCGTTCTTCGTGGTCGTCGGCGCGACGGCGCTGCTGTTCCCGTTCCGGGGCGAGCAGCCCATGCACGCCGACCGGGTGTGGATGCCGGTCCTCGTCTGCGCGGTGCTCGCGGCGGCGGCGCCCCGGACGCGGGAGTGGCGGCTGACGCGGTACGGGGCCGTGGTGTACGCGGTCGGCGTGGTGCTGACGTTCCTCGTCGCGTCCCCCATCGGCACGAACGTCGAGCGGCTGCTCGGCCTGGTCGCCGTGCCCGTGCTGTGCGCGGCGGTCCTCGACACCGTGCGGGCCGGGGCCCGGGTGCGTACGGGGTTCCTGGCCGCCGTCCTCGTGCTCTCCGGGCTCTGGCTCGTCGACAAGACCGTGGACGACCTGCGCGTGTCCACCCCCGTTCCGGCCTGGGCCGCCCGCACCGGGGGCGTCGTCGCCGCGCTCGACCGGCTCGGCGCCGACCGGGTCCGCGTCGAGGTCGTCCCCGCGCGCAACCACCGCGAGGCCGCCGTCCTCGCGCCGCACGTGAACATGGCCCGGGGCTGGAACCGCCAGCTGGACGTCGAGCGCGGGCGCCTCTTCTACGAGGGCGAGCTCACCCCGGACCGCTACCGCGCCTGGCTCGACCGCTGGGCCGTGGGCCTCGTCGTCCTGCACCACGGGCGGCCGGACGGACCGGCGGAGGCCGAAGCGGCCCTGGTCAAGGGCGGGTTGCCGTGGCTGGACGAGGTGTGGGAGGACGACGGCTGGACGGTGTACCGGGTCCGGGAGGCGACCCCGCTGGTGACCGCGCCCGCCACGGTCACCGGCGGCGGTGACGCGGACCTGGTCCTGCGCGTGGAGGACGCGGGCCCGGTGACCGTACGGGTGGCGTACTCCCCCTGGCTGCGGGTGCACGGCCCCGCCGGAGCCTGCCTGCGGCAGGACGGCGAGTGGACGCGGCTGACCGTACGGAAGCCCGGGACGTACCGGCTGCACTCGGCGTACGGACTCGCCCGCTTCACGGAGCGCGGCTGCTGAGACCGGCCAGGGGCGGCCCCTGCCGCGCCGGGCGCGCGCACCACCACGTCCCCGGGCCTCGCGGGCGCCTCGCGTGAGATCCCGGCAACACCCGGGCAATGAAATACGGCGGAAACACACGGGGTCCCTCGTCGAAACGCGAGCCGGTCACGCTCGCAGTCGCTCCCACCGCTCCCCGCCCCGAGGAGGGACCCCGTGACCCCCGTGACCGCGGCCGCGCCCGGCCTGGACACCGGCGACACCGCCTGGCTGCTCGCCGCCACCGCCCTCGTTCTGCTGATGACCCCCGGGCTCGCGCTGTTCTACGGCGGCATGGTCCGCACGAAGAGCGTCCTCAACATGCTGATGATGAGCTTCGTCTCGATCGCGCTGGTCACCGTGGTCTGGCTGGTCGCGGGCTATTCGCTGGTCTTCGGCGACGACGCGTTCGGCGGGCTGGTGGGCAACCTGGCGCACCTGGGCCTGGCGGACATCGGGCCGGACGCGCTGACCGGCGGGGTCCCGACCCTGCTGTTCACCACCTTCCAGCTCACCTTCGCGATCATCACGGCGGCGCTGATCAGCGGTGCGGTGGCGGACCGTACGAAGTTCGCCGCGTGGCTGGTCTTCGTACCGGTGTGGACGCTGCTCGTATACGCGCCCGTCGCGCACTGGGTCTGGGGCCCGGGCGGCTGGATCAAGGACTCGCTGGGGGCGCTCGACTTCGCGGGCGGGCTCGTGGTGGAGATCGCGTCCGGTGCGTCGGGGCTGGCACTGGCGCTCGTGGTGGGGCCGCGCATCGGGTTCCGGAAGGACGCGATGCGCCCGCACAGCCTGCCGATGGTGATGCTCGGCGCCGGGCTCCTCTGGTTCGGCTGGCTCGGCTTCAACGGCGGCTCCGCGCTGGCCGCGGACGGGATCGCCGCCGCCTCGGTGCTCAACACGCTCGTCGCGGGCTGCACCGGACTGCTGGGCTGGCTCTTCGTGGAGCAGAAGCGCGACGGGCACCCCACCACCTTCGGCGCGGCCTCGGGCGCGGTCGCCGGACTGGTCGCGATCACCCCGGCCTGCGGCACGGTGGGCGTCGTGGGGGGCGCGGCGGTCGGGCTGGCGGCCGGTGTCGTCTGCTCGTACGCGGTCGCGTGGAAGTTCCGCTTCGGCTACGACGACGCGCTCGACGTCGTCGGGGTGCACTTCGTCGGGGGCGTCGTCGGCACGCTGCTCATCGGCCTGTTCGCGACCACCGCGATGACCGGCGGCACGGAGGGCCTCCTGTACGGGGGCGGGGCGGCCCAGCTCCTGAAGCAGGCGGTCGCCGTGGTGGCGGTGGCGGCGTACACCTTCCTCATGACGTACGGGATCGGCAAGGCGATCGACCGGCTGATGGGCCTGCGGGCCAGCGCGGAGGAGGAGGTCACGGGCCTCGACCAGACGCTGCACGCGGAGAGCGCCTACGATCACGGCGCGGCAGGGGGTGGCTTGCCGGTCAGGGCCGGATAGGCCGCGGCGTCTGGTGCGGTGCATCGCAAGGCGCCGGGGCGTCCTCATCGCGGAGCGATCAGGACGGTTCGGCAACGCCGCGAGGTACCGTGCCAGGCGTCGCGGACCCGGCCCTGACCGGCAAGCCGCCCCCCATGTCACGCGGCCCCGCAGCCGGCGTTCCCGAGGGACAGGAAGACCGCTCCATGAAGCTCATCACCGCCGTCATACGCCCGCACCGCCTGGACGAGGTGAAGACCGCGCTCCGGGAGGCCGGAGTCCAGGGGCTGACCGTCACCGAGGCCGGTGGCTACGGCCGCCAGCACGGGCACACCGAGGTGTACCGGGGCGCCGAGTACCGCGTCGACCTGGTGCCCAAGATCCGCGTCGAGGCGGTCGTGGACGACGCGGACGAGGAGGCGGCCCTCGACGCGGTCGTCCGGGCCGCCCGGACCGACCGCATCGGCGACGGCAAGGTGTGGGTCCAGCACGTCGAGACGCTGGTGCGGGTCCGCACGGGCGAGCGGGGGCCGGACGCGCTCTGAGGCTCAACGCCGTTTCAGGAGGCCCGATTCCAGGGCCACCACCACCGCGCGCGTGCGGTCGTTGACGTCCAGCTTGGCGAAGACGCGCAGGAGGTGGGTCTTCACCGTCGCCTCGCCGATGAACAGCCTGCGGCCGATCTCCGCGTTCGACAGGCCGTCCGCGACCGCTTCGAGCACGTCCGCCTCGCGGGCGGTCAGGGCGACCGGGGCGGGCCGCCGCATCCTGGCCACCAGGCGCTGGGCGACGCGCGGGGCGAGGACCGTCTCTCCGCGTGACGCGGCGTGGATGGCGTCCACCAGCTGCTCCCGGGTGGCGTCCTTGAGCAGATAGCCGGTGGCGCCCGCCTCCACGCCGCGTTCGATGTCCGCGTCGGTGTCGTAGGTGGTGAGGATCAGCACCCGGGTCGGGGCGGGGCCCGCGACGATCTCCGTGGTGGCGCCGACGCCGTCGAGGACGGGCATGCGCAGGTCGAGCAGGGCGACGTCCGGGCGGAGCCGTTCGACCAGGGCGACCGCCTCGCGGCCGTTGCCCGCCTCGCCGACGATGTCGAGCGTCGGTTCGGAGCCGAGCAGGGCGACCAGCCCCGCACGCATCACGGTGTAGTCGTCGGCCAGGACGATGCGCAGCGGTGCGGAGGTGGGCGTCATGACTCCGGGGACCTCTCGTGCAGGGGGATGGTGGCGAGGACGCGGGTGCCGTCGCCGAGCGAGCTGGTGACGGTGAGCCCGCCGCCGAACTCCGCGAGGCGCCTGCGCATGCCGTCCAGGCCGAAGCCCCGGGAGTCCTCCACGACGAAGCCGCGCCCGTCGTCGGTGATCTCCAGCTCGGCGCCGCCGGGGTGGGCGGTGAGGACGACGCCCACGGTGGTCGCGGCCGCGTGTTTGCGTATGTTGGCCAGGGACTCCTGGGTGCAGCGGAGCAGGGCGACCCGGGTCGGCTGGTCGCAGTCGAGGTCCGCCAGCTCGGCGGTGACCGTGAGGCCGGTGTCCTCGGTGAAGCGGTCCAGGGTGCGGCGGAGCGTCGCGGCGACGGAGCCCGCCGCGACACCGCTGCTCGGCGCGGACCCCACCAGGACCCGGGCCTCGGCCAGATTCTCCCGGGCCGTCTGCTCGATGGACTGCAACTGCTGGGCACTGCGCGCCGGATCCGCGTCGAGCTGGGACCTGGCCGCCTCGGCGAGCACGATGATCGACGCGAAGCCCTGGGCGAGGGTGTCGTGGATCTCCCGGGCGAGGCGTTCGCGTTCCTCGGCCGCGCCCCGGCGCTTCTGGCTCTCGGCCAGTTCGAGCTGGGTGCTCTGCAACTCGGCGCGCAGGGCGGCCCGTTCGTCGCGCTGGGCCAGGGCCCTGGGGGTGAGCACGGCCATCAGGACCGCGACCGCCCAGACGGGGAGCGAGGAGAGGGTGTTGTGGAGGAAGACCTCCGGCTGCCCGCCCTCCCGCAGGCTCCCGCCGACCGTGATCCCCAGGGCCCCGAGCCCCGCGAAGAGGACGGCGCCCCGGGGGCTGTCCACGAAGACGATGAACTGCGCGAGCACCACGGTGTAGAGGGCGCCGAACCCGTCGCCCAGGTAGGCGAGGAGCCCGAGCCCCGCGGTGAGCACCGACAGATAGCCGTACGGACCCGGCATCCTGCTCCCGGGGCGCAGCCGCACCCGCGCGTAACAGGCGGCGATGAGGGCCGTCACGGCGAGGATGCCGAGCTTCCGGTCCCCGGGCGTCCCGCCCGCCGTCGTGACCAGGGTGACGAGGGCGACGAGGCCCCAGGACAGGGCCTCCCAGCCGTGGAGCACCCAGATCCAGAGCGGGTCGCCGCGTCGGGGCCGTTGAAGCATGTCCGTCAGCCTACGGGGACGGCCGGGGCGGGCCGGGGGGTCGCCTTGGTGCGGGAACGGGGCCAGGCGCGGTCGCCGAGGAGCAGCAGGAGCGATGGGAGGATCATCATCCGGATCACCACGGCGTCCAGGAGGACGGCGACCGCGAGGCAGAAGCCCATCTGCTTCATCTCGGTGAGGTGCAGGAAGACGAAGGCCGCGAAGATCGTGACCATGACCAGGGCGGCGCTCGTGACGACCTTCGCCGAGCGGGCGATGCCTTCGAGCACCGCTTCCCGGGCCGTCATGCCGTGGTCCATGGCCTCCTTGATCCGGCTGACGACGAAGACCTGGTAGTCCATCGAGAGGCCGAAGAGCAGCACGAAGAGGAAGAGCGGTACGCGGGAGGCGATGGCGCCGAGCGAGTCGAAGTCCAGCAGTCCTTCGGCCCAGGTGCCCTGGAAGACCAGGACGAGTGCGCCGAGCGCGGCGGCGGCCGAGAGCAGGTTGAGGACGACGCCGATCAGGCCGATGACCGCCGAGCGGAAGGCGACCGCGGTCGTGACGAAGGTGAACAGCAGCAGGAAGCCGATCACCAGCGGCAGTTTGCCGCGTTCGTGGTGCACGTAGTCCTGCCCGCGTGCCACGTCGCCGCTGACCGCCGTGTCGGCGCCGGTCAGCCTGCCGACGGTGGCGGGGATGTAGCGGTCGCGGAGGTGGTCCAGGGACGCGATGGCCTCGTCGGAGGGCGCGGGGTGCGGGACGGCGAGTTCGAGCACGGTGACCCGGCCGTCGGCGGAGGTGCGCAGGACGGGCTTCGCGGTGCGGGCGAAGAGCGGGTCGGCCTGGGCGCGCCGCCCGAGTTCGGTCAGCGCCGCCCTGGCCTCGGGCGCGCGGCCGGGGCCGGTACGGGTCACCACCTCGTGCTTCACGAGGAGTTCGGGGTACACCGCGGTCAGCCGGTCGTACACGCGCATGGCCGGGATCGAGCGGGAGAAGGTGTCCTTGCCGGGGTCGACGAGCTTGAGGCCCAGAGCGGGCGCGGCGATGGCGAGCATGAGCAGGACCGAGGCGCACAGCGTGGCCACGGGGTGGCGCCGGGCGGGGCGCAGGAGGGCGGTGAACATCCGGCCGTTCTCGGGCTTCGGGCGCTTCGCGGCGACGGGCGCCCCGCGCTTCGCCCGTCGGGCGGCCCTGTGCGCGGCGCGGCGCCCGGCGCGGTGGCCGAGCTTGACCAGCAGGGCGGGGAGGACGGTGAGCGAGCTGAGCACGGCCACGGCGACGACGAGGATGGTGCCGGTGGCCAGCGAGGAGAAGATGACGTCCGTGGCGAGGTAGAGGGTCGCGGTGCAGACGATCACCGCGAGGCCGGAGACCACCACGGCCCGCCCGGCCGTCGCCGCCGCCAGCTCCACCAGTGCCTCGGGGCCGAGGCGGCCGCCCGCGCGGGCCCGTTCCTCTCGTTCGCGCTTCAGGTAGAAGAGGGTGTAGTCGACGCCGACCGCGAGGCCCATGAGCAGGATCATGTTGGTGCCGACGCCCGGGTCGGGCAGCAGGTGCGAGGCCAGCATGGACAGGCCCATGGTCGCGGCGATCGAGGAGAGCGCGAGCAGCAGCGGCACCCCGGCCATGACGACCGAGCCGAAGACGGCCAGCAGGATGACGAGCGTGACCGGCAGGGAGAGCCGTTCGGAGAGCGCGAGGTCGTCGCCGCGCTGGTCGTTGACGCCCTTGCTGATGGCCGGTGACCCGGTCTCCTCCACGACGAGCTCCGGGTGGGCTTCGGCCACCTCGGCGGTCTCGGCGAGGAGCGGGACGACGTTCTTCTTGCCGTCCAGTTCGGCGCCCTCCATGACGACGCTCACCCGCAGGGCGGTGCCGTCCGCCGAGGGAACGGGCGCCTCCACCTCGCGGACTTCGTCCAAGGCGCGCATGCGGGCGGTGAGTTCGCGGGCGGCCCCGTTCGCCCGGGCGGTGTCCAGGGGACCGGAGGCGGACCGGATCAGGATGTGTTCGGTGGGCCGTCGCTGGAGGCCGGCGTCGGTGGCCATCGACTCGGCGTGACCGGCCTCGCCGACCCAGAAGTCCTTCGTGGTGGCCGCGTTGGAGCCCGCCGCGATGCCGGCCCCGAGGCAGAGGAGGACGAAGAGGAACCATCCGGTGATCGCGCGCCAGGGGTGCCGGGCGCTCCACCGGGCCAGGTGTACGGGTCGAAGTCTCATGCCCTCCATGCTGTTCGGGAGGAGGGTGCGCCCGGCAGCCTCGACCGGTGGAACCGGGGGTCCACCGGTCGGTGGACGCGGCCCTGGCCGGGCGGCTCCGTGTCAGATCCTGGCCGCGAGGCGCGCCTTCGCCTGGGGCCACTCGTCCGCGAGCAGGGAGAAGTACACCGTGTCGCGCCAGCTGCCGTCCGGGCGGCGGCGGTGGCGGCGCAGGACGCCCTCGTGGCGGGCGCCGAGGCGGGCGATCGCCTTCTGGGAGCGGTCGTTGAGGTGGTCGGTCTTCAGCTGGACGCGGCCCATGCCCAGGTCCTCGAAGGCGTGGGTGAGCAGGAGCAGCTTGGTCTCCGTGTTGACGGCGGTGCGCCAGTGGGCGCGGCCGTACCAGGTCGCGCCGATCTCCAGGCGCTCGTGCGCCACGTCGATGTCCAGGAAGGACGTCCAGCCGATGGCCCGCCCGGTGGCCAGGTGGACGACGGCGAAGGGGACGTACGACGCCTTCGCGAGCATGGCGGCGAGCGCGGCCTCCATGTCCTGACGGGTGCGGGGCACCGGGCCGCCGAGCCAGCGCCAGACCTCGTCGTCGTCACCACCGGCGGCGAAGAGGTCGTCCAGGTGGGCGGGGTCGAGCGGTTCGACGCGGACGTGGCGGCCGGTCAGGGTCACGGGGAGGGGGCGCGTGGCGGTCATGCCCGTCACCCTACCCTCATACGCACTAGCGTCAACATGTTTTTGCACTAGTGCGTATTGCCTGCGTCCTCCGTGTCCGCCTCCCCCTCGCGCTCCGCCGCCGTGCGCATGGCCGCCGCCATCGACCGGATCTCGGGCAGCTCGTCGTACAGCGCCTGGCCGGGGCAGCTCGTCCGGTACGTGTCGCGGTGGCCGGAGATGACGTTCAGTACGGCCACCTCGCCCTTGGGGTAGCGGCTCGCGTCATTGGTCGAGCGCAGCTTCACCTTGCCGCGCGGGTCCTCGCCGGGCAGCAGCTTCCAGGCGGCGATCGAGGCCAGTGCCCTCAGGACGGGGCCCGGGACCTCCGCGCCGTCCCGGTAGTCGCCGAGCACCGCGATGCCCACGCTGTCGGCGTTGAAGCCGGTGGTGTGGGCGCCGCGCACCGAGCGCGCGATGCCACCGGCCCGGCCCTCGTAGATCGTGCCGCACCGGTCGACCAGGAAGTTGTAGCCGATGTCGTCCCAGCCCCGGCTCCTGACGTGGGCCTCCTCGACGTTCCGGATCAGCTCGGGCGCCTCGGCGCAGTCGTAGTCGTTCGTCTCGCCCGTGTGGTGGACGAAGACCGCGCGCACAGCGCCCGTGTAGACGGCACGTTCCCGGACGATGGACTCGTCCGCGTGCCAGGCCGTCCGGCTGACGATCACCGGCTGCGGCGCCGCCGCCGCCCGCGTGCGGGGGGCGGCGGGCGGCTCGGCCAGGACGTGGGGCACCGGGGCGTCCCGCGGCACCAGCAGAGCCAACGGGAGGACCGCGGCACCCAGCCATATTCGGTGGGGCCACATGGCTCCACCCTGCGGCCATCCCGCCCCGCCCGCAGATGAGGTGGCCGATCGGGTGAAATCGCGCCGGACGGGGAATAGGCCGGGCCACGTCCGGGGCCGCCGCTCCCGGCGATATCCTGGGGGCAGCAGCGGGCCGGTGACGGCCACTGCGCGGCGGTGGGGCCCGCCGTACCCGAACCGCGAGCGCTCACGCGCCGCCAACGGTCCCTACTTGCGCAGACGCGCGCCCGTAACCGATGGGCGCCCCGGCAGGTAGGAGACGTATGCCCGGCATCCTTACGAAGAACCCGCAGACCGCGGTCGTCGCCGCGGTCGCGCTCGGCGGCGCGACCGGCGCCTCCGCCCGCTACGGCGCCGCGCTCCTGTGGCCCACCGCCACCGGCGGCTTCCCCTGGACGACCCTGGTGGTCAACATGACCGGCTGCGCGGTCATCGGCGTGTTCATGGTGGTGATCAGCGAGGTGTGGGCGGCGCACCGGCTGGTGAGACCGTTCTTCGGGACCGGGGTCCTCGGCGGGTTCACCACCTTCTCGACGTACGCGGTCGACATCGAACAGCTCGTGTCCAGGGACCGGGCGGGCACCGGACTGGTCTATCTCGGAGTGACACTGCTCGCGGCCCTCGCGGCGGTGTGGAGCGCGGTGTGGCTGACCCGCCGCGCACTGGCGTGGAGGCAGGCATGACGACACCCGTGACCGAACCGGGACTGCGGCTGACCGTGCTGGTCGGCGAGTCCGACAGCTGGCACCACCGGCCCGTCTACACGGAGATCGTGCACCGGGCGCACGCCGCCGGACTGTCCGGCGCCAGCGTCTTCCGGGGCATCGAGGGCTTCGGCGCCTCCTCGGTGATCCACACCCAGCGGCTGCTGTCCCTCAGCGAGGACCTGCCGGTGGCGGTGGTGATCGTGGACACGGAGGAGGCGGTACGGGCGTTCCTGCCGGAGATCGCCGAGCTGACCAACGGCTGCCCGGTCACCCTGGACGCCTGCGAGATCGTGCGGAGCCCGGGGATACAGGGGGAGCAGGAGTGAACTGGCTGCTCGTGATCGCCGGAGCGGCGGTCGGCGCCCCGCTGCGCTATCTCACCGACCGCGCCGTGCAGTCCCGCCACGACACCGTCTTCCCGTGGGGGACGTTCACCGTCAACGTGACCGGCTGCCTGATCCTGGGCACGCTGACCGGGGCGGTGGCGGCCGGGGCGGCCTCCTCGCACCTTCAGCTGCTGCTCGGGACCGGGCTCTGCGGGGCGCTGACCACGTACTCCACGTTCAGCTACGAGACGCTGCGGCTCGCGGAGGACGGGGCCCGCTTCTACGCGGCGGCCAACGTGGTGGTCAGCGTCGTCGCGGGGCTCGGCGCAGCCTTCGCGGGCGTCACGCTCGCCGGGGCCCTCTGGGCCTGACCCGGCGCTCGGAGGGCGGCGCGGTGATGGTGACGGGCACGCCGGAGGGGGCCTGCGCGCCGGTGATCCGGCTCAGCTCCTCGCCGCCGGAGCGGACCTCCGCGATCCGCGGGGTGATGCCCGCGTCGGCCATCAGCCGGGTCATGTCGCGGCGCTGGCTGGGCAGCACCAGCGTGACGACGCTGCCGGACTCCCCGGCCCGGGCGGTGCGGCCGCCCCGGTGCAGGTAGTCCTTGTGGTCGGCGGGCGGATCGACGTTGACGACGAGGTCCAGGGCGTCGATGTGGATGCCGCGTGCCGCGACGTTGGTCGCGACCAGGACCGAGACGTGCCCGGACTTGAAGCGCTCCAGGGTGCGGTTGCGCTCCGGCTGCGACTTCCCGCCGTGCAGCGCGGCCGCCCGGACCCCGCTGTTGAGGAGATGGGCGGTCAGCTCGTCCACGGCGTGCTTGGTGTCCAGGAACATGAGCACCCGGCCGTCGCGCGCCGCGATCTCCGTCGTGGTGGCGAACTTGTCGGAGGGCCGTACGTAGAGCACGTGGTGCTCCATCGTCGTCACGGCGCCCGCGGCCGGGTCCACCGAGTGGACGACCGGGTCGTTCAGATAGCGCCGGACGAGCAGGTCGACGTCGCGGTCCAGGGTCGCCGAGAACAGCATGCGCTGGCCGCCCACCGGGATCTGGTTGAGCAGCTGGGTGACCTGGGGCATGAACCCCAGATCGGCCATCTGGTCCGCCTCGTCCAGCACCGTCACCTCGACCCGGTCCAGGACGCAGTCGCCGCGCTCGATGAGGTCCTTGAGGCGGCCCGGCGTGGCGACGACGACCTCGGTGCCCCCGCGCAGCGCCGCCGTCTGGCGGCCGATCGACATCCCGCCGACGACGGTCGCCAGGCGCACCCGCAGCGGCTTCGCGTACGGGGTCAGCGCGGCGGTCACCTGCTGGGCCAGCTCGCGGGTGGGGACCAGGATCAGGGCGCGCGGGTGCCGGGCCTCCGCACGGTGCCCCGCCGTGCGCGCCAGCACCGCCAGGCCGAAGGCGAGGGTCTTGCCGGAGCCGGTGCGGCCCCGGCCCAGCACGTCGCGCCCGGCCAGCGAGTTCGGCAGGGTGGCCGCCTGGATCGGGAACGGCTCGGTGAACCCCTGCGCGGTCAGTGCCGTCAGCACGGCGTCGGGCAGGTCCAGTTCGGCGAAGGCCGCGACGGGCGGCAGCGCCGGAGTGACGGTCCGCGGCAGCTCGTACTCGCCCTGCCGGGCCACGGGCTTACGGCCCTTTCCGCCGAAGCGGCGGTCGGGGGCCCCGGGGCGGCCCGCGCCCCGGGTGCGGAAGCCGCCGCCCGCGCGGGAGCCCGGGGCGCCCTGGCCACGGGAACGGGAGGAGCGGTCGTGCGGGCGGGGGGTGCGGTCGCGGTTCAAGCGGAACCTTTTCGTCTGGGGATGCGCGCTCTTTCCGATGGTAACCGGGGCCGGTGCGGGGCGCCGGGCCCGGAAAGTCGGCCCGGAACAAGGACACTGACCGGCCGGTCAGTTGATGACAGCCCGGGCAGGGGCCATAATGTGCGGGTAGCCCTTCACGCATCCCCCGTCGTGAAGGGCTACACCCCTTTGTGGGCGCACGCGGCGGCGCGCACCGGCGTCTTCACGGGCAAGGGACTCCCCTCGTGGCCCCCTGCCCGTGTTTTTTCGAGTTAACAGTGACGTAGAGTGTTTGCGCAAGCCCGCTCCGGGCACCGGATCAGATTGTTCCGCTTGTCGCCCGCTCCGGCAGCCCGACCGGAAGGGCGCGGTCCGCGGTTCGTTACAGTACGAGCCCGTTGACCGAATCGAGCGCCGCCCGGGCCGGACAGGGGTCCGCGGCGGACGTGAACGTGGGGGCCGGATGGACAACGGCGTAGAGCGCGCGCCGGAGCTGCGGACGCTGCGCCAGAAGGTCGAGTACATGGTCGAGAAGACCTTCCCCGGCCGCAGGATCTCGGGCCGGTTCTTCGCCGACCTGGTCAAGGAGCGCGGCGGATCGCTCTCCCACAGCTACTTCTCCAACATCCTGGCGGGCAAGGTGACCCAGCCCTCCGAGGAGATCCTGAAGGCGCTCGGCCTGGGCTTCGGCGTGGACTGGCGGTTCTTCAAGGAGGAGTCCGAGGTCGTGGACGACGTCGTGGCCGGGCTCCAGTTCCTCGCCAAGCGGCGGACGGGCGAGATCAGCGGGCTCGCCGGGCGCGGGCTCGACGACGACGGGCTGCCGCCGGAACTGCTGCGGTTCGCGATGTCCCTGCTGCGGGACGCCGAGGAGCGCACGCCCCCGGCCGACGGCGGACAGCAGGGCTGAGCCGTGTCCATGCGGAAGTTGCGGAGGGAGTGCGAGGAGGGGCTCGCGGAGCTGCCGCTGCCCTCGCCGTTCTCCATACCCGGCCTGGTGGCCAACATGGAGGCGGCCCGGGGCCGGACCATCGTGCTGCACGAGATGCCCGACCGGCTGGCGCGCGTCAACGCCGCCTGCGGACTGCGCCTGAAGTCCGGGGACACCAGCTTCGTGCTGTACCGCAGGCGCCCCACCGAGTACCAGACCCAGCACGTCATCCTGCACGAGTTGTGCCACGAGTGGTTCGACCACGGCACCTCGCTCGACGCGGAACAGCTCCAGCGGCTGCTGCCCGTCTTCGACACCTCGCTCATCTCACGGATGGTCGGCCCGGACGCGGTGCTCGCCCCGGACGCCGTGCAGGCACGCGCGCAGTACGACACCCACGACGAACGCATGGCCGAATTCGGTGCCTCGCTGATCCCCCGGCTGGCCCGGGACGTCACGAGCGATGACATGGTGGGGCGGCTCGCCAACTCGCTCTCGCGCCCGGTCGCCCACCGGCGCGGCGGCCTGTTCCGGCGCCCGTGACATCCGTACGGCCCGACCGCACTCCCCCCACCCCCGAGGACTTACGCCGTGACCCCGCTCGACCTCGCCGGCTATCTCATAGCGGGCCTGATGACAGCCGTCGCCCTGTGGCGCATGCCGGCCGCCCTGTGGGGTGACGAGGAGGACCGGCGCCGCCGCGCACTGTGGGGGTGTTACGCGGGATTCGCGCTGGCGCTCTGGACGAAGACCCGGTTCGTGCGCGTCGGGCTCAACGACAGCCCGGTGACCGACCTGTCCGTCCTCATCAAGCACTACACCGCGACCATCGCGATTCTGGCCATTCTCAGCTACATCGTGGCGATCTACGGCCGGTACGCGGACGAGGGCGACATCCCCCGGCACGTACGGTTCGCCCGGCTCATCCAGCAGGTCGCGACCAAGGCGTCGGTCGCCACCCTGGTGCTGCTCACCGTGCTGTTCTTCACCGTGGTCGACCGTTCCGCACCCTCGGACCGCTTCGTCGCGGACCACGCCGGGCAGTGGGGCGCCACGCTGTACATGAGCGTGTTCTACCTCTACCTCGGCGCCGCGTCCGCCGTCTGCGCGTACCAGTGGGCCCTGGCCACCGGGAGCGCCCGGATGCGCCATCTGCGCGTCGGGCTCGGGATGATGACGTTCGCCATGTTCATCGGCGTCGGCTACACCGTCAGCCGGACGCTGTTCCTCTGGGTCAGCGTCGTGGACCGGCCGAGCGAGTCCTTCGCGCTGGACTTCGACGAGGTCACCGAGGCCGCCCAGGTCGTCCTCTTCCTCTTCTTCGCGGTCGGCGCCTCCATCCCGGCCCTGAGCAACGTCCGCCGCCGGGCCAAGCTCTGGCGGGCGCAGGCCCGGCTGCACGGCCTCTGGTACGAGCTGATGACCGCCTTCCCGGACCAGCCCTTCGAGCCGCCGCGCCCGCTCCTGCGGGAGCTGACGCGCTTCGACACGCCCGCCGACCTGCGCGTCGACCGCTGGGCCGCGGACATCGCGGACGCGGTCGAGAAGCTGCGCCACTACGTGCCGGACACCCTCCTGCCCGCCGCGGAGGCGGCCGCCGGGGCCGGTTCCGGCTCGCCGCTCGCCGACGCGTACTGGATCAAGGCGGCGCTGACCGCCCGGGACGCCGGGGCGCCGGCCGGGAAGGCGGCGGCCTTCTCCGCCCAGCACGCCACCGACCAGGACGGCGAGGTCGCCTGGCTGGTCCGGGTCGCGGCGGCCTACCGGACGGTGACCCCGGAGCGGGCCCGTCGGATCCTCGACACCTGTGACACAGCGGGCAAGGAGCAGCCGGCATGACCACCACCGACGCCACCGGACCCACCGGCACCACAGCCGCCCCCGAGCACCCGCTCGCGCGGCGGGTGACCGACGTACTCCAGCCGCGCAACGTGCTGCTCGTCGGCATGCTCGCCATCGGCCTCGCGGCGGCCGGTGAGTGGACCGGGCTGCTCTGGGGGCTGCTCGGCGCGCTGTGCGCGGGGATCGTGCCCGCCGGGTACATCGAGTGGGAGCGGGGTCGCGGCACCTGGGGCGACCGCCATGTCGTGGACCGCACCAAGCGGGCACCGATCTTCTTCGTGATCCTGGGCTCGATCGGCGCCGGTTCGGCGGTCATGGTGCTGGGCGGGGCGCCCGCCGGGATCCTGGCCGCGATGCTCGCGCTGTGGGCGATGACGGTCGTGCTGCTGGCGGTCAACACGGTGTGGAAGATCTCCGTGGACGCCTCTGTGGCCTCGGCCGTGGTCGCCCTGCTGGCCGCCGTCCACTCGCCGTGGTGGCTCTTCGGCTACGCGATGGCGGCGGCGGTCTCCTGGTCCCGGGTGGCGCTCGGCTACCACACGGTCGGCCAGGTCACGGCGGGGACGGCGCTGGGCGCGGCGACGGCGGCGGCGTTCCTGTTCGTGTGAACCGGGCTCAGGGCTCCGGGACCGCGGCGTCCGGCTCCTCCCGGGTCCGCGAGGCCATGACCGCGATGTCGTCCTCGGCGCCGGGGCCGAAGCGTTCGAGCACCCGGTCCAGGAAGGTCTCCAGATCGCCGCTGTCCGGCAGGGTCAGTTCCCCCAGCCGGGCGACGCACGTGTCGATGTCCTCGCCGCGCCGCTCCACGAGCCCGTCGGTGTACATGAACAGCACCGTGCCCGGGCCGCACTCCATCACCGTCGACCGGTAGCCGCCGAACCCGGTGCCGAGCGGCGGCGCCGCCGGTACGTCGCAGATCCGGGTGCCCGCCGCGCCCGGGTCGAGGAAGACCGGCGGCAGGTGGCCCGCGCTCGCCACCTCGCACAGCCCGCCGTCCGCGTTCACCGCGGCGAGCAGACAGGTCGCCGCCCGGTCGATCCCGGACCGCTCCACCATCCGGTCCAGCTGTTCCAGGATGCGGTGCGGGGGCAGTTCCTCGTCGGCGAGGAGGCGCAGCAGGGAGCGGTAGTGGCTCATCGCGACGGCCGCCTCCACGCCGTGCCCCATGACGTCGCCCATCGCCTTGAGGTGCCGCCCGTCGGGCAGCGGGATGACGTCGAACCAGTCACCGCCCACCAGGACGCTGCGGTCGGCCGGCAGATAGCGGGTGGCGACCTCGATGTGCGGGTGGGGCGGCCGGGGCTCGGAGAGCAGGGAGCGCTGGAGCTCCAGGGCGATGGTGTGCTCGTGGGTGAAGCGGCGGGCGTGGTCGAGATGGACGGCGGCCCGTCCGGCGAGCTCCCTGGCCACCACCACGTCGTCGTCCGAGAAGACGGGCGAGCCGCCGGCCCTGAGCAGGCCGAGCACGCCGATCGGTGCCCCGCGCACGGAGATGGGCACGGCGACCGCCGAGTGCAGCCCGAGCTCCCGGTAGGCGGCGGCCCGGTCGGGCGTGGGCGCGGCACGGGCCACCCGCTCCTCGTCGGTGAACTCCTCCACGACAGGCAGGTTGGTGGCCAGGCAGCGGGGTACGGCGGCTTCCTGCTGGTAGTCGATGTAGTCGCCGGCCACCCCGAACCGGGCGATCCCGCGGGCCAGCCCGCGCACGGACGACATCGCGGCGCGGCGCAGCCGCACCACGTCGGGCGGCGCGGGGCGGACCGGCGGGGCGACGTCGCGGGGGAAGACCTCGACCGTCGCGACGTCGGCGAGGCCCGGGACGACCAGGTCGGTCAGCTCGGCGCAGGTGGTGTCCATGTCGAGGGTGGTGCCGATGCGGGTGTTCGCGCTGTCGAGGAGGGAGAGGTGGCGCTGGGCCTGGGCGAACCGCCGCTGTTCGTCGTCGGCCATGACCTCCAGCACGATCCCGACGACGCCGACGACCCGGCCGTCCACCTCCAGGCGGTGGTAGGCCCCGTGCCAGTAGACCCGGGCGGTCCCGGACTCGGCGGGCAGCCGGCCGCTGGAGGTGACCTCGCGGGCCCGGCCGTCCGCGAGCACGGCGCGCATCAGGTCCTCGCGGGCGTCGATGTCGGGCAGCACCTCGCTGGGGCGGCGGCCGATGTGGGCCGCGGGCGGGATGCCGTTGTGGCGTACGAGGGACGGGTTGACGTACACGTAGCGCAGCTCGGTGTCGAACACGCCCACGCCCGCCGTCGTGCCGTCGAGCACGGCGGCGAGCGCCGAGACGTCGATGGACGGCGGATGGTGGGCGTGCACCGGCAAGACGAACCTCCTGGGACAGGGCGCGGGCCGCCTGCTGCCCGGCCCTTCATCCTCGATCGCCCCGCCTGCTCCCGCATCCGCAGACCGCCGGGTGGCGGCACCCCTCAGGTCGTGCTTGCCGCGTACGAGCCCGGGGTCGTGCCGAAGGCGTGGCGGAAGGACTGGATGAAAGCGCTCGGCCCGCTGTAGCCGCAGGCCACGGCCACCGAGGTGACCGAGCCGCCCGAAGCGAGCAGGGTCAGCGCGTGGTGCAGACGGAGCTGGGTGCGCCACTGAGGGAACGACATCCCGGTCTCCGCGCGGAAGAGCCGGCTCAGGGTGCGGGACGCGGCGCCGACGGCCGCGCCCAGCTCGGTGAGGGTCCGCCCGTCCGCCGGGTCGTCCTGGAGGATGCGGGCGATGTCGCGCAGCCGGGCGTCGGCCGGGGTGGGCAGGCAGACCCCGAGCGGTTCGACCCGGCGCAGCTGGTCGAGCGCGACGCGCTCCAGGTTGCGCCTGCGGCGCGCGTCGCCGGTGAGGTCCGTGTCGTCGGTCAGGCAGGCCACGACCTCGCGCAGCAGCGGGGTGACGGCGAGGACGGTCGGCCGGTCGAGCCGGAGCGGATTGTCGGCCGGGGCGAAGCTGAGCGCCCGCAGCTCCGTCGGCCCGTACGCGCGGTGCGCGTGGACGACACCGGCCGGGATCCACACCGCCCGGTGCGGGGGCACGGCCCAGACGCCGCCCGAGGTGGCGACCTCCAGGACCCCGCGGGAGGGGCAGACGAGCTGGTGCTCCAGGTGGTGGTGGCTCTCGATGCGCTCCTGGTGCGCGAGCGGGACCCGGGCGGGGCCGTGCAGAGTGCGGCAGGTCGGCGACATAAGCAGGCAGATTATCGCTAGCCCGCTCCGGGGTGCGGCCGGAATCCTCGAAGGGACCTTCAGCGAGGAGCACCTTCATGACCACCGACAACGCCGCGCGGGCCGGGGCCCCGCCCGCCGCGGCCGCCGAGCCCGTCTCCGCCTGGCGGCGGATGCGGATGTGGGGCACCGCGCACGCCGTGGACGACCTCTACCAGGGCCTCGTGCCCGCCTGCGTCCCGTACTTCGTGCTCGACCGGGGCTACAGCTATGTCGCCGCCTCCGGGCTGACCCTCGCGGCGGCCCTCGGCAGCTCGGTGCCGCAGCCGTTCATCGGGCTCGCGGTGGACCGCTACCGGCTGCCCCGGCTGGCGCCCGCCGGGCTCGCCGTCGCCGGGATCGGGCTCGGTCTGTCCGGTCTGGTGCGGCCGTACGCCGCCGTCTGGCTGCTGATCCTGCTCTCCGGACTCGGCGTGGCGATGTTCCACCCGGCGGCGGGCAAGGCGGCCCGGGAGGCGGCGGGTGACAGCGCGTCCGCGATGAGCGTCTTCGCGGCGGGCGGCAGCGTCGGCTTCTTCCTGGCCCCGGTGCTCGCGACCCCGGCCCTCGTCGCGCTGGGGGTCGGGGCGACGGTGCTCTTCATCCCGCCCGCCGTCCTGATGGCGTTCGTCGTGCTCCGGCACCGCCCGGCCGCCGCGCCGGTGCGCAAGGCCGGCCGGGCGGGGCGGGACCGGTGGCGGCCGTTCCTCTTCCTCACCGGAATCGAGGTGGTGCGCTCGGTGGCGTTCTTCGGCGCGATCACCTTCATCGAGCTGTTCTGGATCCGCCACCTCCACTCGGGCCGGGGCGTCGCCGGTGTCGCGCTCGCCTGCTTCCTGGTCGGCGGCGTCGCCGGCACCCTGCTCGGCGGCCGGATCGCGGACCGCGTCGGCATGGTCCGTACGGTGCAGCTGGGCGGTCTCGCGGCCGTGCCGGCCCTGATCGCGCTGCGGCTGGCCCCGGGGACCCTGCTGCCGCTGGTCTTCGCGGTCCTGGCGGGGCTGACGCTCAACGTGCCGTTCGCCGTCCTGGTGAAGCTGGGTCAGGACTACCTGCCGGGGCGCCCGGGGACGGCGGCCGGGGTCACACTGGGCCTCGCCGTCAGCATCGGGGGCCTGATCGCCCCGGCGCTGGGCGCGGCGGCGCAGGCGTACGGGCCGCAGGGCGTGTTCACGATCCTGTGCGGCGTCCCCGTACTGGCCGTGCTCCTCGGGCTGTTCCTCACCGAGCCGGAACCGTCCCCGGGTGGCTGACCGTCCCCTGTGACGGAGGCATGCTGTACGCGACACGGGCGGCACCACCGCCGCCCGGCCGCAGCACACCGAAGGGCACGCCATGGGATCGTCACCGCAACCGGGCTCGGTCGTACCGGACTTCACTCTTCCCGGTGGCGTGCTCGCCGGGGACTCCTTCGAGCGGCGCGACTACCGGCTCGCCGACGCACGCGGCCGTGCCCTGGTCCTCGCCTTCTACCCGGGCGACAACACCACCGTGTGCACGAAGCAGTTGTGCGCGTACTCCTCGGGAATGGAGACCTTCGAGGCGCTGGACGCGGAGGTGTGGGGGATCAGCCCCCAGGGTGTGGACAGCCATGAGGCGTTCGCCCGTGCCCACGGGCTGCGCATGCCGCTGCTGGCGGACCCGGGCCGGGAGACCGCCCGGGCCTTCGGCGTCGCGGCACCCGGGATCGGGGTGCGGCGCGCCGTCTTCCTGCTCGACGCGGAGGGGGTGCTGCGGTGGAAGCACGTGGCGCTGCTGGGGGCGACGTTCCAGTCCCTGGACACCCTGGCCGACCAGTTGTCCGGCATCAACAACAAGTAAAAGATTGCCGGGTTCCGGCAGTGTCGTCCGGGGGGTGCGTATGGGATCATCCAGCCAGTTCGACGGAAAAGCAGCACGGGGGTCTGCGGGGCCGGGAGGGGTGATCGGATGACCTTGTTCCTCGGTCTCGGCATCGCGGGGGTCGCCCTGCTCGCCCTGTCGCTGATCTTCGACGGGATCCTGGAGGGTCTTTTCGGGGGCCTCCTGGAGGGCCTGTTCGGCGGGCTCGTCTCCCTTCCGGTGATCGCGGGCTTCCTGTCGATGCTGGGCTTCGGCGGCGCCATCGTCCTCGGCACGACCGGTGCGGGGACCGTCGTCGCCACCGCGGCGGGGGTCGCGGCCGGGCTGGTCGCCGCCCTGCTGACCTGGAAGTTCAGCCGCGCCCTGATGCGGGACCAGACCGACGCGACCCCGCGCGGCGAGGACCTGGTCGGCACGTCGGGTTCGGTGGTCACCGCGATCCCGGCCGACGGCTACGGCGAGGTCCTGCTCCGCCTCGGCGGGCAGCTCGTGAAGCTGTCCGCGAGGAGCACGGTGCCGGTCGCGCGCGGCGCCGAGGTCTGGGTCGAGGCGTCGCTCTCCAGCACTTCGGTGTCGGTGCGTCCCGTCGAACGCTGACCGGCACGCCCGGCCCCATCACCGCTCGTCTCACGACTGCCCCCGTCAGGAGGCAGAGGGGGAAACCGCATGAGTCCCGTAATGATCGCGATCGTCGGAGTCGTCGTACTCCTCTTCCTGCTCGGCCTCGCCGTGATCACCCGTTACAAGGTGGCCGGCCCCAGCCAGGCGTTCATCATCACCGGCCGCCGCGGCAAGAAGTCCGTCGACCCGGTGACCGGCCGGACCAGCATCGACAACAGCGGCCAGAAGGTCGTCGTCGGCGGCGGCGTCTTCGTCGTGCCGTTCGTGCAGCAGAAGTTCACCCTGGACCTGTCCAGCCGGCACATCCCGGTCGCCGTGCGCGGCGCCGTCACCCTGCGCGGCGTCAAGGCGCACCTCGAAGGCGTCGCGATCGTCAAGGTCGGCGGCAGCGAGGACTCCATCCGGGCCGCCGCCCAGCGCTTCCTGCGCCAGCAGGACGGCATCGTCGGCTTCACCCAGGAGGTGCTCTCCGGCGCGCTGCGCGCCATCGTCGGCCGGATGTCCGTGGAGGACATCATCCGCGACCGCGCCGCCTTCGCGAGCCAGGTGGCGGAGGAGGCCGAGGCCAGCCTCTCCGGCCAGGGCCTGATCCTGGACGCCTTCCAGATCCAGGACATCACCACCGAGGGCTCCTACCTGGAGGACCTGGGCCGCCCGGAGGCCGCCCGCGCCAAGCAGGAGGCCGACATCGCGGAGGCCATCGCCCGCCGCGCCTCGGAGCAGGCCCGCCTGAAGGCCGCCGAGGAGATCGCCATCGCCGAGCGGACCTTCTACCTGAAGCAGGCCGAGATCAAGGCCGAGACCGAGGCGGCCGCCGCCCAGGCCGACGCCGCCGGTCCGCTCGCCGAGGCCGCCCGCCGCCAGGAGATCCTGACCGAGCAGGAGAAGGTCGCCGAGCGCCAGGCCGCGCTGACCGACCGCGAGCTCGACACCAAGGTCCGCAAGCCCGCCGACGCCGCCCGCTACCAGGCCGAGCAGGAGGCGGAGGCCCGCCGCATCGCCCAGGTCAAGGAGGCCGAGGCGGCCGCCGAGCGAGCCCGGCTCACCGGTCAGGGCGAGAAGCTGCACCGCTCCGCGCTCGCCGAGGCGGTGCGCATCGAGGGTGAGGCGGAGGCCGCCGCCATCGCGGCGCGCGGTTCGGCCGAGGCCGAGGCCATGCGGAAGAAGGCCGACGCCTTCGCGCAGTACGGCGACGCGGCCGTGCTCCAGATGCTCGTCGAGGTGCTGCCGCAGGTCGTCGCCAAGGCCGCCGAGCCGATGAGCGCGATCGACAAGATGACCGTCATCTCCACGGACGGCGCCAGTCAGCTGTCCCGCACGGTCACGGAGAACGTCGCCCAGGGCATGGAGCTGCTCAGCTCCACCACCGGGGTCGACCTCGCCGCGCTGCTCCAGAACCTGAAGGGCGCGGTGCCGAAGCCGGCCGGGCCGGTCGCTCAGGAGGCCCCGGCGGCCCCGGCCGAGAAGAACGGGAAGATCGAGATCGGCGACTGATCCCCCGTACCAGCGGACTCGCGTGCCCGGCCGGTTGCGCAACCGGCCGGGCATTCCTGTGCCGGGCCCGGGACCGTGACGGGGGCGGTGGCCGGAAATCGTGCCCAAGGGGTGGCGCATACCTCCGGATAAGGTAATGCGGGTCTAAAGAGATCACCAAGTGCCTCGCGCGTACCGCGCCCCTCGGGAGGAAGCCATGGGAACCCACCGCACCACGCTGCCCGGAGTCGGCGTCCAGTACGACTACACGACCGAGTCGGGGCAGCACATCTCCGTGGTGGTCCACCACGACGGGCGGCGGTTCATCGGCTTCTACGACCAGGACGACCCTGATTCGTGCCGGCTCTCCGTCCCCCTGACTCCACAGGAGGCGACCGGTCTCGCCCACCTCATCGACGCGGCACCCATCGACGCCGTACGGACCGAGGGCATCGACCTGGTCACCGAGCACATCCCGCTCGGCACCCGCTCGCCGTACGGCGGCCGGCTGCTCGGCGACACGAAGGCGCGGACCCGGACCGGCGCCTCGATCGTGGCGGTGCTGCGCACCCACAGCGCGCACCCGTCACCCGGGCCGGACTTCCGGCTTGCCATCGGCGACACGCTCGTCGCCGTCGGAACGCGCGAGGGCGTCGACACGCTCTCCGAGATCATCGCGGAGGGCTGACCGTGCACGACACGACCGCACTGCTGGTGGAGCTCGGCTCCGTCATCCTGGGACTCGGCATCATCGGGCGGTTCGCCGGCCGGATAGGGCTCTCGCCGATCCCCCTCTACCTGCTGGCCGGGCTGGCCTTCGGCGAGGGCGGGCTGCTGCCGCTCGGGGCCAGCGAGGAGTTCACGGCCGTCGGCGCCGAGATCGGCGTCATCCTGCTGCTGCTCCTGCTCGGCCTCGAATACAGCGCCTCCGAACTGGTCACCAGCCTGAAGACGCAGTACCCGTCCGGGGCCGTGGACTTCGTGCTCAACGCGACGCCGGGCGCGGTCGCCGCACTGCTGCTCGGCTGGGGCCCGGTCGGGGCCGTCGCGCTCGCCGGTGTCACCTGGATCTCCTCGTCCGGCGTGATCGCGAAGGTCCTCGCGGACCTGGGACGGCTCGGCAACCGGGAGACACCGGTCATCCTCGGGGTGCTGGTCATCGAGGACCTGTCGATGGCGGTCTACCTGCCGCTGCTCACGGCGATGCTCGCGGGCGTCGGCCTGGCCGGCGGCAGCATCGCCCTGCTGATCGCACTCGGCACGGTCGGACTGGTGCTCTACCTGGCGCTGCGGCACGGCCGCCTCATCAGCCGCGCGGTGTCCTCCGACAATCCGGAGATGCTGCTGCTCGTCGTGCTCGGGCTGACCGTCCTGGTCGCCGGGGTGGCCCAGCAGCTCCAGGTGTCGGCCGCCGTCGGCGCGTTCCTCGTCGGCATCGCGCTCTCGGGTGAGGTCGCGGAGGGCGCGCGCAAGCTGCTGACCCCGCTGCGGGACCTGTTCGCCGCCGTTTTCTTCGTCTTCTTCGGGCTCTCCACCAACCCGGCCGAGATTCCGCCGGTGCTGCTGCCAGCCGCGCTGCTCGCCGTCGTCACCGTCTTCACGAAGATCGGGACCGGCTGGTACGCCGCCCGGCGCGCCGGCATCGGACCGCGCGGGCGCTGGCGGGCGGGCGGCACGCTCGTCGCGCGCGGCGAGTTCTCCATCGTCATCGCCGGTCTGGCCGTGGCCACGGAGCCCCGCATCGGCCCCATCGCCACCGCGTACGTCCTGATCCTGGTCATCGTCGGCCCGCTCACCGCGCGCTGGACCCAGCCGGTGGTCGAACGCGTCCAGAAGTGGCGCGGCAAGGACGGCGCGTCCGCCGCTTCCGCGGACATCGCCCCGGTCCCCGCGGCCCGCGAAGAGGTCTCGGCCTCGTCCGAGTAGCCGTGCGGGGCCGGGCCCTCGGGCCCCGGCCTGGGGCCTCGGGCGCCGGGTCCCCGCCTCGGGCCCCGGCCTCGGCCTCCCGGCCCCGGTCTCAGGCCCCCGCCGGCAGGTCCGGCGCCCACCCCAGGGGGTAGGCGCCGGCACCCTCCGCGGGAGCCGCCGCCTCGCCGCCCGCGTCGGTGAACGCCCGCAGCGCGTCGATCAGCGCGGCGCGCTGCGCGGGTGCGATGCGCTCCACGATCGAGGCGACCTCGCGGCGGCGGCCGGCCGTGACCTCCTCGACCAGGCGATGGCCCTCGGGCGTCACCCGCAGCACCGTCTCGCGGCGGTTGGCCTGGTTGACCTGACGGTCCGCGAGGCCCGCCGCGATCAGCCGGTCGAGCATCCGCATCGCGGTCGAGGGGTTCACGCCGAGGCGCTCGGCGAGGGTGACGAGCTTGGCGTCCCCGTGCGTGGAGAGCACCACGAGCAGCCGGAACTGGGGCAGCGTCACCCGGTCCTCGACCGCCGCGAGCGACCGGGCGGACACCGCGACGAGCAGTCTCGACGCGGTCAGCACCGCGCGCGTCACCTCGTCGACGTCATCCCGGTCCGGGGCGGTCGGGGGGTCATCGGGTGCCTGTCCGTGCGCGGCCATGCCTCTTTTTACCGCGCCCGACCGGGTTACTCGAACCGGACGTCATCCGATACACAACCGCCATCCAACCGGTACCGGACCGACAGCGGCACACGCTGGCACCAACCTTTGGATTGTGCAACGTTTGCATAGTGACGCATGAACCTGCGGCTACGCCCGCTCCCCGGCGCCCGGACCCGCCGACCGGCTGGCGGCGCGCCGCCTTCCGGCTGCCCGTCCACATGTTCCGCATGGGGCTCGGGCCGCTCTTCGGGGGGCGGCTGCTGCTGCTCGTCCACACCGGCCGCGTCTCGGGCCTCCCCCGCCGGACGGCCATCGAGGTCGTGGAGGCGGGCACCCACGAGGGCCGGGCCTGCTGGACGGTCGCCTCGGGATTCGGCCCCGGCGCCGACTGGTTCCGCAACCTGGAGCGCACCCCGCACGCCACGGTGCAGGTCGGCCGCCGGTTCCACGCGGTGACCGCGCAGGTGCTGACGGCCGAGGAGGGCGGCGAGCTGATGGTCCGGTACGCACCCCGCCACCCCAGGGTCGCCCGCCGGCTCTGCGCGTACATGGGCTTCGAGGTGGACGGCGGTACGGAGGACTACCGGCGGGTGGGCCGGTCGATCCCGTTCGTCCGGCTCACGGAGGGCGCGAGGCGCTGACGCCTCACGCTCGGGCCCGCGCCGGTTCCTCCGCGAGGTGCGGGCGGGGCGCGCCGGGCCGGTAGAGGAACACGGTGACGACGAGCCCGAGGGCGAAGAAGCCCGCGGACCACCAGTACGCGGTGGAGTAACTCTCCAGCTGGGCCTGGGCGGCGACGGGCGGGGTCGGCCTGCGGCCCACCAGGTAGCTCGTGGCGGCGCTGGTCGCGAGGGTGTTCAGCAGGGCCGTGCCGATGGAGCCGCCGACCTGCTGGCTGGTGTTGACCATCGCCGAGGCCACCCCGGCGTCCCGCGGTCCGACGCCCGCGGTCGCCAGGTTCATCGCCGTGGCGAAGACCATGCCGAGACCGATGCCCAGGCAGAGCGTCGGCGGCAGCACATGCGCGGGGTAGGTGCTGGTCAGGTCCAGCGCGGTCAGCCACACCATCGCGGCGGCGGCGATGCCCATCCCGGTCGGCACGATGATCTTCGCGCCCAGCTTCGGCACCAGCACGTTCGTGGTCGTCATGGACGAGGCGATCATGCAGGCGACCATCGGCAGGAAGGCGAGACCGGTCGAGACCGGCGAATAGCCCAGGCTCTTCTGCAGGTAGTACGTGAGGAAGAGGAAGACGCCGAACATCCCGCCGCCGGAGATGAACATCGCGAGGTACGACGCCGCCCGGTCCCGGTCCAGCACCACCCGCATCGGCAGCAGCGGATGCGCCGCCCTGGTCTGCCACCACGCGAAGGCCGTCACCAGTACGGCGCCCGCCACCAGGAACCCCCAGGTCAGCGGCGAGCTCCAGGCGTGCGACTCGGCCTCCGAGAAGCCGTAGACGATGCAGAAGAGACCTGCCGAGACCAGCAGGGTCCCCGGGATGTCGAGCCGGGGCCGGTCCGCCGGCGCCCCCGCGGCCAGCAGCCGCCAACCGCCGGTGAACGCGAGGAACGCGAAGACCAGGTTGACGTAGAGGCACCAGCGCCAGTCCAGGTACTCGGTGAGGACCCCGCCGAGCAGCAGCCCCACCGCACCGCCCGCCCCCGCGATGGCGCCGTAGATCCCGAACGCCTTGGCCCGCTCCTTGGGCACCGTGAACGTCGTGGTGAGCAGGGACAGCGCCGCCGGGGCGAGCAGCGCGCCGAACAGGCCCTGCAGGGCGCGGGCCAGCACCAGGACCTCGAAGCTCGGGGCGGCGCCGCCGATCGCGGAGGCGACCGCGAAGCCGACGAGGCCGGTCAGGAAGACCGCCCGGCGGCCCACCAGGTCCGCGATGCGTCCGCCGAGCAGCAGCAGCGAGCCGAAGGCGAGGGCGTACGCCGTGACGATCCACTGCCGGTTGCCGTCGCTGAAGCCGAGGTCCTGCTGGGCGGAGGGCAGCGCGATGTTCACGATCGTCGCGTCGAGCACCACCATCAGCTGGGCGAGGCCGATCACCCCGAGGACCCACCAGCGGTGGGACGGGTGGTCCGCGCGGGGGGCCGCCCTGCGGGTTCCTGCTGCTCGGGGACCTGCTTCACGGGCCATGGGGCGGAACTCCTCGCTGCGCACACCACCGGAATCCCCCGGATGATCACGCTAGGCGGAGCCCGCCCGTCCCGCATGCGGAGCCGGGCCCGAGGGCTCAGAGGTCCTTGGCCGGCCAGTCCAGCAGCCGGGCGCCGATCACCGCGGTCTGGAGCGTGTAGCGGTGCTGGGGGTCCGCCGGGTCGGAGCCGGTCAGCTGGTGGATGCGTTCCAGCCGGTACGTGAGGGCCCGGACGCTCAGCGAGAGGCGGCGGGCGGTCTCGGCGGCGACACAGCCCGCTTCGAAGTACACCGACAGCGTCCTGAGCAGCGGTTCGGCGCCTCCCCTGGCCTTCTGGAGGGGGCCGAGCTCACTGCGTACGAGATCGGCCATGGCCTGCCGGTCCCGGGTCAGCACGGGGTAGACCAGCAGGTCGGCGGCGAACAG
Organism: Streptomyces sp. NPDC041814; assembly: GCF_055590565.1. Classification (NCBI taxonomy): domain Bacteria; kingdom Bacillati; phylum Actinomycetota; class Actinomycetes; order Kitasatosporales; family Streptomycetaceae; genus Streptomyces; species Streptomyces sp. NPDC041814. The sequence goes on along the minus strand of NZ_JBVJAM010000007.1, from coordinate 85,554 downwards.
CACGGGGTCGTCCAGGTCCATCCGGTCCGCCAGGTCCAGCGCGTCCAGCGCCTCGTCGTACGACTGGACGACGCCGCCGGGGCCCCGGTGGGCGCGGCCGATGGCGACCCGGCCGCCGTCCGTCGCCGCGTGCGCCTGCTTCGCGAAGTAGCGCAGGACGTCGGGCTGGCTGCCGGGCGCGACGCACACCATGCGCCCGTCCTTCGTGGTGAGCAGGATCTTGCGCCCGCCGAACCGGGCCAGCATCGCCGACTCCACGTGCCGGGGCACCGCCTCCGTCTCGGTGTACGCCTCCGGGCCCGTCGCGACCGCCACGGCGTGGGCGCGCGAGAGGCGCAGCCCGAAGCGGGTGGCCCGCTCGGCGAGCCGGCCGAGATCGCTGCGCCCGTACAGGAGGTCGTCGATGAACTCCCGCCTGGCGGCCTCCTCGCGGCGCACCGTGAGGCGCTGGGCACGCTCGAAACCGTCCGCGAACGCGTCGACCGCCTGCTCCATCGCGGCCAGCACGCTGTCGGTGGCGGCGGCCGCGGCGGCCGGGGCCGTGCCGGGGGCGGGGGCGGGCCAGGCGGCGCGGGTCTCGGCGAGATGCATGCGGACCAGGGCACGGAGCTGGTGGCCGGCCTCGGCGGCCTCCCGGCCCAGGGCGCGGCGGGAGTCCAGCTCCTCGCGGGTCAGCCGCCGTCCCGAGACGGCCACCTCCCCCAGTATCTGTGCGTAACCCTCCAGAAAACTGTCAGGAATCACCAGTTCCGCCATGCGTCCGCCTCCGTTTCCCCTCCGTACGACACCGGCCCAACGTACGAGGGGCGGTGCCGGTGCCCGGCATCGGGGAGTGGTGAACGTTGCCGTAATCCGGCAATGCGATCGGGCCGCCCCGGATGACACGATCCTGTCAGCACCGCACGGGGGACCCAACGGGGGAAACACGGGGGTGCACGGGGGATCGGGGGAAGACCCGGCTGCCGCGGCGTCGTCGAGGGCGACGCCGCGGCACCGGGGTCACCGACCGGTCCGCGCGGACGCCGGCGAGACCGCCGACGGAACGGCAGGGGGTCGACACCGATGCGGGAATTCCTGGACGCGACGCTGTCCTTCCCGGCCGTACTCTTCGCCGCCGCGCTGGTCGTCGTCATCGCCTTCTGGCTGCTGGTCCTGGTCGGCGCGGCCGACCACCACTCCTTCGACGCCGACCTGGACACCGATTTCGCCGGTGTCGGAGGCGTCCCGGTCACCGTCTCGGTGTCCCTGATGATCGCCGTCGGCTGGTTCTCCGCCCTGACCGGTTCGGTCCTGGTGCACCGCTCGGGTGCCACCGGAACACTGCGCGCCGTGCTGGCCTGCGCGGTGCTCGCCGGGGCCCTGCTGCTCGCCTGGGGTGCGGTGCGGCTGCTCGTCCACCACTTCCGGCGCGTCTTCCCCGACCAGCCTCCGCCATCGCGCCAGGACTTCCTGGGCCGCGTCTGCACGATCCGTACCGGCTCGGTCTCCACGGACTTCGGCCAGGCCGAGGTCACCGCCGACGACGGGACCACCGCCACCGTGCAGGTGCGCCAACTGGAACCGGTCGACGCGCAGCTGACCTCCGGATGCTCCGGACTGCTGTACGCGTACGACGAGGCCGGGGAGTTCTTCTGGGTCTCGGCCTACGACAAGGCGCTCGACCCGGGTCCGCCGCCCGGCCGTACGGCCCCCGGCCCCACTGTCTGAGCCACCGCCCCTGTCGGCGCGATGCGCCCGTCCGGCCTGCCCGGACGCCGTGTGCCGCCGCGCCCGTTTCACGTGAAACCGCTCATTTCCGCACCACCTGCCGCCAAGGACTGTCATGGATGCCATCTCCTTGGGCCTCGGCCTGCTCGTCGCCGTGGTCCTGCTCATCGCCGTAGCCGTGCTGCTGATCATCACCCGGCTCTTCCGCAAGGTGGAGCAGGGCAAGGCCCTGATCATCTCCAAGACCAAGAAGGTCGACGTGACCTTCACCGGTGCCGTCGTCCTGCCGGTGCTGCACAAGGCCGAGTCCATGGACATCTCGGTCAAGACCATCGAGATCCGGCGCACCGGGCGTGAGGGCCTGATCTGCCAGGACAACATCCGCGCCGACATCCACATCACGTTCTTCGTGCGGGTCAACAAGACCGTCGAGGACGTCAAGAAGGTCGCCCAGTCCATCGGCACCGTGCGCGCCAGCGACAAGGCCGCCATCCAGGAGTTCTTCGCGGCGAAGTTCTCCGAGGCGCTCAAGACCGTCGGCAAGCAGCTGGACTTCGTGGACCTGTACACGAAGCGCGAGGAGTTCCGCGACCGGATCATCCGGGTCATCGGTACCGACCTGAACGGTTACCACCTGGACGACGCGGCGATCGACTTCCTGGAGCAGACCCCGATGGCGCAGCTCGACGGCGCCAACATCCTGGACGCGCAGGGCATCCGGAAGATCACCGAGCTGACGGCGATCGAGCACGTCCGCACCAACGAGTTCCAGCGCACCGAGCAGAAGGAGATCACCCGGCAGGACGTCGACGCCCGGGAGACCATCCTGGAGCTGGAGCGCCGGCAGGCCGAGGCGGAGATCAAGCAGCGCCGCGAGGTCGAGACGCTGCGGGCCCGCGAGGAGGCGGCGACCGCCCGGGTCCAGGAGGAGGAGCGTCTCGGCGCCCAGGCCGCGTTCATCAAGACGGAGGAGCAGCTGGGCATCCAGCGGGAGAACCAGGCCCGGGAGATCGCCGTCGCGCAGAAGAACCGCGAGCGGGTCATCGCCGTGGAGAACGAGCGCATCGAGAAGGACCGGATGCTGGAGGTCATCGGGCGTGAGCGCGAGACCGAGCTGAACCGCATCGCCGCGACGAAGGAGGTCGAGGCGGAACGCCGCGAGGTCGCCGACGTCATCCGTGAGCGGATCGCGGTGGACCGCACGGTCGCCGAGCAGGAGGAGTCCATCAAGACGCTCCGGTCCGTCGAGGAGTCCGAGCGCACCCGCAAGTCCGTCATCATCGCCGCCGAGGCCGAGGCGCAGGAGCGGCTGGTCAAGGACATCAAGGCGGCCGAGGCGGCGGAGGCCGCGGCCACCCACCGGGCGGCCGAGCAGCTGACGCTCGCGGAGGCCCGGCTGAAGACCGCCGACCTCGACGCGCAGGCCAAGCTGCGGCTCGCCGAGGGCATCCAGGCGGAGACGGCGGCGCCCGGCCTCGCGGACGTCCAGGTGCGGGACGCGGCGGCGGAGGTGATCGAGAAGACGGGGCTCGCCGAGGCCGAGGCCACGTCCGCGCGGCTCAAGGCCGAGGCGGAGGGCGCCCGTCTCAAGGCCCTCGCGGACGCGGAGGGTACGCAGGCTCAGGCGTCGGCCGACGCGGCGATGATCGGCGAGAAGCTGAAGGCGGAGGCCGCGGGCCTCACGGAGAAGGCGGCCGCGATGGCGGCGCTGGACGACGCGTCGCGCGGCCACGAGGAGTACCGGCTGCGGCTGGCCGCCGAGAAGGAGATCCGGCTCGCGGGCCTGGACGTCCAGCGGCAGGTCGCGGAGGCGCAGGCGACGGTGCTGGCCACGGGTCTGGAGAACGCGGACATCGACATCGTCGGCGGCGAGTCGGTCTTCTTCGACCGGCTGGTGTCGTCCATCTCGATGGGCAAGAGCCTGGACGGCTTCGTGGGCAACTCCGAGACGGCGAAGGCCCTGGCCGGCCCCTGGCTGAACGGCGAGTCCTCGTTCACGGAGGACCTGACGCGGGTGCTGTCCTCGGTCTCCACGGGTGACGTGCAGAACCTGACGGTGTCGGCGCTGCTGATGCGGCTGATGGCCGCGCCCTCTGCGGGGGTCGGTGCGGACCAGGTCCGCGCGCTGCTCGACCACGCGAAGTCGCTGGGCCTGGCAGACGTCCCGCTGAGCGGCCTGGTCCCGGCGGGCCTGAACGGTACCCCGGTGTCCTGAGGACGTCCGTCGCCCGAACGCCCCACAGGGACCCGTCCGTCCTCCAACGCCGGACGGGCCGGGTGGGGCGGGCCTCGCAAGCCCGTCCGGCGATCGAGGACACCGCCGCAAGCCACATCGCAAGGAGCACCCAGTGGACAACGTGACCGCCCCCGCCGCCGGGGACTACGACGTCCTGCGGCGCCGCCTCCGTACGCACGCCACCGAGCTCGCCCGCCGGGCCACCGCTCTCAACGTCCGCCGCACGGAGGCGTTCGGCGCCACCGGACTCCAGCTGCTCGGCAGCGAGCAGATCCGGACGCACCGCCCCTCCACCCCCCGCGACCTCGTCGCACTCGGCGGCGAGCTGCTGTTCGGCTTCGAGCGCGGCCCGGGACGGCAGGACGCGCCCGCCGTGGACGACGTCCTCGCGCTGTACGCCGCCGACCTCGCCCCCGGCACCGGCACCCCGCTCACCGACGCCGCCTTCGTCCGCGAATTCGACGGCCTGCACCGCTACTTCCGCGCCGCCCGCCTGCTGCGGCTGCGCCGGACCGAGGGCCGCCTGCTGGCGGTCTTCCGTACCGGCGACACCGCGAAGGACATCCGGGTCCTGCGCTGGGCGCTGAACCCGGACGGCTCCCCCGGCGCGTTCCTCGACGCGCGCGGCGAGCGCGACCACGTCTTCCCGCCGTCGCACGACTTCACCTGGACCACCGCGGGCCGCGAGGCCCACGTCGCGGGCCGCCACCCGCACATCGCCATCGGCTGCGAGGCCGGGCTGTACGTGGACACGCTGGGCGGCACGCTCACCGTGAAGACCGTCAACGACACGGAGACCCCGGAGGGGATCTACGAGGAGCCGGTCACCGAACCGCTCCAGTCGCTCGCGGACGCCGAGGTCGAGTACGCGGAGCTGGGCCCGCTCGTGCTGCTGCGGGTCCGCCCGTACAAGGAGGAGGCGAGGCGCCACCTCGTCTTCAACGCACTCCTCGGAACCGTCACCCGCCTCGACGGCATCGGCCCGGCCTGCCGACGGCTCCCCGAGGACCAGGGGATCATCTTCCCCGGCGGCTTCTACCTGACCACCGGCGAGGCCAGGACCTTCGACATCGCGCAGCCGCTCACCGACCCGGTCTTCGAGGAGGCCGTCCACTCCCCGAACGGCGAGGACGTGCTGTACGTCTTCCGGGACCGCCAGGACGGCCGCGGCCTGCTCCTTCCGTACAACGTGATCCGCCAGGAAGTGGCCACCCCGCTCCAGGGCCGGGGCCACGCGCTGCTGGAGGACGGCACGCTCGTCGTGCTCCGCGACCCGGTGGAGGGCGGCGAGGGCGGCGCCGCGCGCGTGCACCCGTTGCAGCGCTGGCAGACGCCGTACGTCTCCGACACCTACGCCGCGTCCCGCCCGGCGGGCGAAGGTCCGCTGGCCCGGGTCGGCAACGCCGACCTCGTGCGCGGGATCTCCGACTGCCTGGCCCTCGCGCACGCCGCGTCCGAGACGACGCCGACGGCCGCCGTGTACGACCGGCTGGTCGCCGACTGCGTACGGGCGGGCGACCGTTACCACTGGCTGGACGACGCGGAGCTGGGCGGGCTGGCCGAGCCGTTGGGCGAGCTGCGGGAGACCGCGCGCCAGGTCGTCGCGGAGTTCGAGGCGGTCCAGGCCCTCACCCGGCAGGCCGCCGACGCGCTCGCCGAGACCGCCGACCGCATCACCACCCTGGTCCGCCGGGTCCGCGGCGAGGCCCCCCGCACCGCCGCGGAATGGGTCGACCGCCTCACCGAGCTGCGGGGCGCCCACGGGCACTTGGCATCCCTGGCCGAGATGCGGTACGCGGAAACCGAGCGCATCGCGGAGCTCACCGCGACCACCGCCGAGGACATCGAGGCGGCTGCCCGCCGCGCGGTCGCCTTCCTGGCCAGGGACGACTCCTTCGCCGGGTACCACGAGGACATCGCCCGCCTCACCGAGGAGGCCGCCGGACTCGCCACGGTCACCGACGCCGCCGCGCTCGGGGACAGGCTGGCCACCATGACGGACGGCCTGAGCACCGTCACGGACGTCGTCGCCGGTCTGGACATCGGCGACGGGGTGGTCCGTACGTCGATCCTGGAACGCATCGCGGAGGTCCTGGGCGCCGTCAACCGGGCCCGCGCCACGCTCGACGCCCGCCGCCGCGCGCTCGCGGACCACGAGGGCCGGGCCGAGTTCGCCGCCGAGTCCGCGCTGCTCGGGCAGGCCGTCACAGCCGCCCTGGCCGCCGCGGGGACACCGGAGTCCTGCGACGAGCAGCTGGCCAGGCTGCTGCTCCAGCTGGAGAACCTGGAGGCGCGGTTCGCGGAGTACGACGACTTCCTGGCGGAGCTCGGCGAGCGCCGGACCGAGGTGTACGAGGCGTTCTCGGCGCGCAAGCAGGGCCTCCAGGACGAGCTGGCCCGGCGCACCGAGCGCCTCGCCGACTCGGCGGCGCGGGTCCTGGAGACGGTCGCCCGGCGCAGCGCCGCCCTTCCCGACGCGGACGCCGTCCACACCTACTTCGCCTCCGACCCGATGGTCGCCAAGATCCGCCGGACCGCCGAGGAGCTGCGGGCGCTCGGTGACACCGTGCGCGCGGAGGAGCTGGACGGGCAGCTGCTCGCCGCCCGGCAGGAGGCGGGACGGGCCCTGCGCGACCGGGACGAGCTGTACGCGGACGGCGGGTCCGTGATCCGCCTCGGCCGGCACCGGTTCGCGGTGAACACCCAGCCGTTCGAGCTCACCCTCGTGCCGCAGGACGGCACGCTCGCGTTCGCCGTCACCGGGACCGACTACCGGATGCCGGTGACGGACCCGGAGTTCGCCGCGACCCGCCCGTACTGGGACCAGACGCTCCCGTCCGAGTCCCCGGCGGTCTACCGGGGCGAGCACCTGGCGGCCCGCCTCCTGGACGAGCACGGCGCGGACCGGCTAGCCGACCTGGAGGACGGCGAACTCGCCGCGCTCGTCCGCGAATCCGCTGCCGCCGCGTACGACGAGGGGTATCAGCGCGGCGTCCACGACGAGGACGCGACCGCGATCCTGGCCGCTCTGCTGCGGCTGCACGCGGGGGCCGGGCTGCTGCGCTTCCCGCCCGCCGTCCGGGCCGCCGCCCAGCTGTTCTGGGCCCATGAGGCGGACGGGACCCGCCGCACCTCCTGGACGCGCCGCGCCCGCTCGCTGGCCCGCGCCCGGGAGACCTTCGGGCTCGCCCCGGCGGTCGCCGCGCTCCAGGAGGAGTGGGCGGCGGTAATCGGCGGCGAACGCCCCGGGGCCGTCGCCGCCTACCTCTTCGAGGAGCTGACCGGCGGCCCCGAGGGCTTCGCGACGGGTGCCTCCGTCCGCGCGTTCCTGGACAAGTTCCGCCACGCCACCGGCACCACGGCGTACGACGACGACCTCGCCGCCCTCGCGGACGACCTGCCCGCCCGGCGCCAGCTCGTGGAGGGCTGGCTCACCTCGTACGCCGGGGCGAGCGGCACGGACATCGAGCCGGGCGACCTCGCGGAAGCCGTCGCCGTCGAGCTGTGCCCCGAGCCCCTGCTCGGCCGTTACGAGGCGGACGCGCCGCTCACCGAGACCGTCGAAGGGCTCCTCGGCGTCCACCCGCGCATCGAGCGCGGCCGGCTCACCGTCCGCATCGATGAACTCCTTTCCCGGACCGAGGAGTTCCGCACCGAAGTCGTCCCCGGTTTCCGCGCCTACCAGCGCCGGCGCACCGCTCTGGTCGCCGCCGAGCGGACCCGGCTGCGCCTCGACGACCACCGCCCGCGCGTGATGTCGGCGTTCGTGCGCAACCAGCTGCTGGACGAGGTCTATCTGCCGCTGATCGGGGACAGCCTCGCCAAGCAGCTCTCCACCGCCGACGCCGACCGCCGCACCGACTCGCAGGGCCTGCTGCTGCTCGTATCGCCGCCCGGCTACGGCAAGACGACGCTCATGGAGTACGTCGCCGACCGGCTCGGGCTCGTCCTCGTCAAGATCAGCGGACCGAACCTGGGCCACGACGTGACCTCGCTCGACCCCGCACAGGCGGGCAGCGCCACCGCGCGCCAGGAGATCGAGAAGATCAACTTCGCGCTGGAGGCGGGCAACAACACGCTGCTCTACCTGGACGACATCCAGCACACCTCGCCGGAACTCCTCCAGAAGTTCATTCCGCTCTGCGACGCCACGCGCCGCATCGAGGGCGTGCGGGACGGTGAGCCGCGCACCTACGACCTGCGGGGCAAGCGGTTCGCGGTGTGCATGGCGGGCAACCCGTACACCGAGTCCGGGGCGCGCTTCCAGGTGCCCGACATGCTCGCCAACCGGGCCGACGTGTGGAATCTGGGCGAGGTGCTGTCCGGCCGCGAGGACACCTTCGCGCTGAGCTTCGTGGAGAACGCGCTGACCGCCAACCCGGTCCTCGCCCCGCTCGCCGGCCGCTCCCGCGAGGACCTGGCGCTGCTGCTGCGGCTCGCCGCCGACGATCCCGCGGCCCGTCCGGAACAGCTCCAACACCCCTACGCACCCGCCGAGGTGGACCGGATCACCGCCGTCCTGCGGCATCTGCTGCGGGCCCGGGACACCGTGCTCGCGGTCAACGCCGCGTACATCGCGTCCGCCGCGCAGACCGACGCCACCCGCACCGAACCGCCGTTCCGGCTCCAGGGTTCGTACCGCAACATGAACCGGATCGCGGAGCGGATCGCACCGGTGATGAACGACGCCGAGCTGTCCGCGCTCGTGGACGACCACTACGCGGGCGAGGCGCAGACCCTCACCAGCGGCGCCGAGGCCGCGCTCCTGAAGCTTGCCGCGCTGCGGGGCACGCTCACGCCCGGGCAGGCCGAACGGTGGGCGGCGCTCTGTTCCTCGTACGTCCGCACCCAGGCGCTCGGCGGGCCCGAGGGTGATCCGATGACCCGCGCGGTGGCGGCGCTCGGGCTGCTCGCGGACCGGATCGCGGCCGTCGAGACGGCGATCGGGCGCGCAGCCGACCCGCGCCACCTGCTGGCGAGGCACCCCGAGGACCGCTGACCGTCCTCGATCAACGGAACGGAGCAAGGCATGCTGGGACACGTGTCCTCATTCCCCCAGCAACCCCAACCCTCCCCGTTCTCCGGCCACATGGTCGTCTGCGGGGACGACGCACTCGCCCAGCGGCTCGCCGTCGAGCTGCGTTACGTGTACGGGGAACGGGTCACCCTCGTCGTGCCGCCGGAGCCGGGAGCGGTCAGGCCCGACGAGCCGTTGAGCGGACGCGGGCGGGCCGCGGCGCTGTTCGGGCGGATGGCGTCCGCGATGAACCGCAACGGCGGCGGGCTGCCGCACGGTTCGGACGGGGACACCAATGCGGGCGTCGAGGCGGTGCGCATCCTCCAGGCGGCCGAGCCGTCCGACGAGTCGCTGGCGGAGGCGGGCATCGCCCGGGCCTCGGCGGTCGCCCTCGTCTACGACGACGACGAGCGCAACATCCGGGCGGCGCTGACCGCGCGGCGGCTCAACCCCCGTGTGCGGCTGGTGATCCGGCTCTACAACCGGAAGCTGGGCCAGCATCTGGAGTCCCTGCTCGACCAGGCGGCGGCCGTCGCGTCCCCCGGGCTCGACCCGGCCGCGATCGACGCCTCCACCACGGTGCTGTCCGACGCGGACACCGCCGCGCCCGCACTCGCGGCCACCGCGCTCGCCGGGTCGACGCGGGTGATCCGGGCCGAGGGCCTGTTCCTGCGGGCCGCCGAGCGCATCCCGCCGCCGGGCGGCCAGGTCGCCGACCCCGGCCTGTGCACCCTGGCCCTGCTCTCCTCCACCACCCACGACCCGGCGGGCGCGGAGGGCTCCGACAGCAGCGGGGCGGAGGGGCCGCAACTGCTGCCCGGACCGGCGGAGATCGCCGCCGCGACCGGGCGCGGCGCGGTCGTCCTGGAGGCCGTCACGCAGTCCGGGCCGACCGCCCCGAAGGTCCGGATGAGCGGCCGGAGCGCACCGCTCAGCCAGTTCTTCTCGCGGCGGCTGCGGTGGTCGGCGCTGGGCGTCGGCCTCGCGGTGCTCGGGCTCGCGGTGGCGTCCTCGTTCACCACCGGCGACGATCCGCTGCACGCGGCCTATCTCACGCTGCTCGACCTGTTCGCGATGGGCGACCCGGCGATCGGTGAGCCGACCGCCCGCCAGGTGATCCAGATCCTCTCCGGCATCGCGGGCCTGATGCTGCTGCCGCTGCTGGTGGCGGGGGTCCTGGAGGCGTTCGGTTCGCTGCGCGGCGCCTCCTCGCTGCGGCGGCCCCCGCGCGGGCTCTCCGGGCACGTGGTGCTGCTCGGGCTGGGCAAGATCGGCACCCGGGTCCTGGTGCATCTGCGGGAGCTGGGCATCCCGGTGGTCTGCGTGGAGGAGGATCCGGACGCGCGCGGCATCCCCGTCGCCCGGCGGCTGCACGTGCCGGTGGTGCTCGGTGACGTCACGGACGAGGGGGTGCTCGAAGCGGCCAAGATCGGCCGCTCACGCGGGCTCCTCGCGCTGACCAGCGCCGACACGACGAACCTGGAGGCGGCGCTGAACGCGCGCTCGCTCAAGCCGAGCCTGCGGGTGACGGTGCGCCTCTTCGACGACGAGTTCGCCACGGTGGTCTACCGCACGCTGCGCACGGCGCATCCGCAGGCGATCACCCGTTCCCGCTCGGTCTCCCACCTGGCGGGCCCCTCGTTCGCGGCCGCCATGATGGGCCGGCAGATCCTGGGCGCGATCCCGGTCGAGCGCAAGGTGCTGCTGTTCGCGGCGGTGGAGGCCGGCGGCCACCCCCAGCTGGAGGGCCGCACGGTGGACCAGGCGTTCCGCGAGGGCGCCTGGCGCGTCCTGGCCCTGGACGTGGCAGCCCCGAACGGCGCCCCCGAAGGCGCCCTCGTCTGGAACCTCCACCCCGGCTACGTACTCCGCCCCACGGACCGCGTCATCATCGCGGCCACCCGAAGGGGCCTCGCGGAACTGCTCGGCCGGCACCGCCGCACCAGCCGGTCCGGCGTCTGAGGACGGAACCCCCGGCCGGGCGCCTAGGGGCGCCAGCCGCGGCGGCACAGCACCAGCCGGTAGCCGTCCGGGTCCTCCACCGTGACGCCCCACTCGTTCCAGTACGGGTTCGGGGAGGCGACCCTCGTACCGCCGCAGGCGAGCAGCCGGGCCACCATGCCCTCCGGCACCGGTCCGTCCAGGTAGAGGACGAGCAGGTCCTCCTCCGTGGGCCGGGGCTCGACCGGCCCCCGCGTCAGCTCCAGATGCCAGGGGCCGCCGGGATGGCCCACCATGAGAAGGTCATGCGTTCCGGGCTTCCGTCCGGCGTCCGCGCGGAAGAGGACCGTCAGTCCCAGCCCGTCCACCCAGAACCGCTCGGCGGCGGCGAGATCCCGGGAGGGCCGAGCGAGGCGGACGTGTGTCTCGGCGGTGAATGACACGGGGGTCCCTTCGTCGGGCGGCGCGCGGCTGCGTGGCCGCAGCGTATGAGCCGCGTGGGCCTGGGCGCATCGGCCATCGGTCCTGGTCCCCGGGAAGGAATACGCCGCCCCCTCCCCCCGTTGTACGAGGCGTCCAGATAGTTCAAGGTTCAACAACAATCGACCAGGAGGCGGGCGCCATGCAGTTCGGGATCTTCACCGTCGGGGACGTCACCACCGACCCCACCACCGGTACGACGCCGAGCGAGCACGAGCGGATCAAGGCCACCGTCGCCATCGCGCGGAAGGCCGAGGAGGTCGGGCTCGACGTCTTCGCGACCGGTGAGCACCACAACCCGCCGTTCGTCCCCTCGTCACCGACCACCACGCTCGGCTACATCGCGGCGCAGACGAAGAACATCGTGCTGTCGACCTCCACCACGCTGATCACCACCAACGACCCGGTCAAGATCGCCGAGGACTACGCGACGCTCCAGCACCTCGCGGACGGCCGCGTCGACCTGATGATGGGGCGCGGCAACACCGGCCCGGTCTACCCGTGGTTCGGCAAGGACATCCGCCAGGGCATCCCGCTCGCCATCGAGAACTACGCCCTGCTGCACAAGCTGTGGCGGGAGGAAGTCGTGGACTGGGAGGGCAAGTTCCGTACGCCGCTCCAGTCGTTCACCGCGACCCCGCGCCCCCTGGACGGCGTGCCGCCGTTCGTCTGGCACGGTTCGATCCGCTCGCCGGAGATCGCCGAGCAGGCCGCGTACTACGGCGACGGCTTCTTCCACAACAACATCTTCTGGCCCATGGAGCACACGAAGAAGATGGTGCAGCTGTACCGCCAGCGGTACGCGCACTACGGCCACGGCACCGCCGAGCAGGCGATCGTCGGCCTCGGCGGCCAGGTGTTCATGCGGAAGAACTCCCAGGACGCGGTACGCGAGTTCCGCCCGTACTTCGACAACGCGCCGGTCTACGGACACGGGCCCTCGATGGAGGACTTCACCCAGCAGACGCCGCTGACCGTGGGCTCGCCCCAGGAGGTCATCGAGCGGACGCTGACCTTCCGGGACGCGGTCGGCGACTACCAGCGCCAGCTGTTCCTGATGGACCACGCCGGACTGCCGCTGAAGACCGTCCTCGAACAGCTCGACATCCTCGGCGAGGAGGTCGTCCCCGTCCTGCGCAAGGAGTTCGCCGCCCTGCGCCCGGCCGGTGTCCCCGAGACCGCGCCGCTGCACCCCGCCTACGCCGCCACGAAGGAGAGCTGACCGTGTTCGCCACCGAACCCGTGAGGATCGTCGCCGTCTCGGCCGGCCTCAGCAACCCGTCCTCGACCCGGCTGCTGGCCGACCGGCTGGCCGCCGCCACCCGGGAGCGGCTCGAAGCCGGGCAGGACCGCCGGGTCGACGTCCGGGTGATCGAGCTCCGCGACCTCGCCGCGGACATCGCGAGCCACCTGGTGTCCGGCTTCCCGCCACCCGCCCTGGAGGACGCGCTCGCGGCGGTGACGGTGGCGGACGGCCTGATCGCGGTCACCCCGGTGTTCACCGCTTCGTACAGCGGACTGTTCAAGTCGTTCTTCGACCTGGTCGAGAACACCGCCCTGACCGGCAAGCCCGTACTCGTCGCCGCCACCGGCGGCACCCCCCGGCACTCGCTGGTCCTGGAGCACGCGATGCGCCCGCTCTTCGCCTACCTGCGCGCCGTCACGCTGCCGACCTCGGTCTACGCGGCGTCGGAGGACTGGGGCGCGTCCGGCGACGACTACACCGAGGGCCTGCCCGCCCGCATCCGGCGCGCGGGCGGGGAGCTGGCCGACGCCGTCACGGGCGGCCGGGCGGTCTCCGGCGCGTCCAGGGCCCCCGGGCTGGACGACGAGGTGGTCCCGTTCGAGCAGCAGCTCGCCGCCCTGCGCCCGGCCTGACCGTCCGGACCCCCGAGAATCGCCGTTTTGCCCGTTTTGAATAGAGTCGTACGGGAAGACGTGTGCGAGTGGGACCGAGGACAACCGCAGAACCCAGCTGGAGGAAGAGATGGGCAGGATCGTGGTGGGCGTCGACGGCTCCGAGTCGTCGGTCAAGGCACTGCACTGGGCCGTACGCCAGGCGGAGCTGACCGGTGACACGGTGGAGGCCGTCAACAGCTGGGAGTACCCCGCGACCAGCTGGGCGTCGATGATGCCCGGCCTCCCCGAGGACTTCGACCCCCAGGCCATGGCCACGGTGTCACTCACCGAGACCCTGGAGGAGGCGCTGGGCGCACAGGGCGCCGCCGCCGTCAGCAAGGTCGTCGTGATCGGCAACCCGGCGCAGGCCCTGCTCGACCGGGCCGAGGGCGCGAATCTGCTGGTCGTGGGGGCACGCGGGTACAGCGGCTTCAAGGCGACCCTGCTCGGCTCGGTCAGCCTGCACGTCACCCAGCACGCCTCGTGCCCGGTGACCGTCGTCCGCGCCTGACCCGCCGGACAGCCGGAGGGCCCCGCACCACGCGTGGTGCGGGGCCCTCCGCGTACTCAGAGCTCCACGACGTCCGCCACCGCACACGCCACGTTGTCCGGCGCACCGGCCGCCTCCGCGAGCTCCATCAGCGCGCCCACGGCGGTCCCGGGGCCGTCCGCCCCGGCCAGTGCCCGTGCCAGCTCCCCGCCGTCGACGACCGCCGAGAGGCCGTCCGAGCAGAGCAGGTAGCGGTCGCCGGGCAGCGCGTCCCGGACGTCCACATCCGGCCCGCCGTACGGGCCGTCCCCGGACAGCGCCTTGAGGAGCATGGCCCGCTGCGGGTGCGAGAACGCCTCCTCCTCCGTCAGCGAACCGTCGTCGATCATCGACTGGACCAGGCTGTGGTCGTGCGTGATCCGGAACAGCTCGCCCCCGCGCAGCAGGTAGGCCCGCGAGTCCCCGATGTGCACCAGGCCCAGCCGCGAGCCCGTCCACACCATCGCGGTCAGCGTCGTCCCCGACTCCTCCGGCGCCCCGCCCCCACCCCTCCCCGCGACCGCGTCCCGCACCGCCAGCGCCACCCGGTCCGCCGCGTCGTGCAGGATGTTCAGCAGCTCCGCCGCCGGGACCGCGCCCGGGGCGAGCGGCTTCAGGGCCTCGATCGCGGCCGTGCTGGCCCCCGCCCCGCCCGCGCCGAACCCGTCGGCGACCGCGAGCAGCCGGGCCCCCGCGTAGGCCGCGTCCTGGTTGGTCTCGCGCACCGCACCCGTGTCGGTGCGGGCCGCGTAGCGGATTCCGAGTGTGCCCACCGATGTCATGACGTCCTCCGTCGACAGCTGGTCGATGAGGAAGGCCGCGAGGTCACGGCGGGCGGCCGTCTCCGCCTCGACGCGCGCCCAGTACGCCCGGATCGCCGCGGCGGCCGCGCCGGTGTCCAGCGCGATCACCTCCCTGATCCGGGCGAGCGGCATCCCGATCCGGCGCAGCCAGGCCACCAGCCGGGCCGCCCGCACCTGGGCCGGGTCGTAGTACCGGTAGCCGTTCACCGGGTCGACCAGGGCCGGCGGGAGCAGACCGAGCTCGTCGTAGCGGCGCAGCGCCTTCGCGGAGAGCCGGGACAGCCGGGCGAACGCCCCGATCGTCACCAGCTCCGCGCCGGGGCCCCGCCCGTGCCCGTCCTCCGTCACCGCACGCCTCCTCATACCGGGCGGACTTCCCGCCCCGGCACACTCGATCCTTGGCCTTCCCCCGGGGAGAAGGTCAAGGATCGCTGACGTGCGGGTGGGAGCGGGTCTCACTCCCGTGTGTAGAAGTAGTAGTACGCGGCGAGCAGTCCGCCGAGCCCGAGGATCAGCCCGAGCACCGACGCCGAGAGGATGCTCGCGCCGGACAGGCTGTAGAGGAAGCCGATCGAACCGCCGGTCAGCACCCCGTACGCGGCGGCCCGCAGTTCGCGCGGCAGCCGGTTCTGGATGCGGCCGAGCCCGAAGCAGAGCACCGCGAGCACGGCACCGGAGACGAGCCCGAGGGCCAGCCGGGTGCCCGTGAGGACCCCGCCGCCGCGGACGATCGCGGTCGCGTAGCAGCCCATGATGACGCCCAGCGTGACCGGGACGGCCCAGCTGAGGACCGGGCGGTGCCGGGCGGGCATCGCATGCCTTCCGCGTACCGGCACCGAAGCTTGTGCGGCCATGGCAGAGAGCTCCTTCCGTCACCCCCGCTTTCCCTCCAGAGCACACCTGGTCCGGCCGCCCGGCAACTCGGATGGCCCACGGCCCGGGGCGCCCCGGAGCCATCCGGGATTCCCTGGAGGGGTGCGGACGTATTTCTCGGTGGCCCTGTCGGCGGTACTGGTGGTGCTGCTGGCCGTCCTGGTGCCGCTGAGCGCGCTGTCCGCCTGGGTCGACCTGGAGATCGACGACACGGACCGTTACGTGGCCGCCGTCGCCCCGCTCGCGGACGACCCGGACGTGCAGAACACCGTCGCCGACCTGATCACCGACAGCGCGATGAAGCAGATCGACGTCGGGCCGCTCCAGAGCACCGTGCGCCGGTTCCTGCACCAGGCCGTGGGGTCCTTCACCACCACGGAGGCCTTCCAGGACGCCTGGACCGCCGCCAACCGCACCGCGCACGAGACGGTCACCGCCGCGCTGGACGGGCAGAGCGGCGAGAGCGTCACGATCGATCTGGCGCCCGTCACGGAGCAGGTGAAGCAGAACCTGATGGACAACGGGGTGCCGTTCGCCGATCAGATTCCCGTCCAGCACACCGACATCCAGCTGGTCTCCGCCGACCGCGCGGACCAGCTGCGGCAGAGCTTCCAGTGGCTGCGGACCGCGAGCGTGTGGCCGGCCGTGGGCACGCTCGTCTTCGCACTGCTCGCCGTCGCGCTCGCCTGGATGCGCGGCGGACCCGGCCGCCGGGCCCGGACGACGGCCGCGCTGGCCGGCACCGCCGTGGCGGGCGCGGGCTTCGCGCTCGGCGCGCTGGTGCTGCGCGGGCTGCTGGCCCTGGCCCGTGACCGGGTACTCGACGAGGTCCCGGACAGCGACACCGGCGCCGCCGCGGCCGTCTACGACGCGCTGACCTCCTCGCTGCGCACCACGGTGTGGGTCGTCTTCGGCCTGGGCCTGGCCGTCGCGGTGTGCGCGGTCGCGGCCCGGATCTGGGCCCAGCGGGTGCTGCCCGCGCCGGCGGAATGACGCGGCCGCTCCGCCGGAGCGGCCCGACTGGGAGGTGTACGGATGCGAGCCATCGCCGTCAGCGCGCTGCGGGCCGAGCCGGTCCTGGTCGAGCTGCCCAAACCGGAACCCCGGCCCGGCGAGGTCCGGGTGCGGATCGAATACGCCTCGCTCAACCCGCTGGACTGGCAGATCACGGACGGCTCGGCGGGCGGACTGGCCCCGGCGCCCCGGTCCTTCCCGTTCGTCGTCGGCGTGGACTACGCGGGCCGCGTCGACATGATCGGCGGCGGCGAGAACCGCTTCCGGGTGGGGGACCGGGTCTTCGGGCGGGCGGACGTGGCGGAGGTGTGCGGCTCGTACGGGGAGTACATGTGCGTGGGCCAGGACTCCGCCATCGCCCTCGTGCCGCCCGGCCTCGACCCCAGGGCCGCCGCCGCGCTGCCGTCCGCCGGAATGGCCGCGGCCCAGATCCTGGAGGCGGTCGCGCTGCGCGGCCACGAGACCCTGCTGATCGTCGGGGCGGCGGGCGGGGTCGGCTGCTGCCTCACCCAGCTCGCCCGGGCCCGGGACGTCCGCGTCATCGCGGCGGTGCGCGGTGACGAGCGGTCCAGGATGGGGTCGTTGGGCGCCGCCGCCTCGGTGGACCTGACGGACGGCCCGCCCGCCGACGCGCTGCGGAGGGCCTGCCCGGACGGCATCGACGCGCTGGCCGACCTGGCGTCGGCGTCCCCGGACGCGTTCGCGGCGTACGCGGCGGCGGTCCGGCCGGGCGGCATCGCGCTCTCCACCCGGGGCGCCGCCGCCGGGGCCCGGCTGCCCGAGGCCGTCAGGGGCGTCGACTTCCGTCTCGACCCGAGCCCGGTCCTGCTCGACGTGCTGGCGGCGGGCGCGGCGGACGGCGTCCTGCGCGTGCCCGTCGACGCCGAACTGCCGTTGGAGGAGGCGCCACCGGCCCTGGCCCGCAACCGGGCGGGCGGGGCGCGCGGCAAGACGGTCATCGTGGTGCACGCGCCCGGCCACGGCTGAGGACTACTCCACCGGGCCGGGGCCCGTTCCGCGCAGCCGGTCCATCTCGCGGCGGTCCCGCTTCGTCGGCCTGCCCGCGCCCCGGTCGCGTACCGGGACCTGGACCGCTGCCTCGCGCGGCGGCGGGGGCGGGCTGTTGTCGACGAAGCAGTCGGCGGCCACGGGCGGGCCCACCCGCTTCTTCACCAGCTTCGACACGACGACGATGCGGTCCCGGCCCGCGTGCCGGAGCCGTACCTCGTCACCGACGCGCACCGGCTGCGCGGGCTTGGCGCGTTCGCCCGCGACCTTCACATGACCCGCACGGCAGGCGGCAGCGGCCTGCGCCCGGGTCTTCGTGAGCCGGACCGACCAGATCCAGACATCGACCCGGACACTGCCCTCCGTCTGCGGAGCCTCACCCGAAACCATGCGTCCGACTGTATGCGGTGGGCCCGGGCCGTGTGTTCCCACGTCAACTCGACGCCTACGCGGTGCAGGTGACGTGCGAGTGCGGTGAACGCCCTTACGGGGCCGCAGGACTCGGTCCGGGCTCGGTTCGCTCTCGGTTGTCCCACATGCGGGCCGTGCCGCCGAACGGCCTTTTCCGGCCGCTAACCTTACGTATCCGCCCTGGCCAGGGATCAATTCCCGCAGTACGGACATTCATCGCACCCAACTCACGCGAAAGGCTCGCCCATGGGCATTCGGAGCTTGCTGCGCAAGGTGTTCGGCCGTGACCGCACGGACCAGGACGACCCGACGACGGCCACGGTCCCGCCCCAGGGCCAGCACGCGAGTGCCACGGAGCCGGAGCCGGCCGAGGCACCCGTCACGGTCTCGGTGCCCGCCCCCGCGTCGTCCGACGAGGACGGGGACGGGGACGCCAAGGCGTCGGACCTGGTGGCGGCGGCCTTCGACAACCCTGCTACGCCCACGGTCCCGGCCCAGGGCAAGGGCCCGGACGCGGTGGCTCCTGCGGAGCCGGAGGCGGCCGAGCAGGTCGCGAAGCCGGAGGTGCCCGAACCGGCCGCCGAGGCCGAGGCCGATGCCCCCGCGCCCGTCGCGGAGCCCGAGGCGCCGGTGGCCGAGGCTGCCGAGGCTGCCGAGGCTGCCGAGGCGGAGGCAACTCAGCCGGTCGTAGAGCCCGTCGCGGCCCCCGAGCCGGTCGTCGCGAGCGAGACCCCGCAGCCGGAGCCGGTGGCGGCCCCCGAGCCGGAGGCCGCCGCAGAGCCGGTGGCCGAGCCGGAGCCCGTCGCGGTGCCCGAGCCGGCCGCCGAGGCCGAGGCCCCCGCGCCGATCGTCATCGACATGGACCCGGAGCCCGAGGCGGCCCCGGCCGCCCCAGCCGCAGGCGGCAAGCCCGCGCTCACGCTCGCCAAGGTCAAGGCGCGGGCGCCCGAGCTGGCAGGGGCGTACAAGGCGGCTCAGGCCGGGCTTAAGGCGCACGGGCTGACCGGGCTGCGCGCCACCGTCTACCTGGTCCTGGACCGCTCCGGCTCCATGCGCCCGTTCTACAAGGACGGCAGCGCGCAGCACCTGGGCGACCGCACGCTCGCGCTCGCCGCGCACCTGGACGAGAGCGCCACGGTGCAGGTGGTGTTCTTCTCGACCGACATCGACGGCACCGGCACGGTGGAGCTGGACGGCCACGAGGGCCGGATCGACACGCTCAACGCGGGCCTCGGCCGCCTCGGCCGGACGAACTACCACCGCGCGGTCGAGGAGGTCGTCGCGCACTACGAGAAGTCCGGGGCGACCGGCCCCGCGCTGGTGGTCTTCCAGACGGACGGGCCCCCGGACGTCCGGCAGGCCGCCCGCCAGGCGCTCGACGCGGCGGCCCGGCTGCCGCTGTTCTTCCAGTTCGTCGCGTTCGGCGAGAAGGACGCCAAGGGCTTCGACTTCCTGCGGAAGCTGGACGCCCCGAACACCGGCTTCTTCCACGCGGGCCCCGCCCCCCGCGAGGTCCCGGACACGACGTTCTACCGCGAGCTGCTGGCCGCGCTCCCCGCGTGGGTGGCCACGCGTTCCTGAGACGCCGGCAGGCGTACGGTCACGGCGAGCCCGCCCCCGGGGCCCGGCACCGCCGTGACCGTACCGTCGTGGGCCAGTGCGATGGACCGCACGATCGAGAGACCGAGCCCCGAGCCCGGCCCCATCCGGTCCTTGCCCTCGCCCCTGCGGAACGGCTCGAACAGCCCGGGGATGTCCGCCGCGTCCACCACGGGGCCGGTGTTGCGGACCTCCAGCAGGACCCCGCCACCGGCCGGGACCACCGACACGTCGACGCCTCCGCCGGGCACGTTGTACGTCACCGCGTTGGCCAGCAGGTTCGCCACCAGCTGGGCCAGCAGCAGCCGGTTCCCGCGCACCGGGCACGGCCGGGTGTCGAGCCGGACGCCCGGGTGCCGGGCCGCCTCCTCGGCCACCACCCGGGCCAGATCCACCGGTTCCCGCTCGCTCTTGTCGAGCCCCCGCTCGCTGCGGGCCAGCACGAGCAGCCCGTCGATGAGCCGTTCGCTGCGCCGGTTGTTGTCCAGAAGCGTCTGCCGGGTCCGGTCGAGGTCCTCCGGCGTCGGATCGTCCAGACCGATCTGGATCGCCGCACGCTGGGTGGCCAGCGGGGTGCGCAGCTCGTGCGAGGCGTTGGCGATGAACCGCCGCTGGCTGTCGAAGGCCCGCTCCAGCCGGGCCAGCAGCGCGTCGAGTGTGTCGCCCAGCTCCTTCAGCTCGTCGTCGGGCCCGCTGGAGGCGATCCGCTCGTGGAGCGTGTGCGCGGAGAGCTTGCGCGCCTTGGCGGTCATGGCGTGGACGGGCCGCAGGACCCGGCCCGCCGTCCACCAGCCGACGCCCACCGCGCAGGCCGTCATCACCAGCAGCGCGGCGGCGGACCAGATCAGCAGCTGGTGTCCGGCCGCGTCGCTGACATGGTCGGTGAGGTCGTAGACGGTCGGCGGCCCGAGCCGGTGGCGGCTGACGAGCGGTCCGTTGACCGCGTAGCCGGGCTGGACCACGACGGCGGTGTCCGCGATGGCACGCGCCTGCGAGTCCGTACCGGCGCGGGAAGCCAGGTTGACCGTGGCCAGCAGGGCCGTGCCGAGGACCAGGAAGACCCCGCCGTAGACGAGGGCGATGCGGGTCCTGATCGTGGAGGGCGGCAGCCGGACCGAGCGCTTCACAGCGCGTACCCCACGCCCTGGACGGTACGGATCACGGCCGGTTCGCCGAGCTTGCTCCGCAGCTTGCTCATGCAGACCCGGACGGCGCCCGTGAAGGGGTCGGCGTTGGCGTCCCAGGCCCGTTCCAGCAGCTCCTCCGCGCTGACCGTCCCGCCGTCCGCCTCCAGGAGCAGCTGGAGCACGGTGAACTCCTTCGGCGACAGGTCCAGGTCCCGCCCGTCCCGGGTCGCCGACCGCCGTACGGTGTCGAGCCGGATGCCGTACCGCTCCAGTTGCGGCGGTACCGGGCGGGAGCTGCGCCGCCGCAGGGCGCGTACGCGGGAGACCAGCTCCGGGAACTCGAAGGGCTTGCCGAGATAGTCGTCGGCGCCCAGGTCGAGCCCGGCGACCCGGTCCTCCATCGACCCGGCGGCCGTCAGCATCAGGATCCTGGTCCGGGAGCCGGAGGCGACCAGCCCCCGCGCCACGTCGTCGCCGTGCACCCGGGGCAGATCGCGGTCCAGGACGACCACGTCGTAGTCGTGCAGCCCCAGGTACGCCTGCGCGGCATCACCGCTGTACACCGTGTCGACGGCGAAACCGGCCCGCCGCAGCCCGGTGGCGACCAGCTCGGCGAGAATTTCCTCGTCCTCGGCGACCAGTACCCGCATCGTGATGTCCCTCGCCTCGTGCATGCGTGTCCACTCCCTCCCAGGATGCGTCCTTGATACGGGAAGGGAGGTTTCGCAAAGCTCTCCGGCCGGGGCGGTTCAGCGGCCCAGCGACTCCGCGTCCCCCATCACGATGACGGGCTCCATGGCCGGGTCGAGGGCGCCCAGGAGTTCCTTCATCCGGTCCTCGGTGACCGAGACGCAGCCCTGGGTGGGGCCCCCGTGGTCCACGTGCACCCAGATCCCGCCACCGCGCTCCTCGCCGAGCGGGCGGGTGTGGTCGAGCGGGGAAGTGCCGGGGAGGCGGTTGTAGTCGATGGCGACGACGTAGTCGAAGGAGCCCTCCAGCGGCTCCCCGTGGAACCCCTCGCCCGTCACGGCGAAGTCCGGGCTCAGGTCGTACGGCAGGGCCGTGTCCGGGGGCGCGAGGCGGCCGCCCGCCGCAGTGAGGGTGAAGACGCCGATGGGTGAGCGCAGATCGCCCTCCCAGTGCTCGCCGGTCCAGCCGTTGAGGGCGTTGTGAGCGGGCCAGGGGCCCAGCGTGGCCCGCCAGCCCGGCCCGGCGGGCCCGTCCCGGGTGTAGAGGACGGCGGTCGACCGGTTGGAGTCCACCGAATCCCCGGTCACCACGAACGCCTGCCGGGCCGTGGCCGGGACCGCCGCCCGGGTCTTCGGCCCGAGGCCGGGGAGCTCCGCGGGCTGCGGCGAGGCCGCCGGCGCGGGCGGCACCGGCGCGGGCGCCCCCTGTCGCGGCTCCCCGGCGGCGGAGGCGGCGGCGCCGGGGGGTCCCGGTACGCCCTTGATCCGCGCCTGCTCGGTGGCGGCACCGCTCATCTCCGTACCGGCGAAGCCACCCGCCCCGCAGCCGACGAGCAGCACGAGCAGGACCAGGGAGCAGACGACGTGCGGCAGGCGCAGGGGTGCGTGCGAAGGGGGCACGGGCACGGAGGGCTCCTCAGCAGTGGGTGCGCCGGTGTCGGCCCACCCAGTCATTGCCGCCCGCGGCACCGCCCAATCCGGGGCGGAGCCCATCCGGCCGTAACCGTTCAGGTGATTCGTGTGCCTTTTCGGAACCGACCGCGGCCCGTCACGCGAACAGCCCCCGGCCAGTGGCGGCCAGGGGCTGTTTCACGTGAAACAGGCGGAACTACTTCTGCGCGTCCTTCGCCGGCGCGGCCGGCTTGCGGAGCTGGATGTTGAGCTCGCGGAGGCGGGCCTCCTCCAGGACGGTGGGCGCGCCCATCATCAGGTCCTGGGCGTTGCCGTTCAGCGGGAAGGCGATCGTCTCGCGGATGTTCGGCTCGTCGGCGAGCAGCATCACGATGCGGTCGACGCCCGGGGCGATGCCACCGTGCGGCGGGGCGCCGAGGCGGAACGCCTTGAGCATGCCCGCGAACTCCTTCTCGACCGTCTCGCGGTCGTAGCCGGCGATCTCGAACGCCTTGATCATCAGCTCGGGCTCGTGGTTCCGGATGGCGCCGGAGGACAGCTCGATGCCGTTGCAGACGATGTCGTACTGCCAGGCGAGGATGTCCAGCGGGTCCTTCTCCTCCAGGTCCTTCAGGCCGCCCTGGGGCATCGAGAAGGGGTTGTGGGAGAAGTCGATCTTCCCGGTCTCCTCGTCCTTCTCGTACATCGGGAAGTCGACGACCCAGCAGAACCGGAAGACGCCCTCCTCGAAGTGGCCGGCCCGCTTGGCGGCCTCGACGCGGACGGCGGACATGATCTTGGAGACCTCGTCGAACTCGCCCGCGCCGAAGAAGACGGCGTGACCCGGGACGAGCGAGAGCCGCTCCGTGAGCGTCTTGACGTCGTTCTCGGTGAGGAACTTGGCGATCGGCCCGGCCAGCGTGCCGTCCTCGCCGACACGGACCCAGGCGAGGCCCTTGGCGCCGTGCTCCACCGCGTACTCGCCGAGGCCGTCGAAGAACTTACGGGACTGGCCCGCCGTGTCCGGCACCGGAAGCGCGCGGACGTGCTTGCCGGCGAACGCCTTGAACTCCGAGTCCGCGAAGACGTCGGAGAGGTCGACCAGCTCCAGCTTGGCGCGCAGGTCGGGCTTGTCGTTGCCGTACTTCAGCATCGACTCGCGGAACGGGATGCGCGGGAACGGCGAGGTGACGTGGCGGCCGTTGCCGAACTCCTCGAAGAGCTCGGTCATCAGCTTCTCGATCGGCTGGAAGACGTCCTCCTGCTCCACGAAGGACATCTCGACGTCGAGCTGGTAGAACTCGCCCGGCGAGCGGTCGGCGCGGGCGTCCTCGTCGCGGAAGCAGGGCGCGATCTGGAAGTAGCGGTCGAAGCCGGAGATCATCAGCAGCTGCTTGAACTGCTGCGGGGCCTGCGGCAGCGCGTAGAACTTGCCGGGGTTCAGCCGGGAGGGGACGACGAAGTCACGGGCGCCCTCGGGGGAGGTCGCGGTGAGGATCGGCGTCGCCATCTCGTTGAAGCCGAGGGCCACCATCTTGGAGCGGATCGAGGCGATCACGGCGGAGCGCAGCATGATGTTGCGGTGCATGCGCTCGCGGCGCAGGTCCAGGAAGCGGTATTCCAGGCGCCGCTCCTCGTTCACGCCGTCCTCGGCGTTGATCGTGAAGGGCAGCGGGCCGGCCTCGCCCAGCACCTCGACCTCGGAGACCTCGATCTCGATCTCACCGGTCGGCAGGTCGGGGTTGACGTTCTCGGCGCCGCGCGCGGACACCTTGCCGTCGATCCGGACGACGGTCTCCTTGGTGAGCTTCGCCAGGGCCTCGTTGCCCGGTGTGCCGGGACGGGCGACGAGCTGCACGAGACCGTAGTGGTCGCGCAGATCGATGAAGAGGATGCCGCCCAGGTCTCGGCGATTGTGCAGCCAGCCGCTCAGCCGGACGTCGGTGCCGACGTCAGAGGCGCGGAGCTCGCCGCAGGTGTGGGACCTGTACCGATGCATCGTCGTTCATCCAGTCTTCGCGGTTGGGGGAAATTCAGCCCTCCCAGGCTACCGCTCGCGGCCGGAGCGTTTCATTGTCATTGTCCGCACCAAGATCGTCCGCGAGGCCGCACCCGTGACCTTGCGCCGCATGCCGGTTTAAAGTGGGGCAATGCGCACCGAGGACGTGCTGGCCGCGACCGCGACCGGGCTGTGGCGCTGGGACAACGGAGCCGGGACGGTCACGCTGGACGCGGAGGCCGCCCGTCTCCTTGAGCTGCCCGCCGAGCCCGGCGTCCTCCGCGAATCGGAGGTCCGCTCCCGCTTCCACCCCGTCGACTGGAACGAGATCGCCGGGGTGATCAACCTCGCCGTGGCCGAGGGCACCCTGGCCGAGGCCCGGCTGCGCATCGTGGACGGCAGCGGCCGGGTCCTGCGCACCGTGCGCAGCCGCTCCAAGCCGGTCCCGGCCGGCGCGGGCCGCCAGGACTACGTGCTCGTCGGCACGCTCCAGGAGGTCGCCGAGCCCCCGCCGGGCACCACCGGGACACACACCGCCATCACCGGTGACTGGCGGCGCTCCCGCGAGGCGTTCCTGCTGGACGCGGGGCGCGCCCTGGCCGAGGCCGGGTCCACCACGGAGGTGCTGCGGGTCGCCTATTCGCTCTCCATGCCCGGGTTCTCGCCGGACGGCCTCGCGGTCTTCGGCGTCGAGGGCGAGCGGCTGACGGTCGTCGGGCAGCACGGGCACTCCCTCAGCGACGAGGGGCCCTTCACGGACATGCCGCTGGACACGGACTACCCGGCCACCGAGGTCGTGCGGACGGGCCGGGCGATCTATCTGCCGACGCCGGAGGACTACCGGGCCCGCTACCCCGCCACCTGGCCGCTGGCCCGGCGGTTCGGACGCCGCTCCTGGGCGTTTCTGCCGCTGATCGTGTCCGGGCGCACGATGGGGACCTGGATGGCCGGATTCCGGCATCCGGTGGCGTTCTCGCCGGACGAGCGGTCGGTGCTGACGACGGTGGCCCGGATGCTCGCCCAGGCGCTGGACCGGGCGGGCGCCGCCGACACCGAGCGGGAGCTGTCGCTGGGCCTCCAGCGCACGATGATGCCGTCGCTCGGCCCCGACATCCCGGGGATGACCGTGGCGGCGCGCTATGTGCCCACGGGTGGCGGCCTCCAGGTCGGCGGCGACTGGTACGACCTGATCCCGCTGCCCAGCGGCCGCATCGCCCTCGTGATCGGCGACGTCCAGGGCCATGACGTGCGGGCGGCGGGCCTCATGGGCCAGCTCCGGATCGCTCTGCGCGCGTACGCCTCCGAGGGGCACCGCCCGGACGCGGTGCTGGCGCGCGCCTCGCGCTTCCTCTCCGGTCTCACCGACCCGGGCGAGGACGACGAGGCCACGGCCGCACGCTTCGCGACCTGCCTGTACGCGGAGGCGGACCCGGAGACGGGCGTGCTGGAGATCGCACGGGCCGGCCACCCGGACCCGGTGGTGATGACCGCCGACGGCACCGCCGTCATCCGGCCGACCGAGGGCGGGCTGCCGCTGGGCGTCGAGGCGGACGCGGACTATCCGACGACCCGCGTCGTGCTGGAGGCCGGGGAGACCATCATGCTCTGCACGGACGGGCTGATCGAGACGGGCGGCCACGACCTCGCGACCGGCTGGACCCGGCTCCGGCCGATCCTGGAACGGCACACCGGCGACCTGGAGAAGCTGGCGGACGCGCTGGTGCAGGCGGTGCACGGGCCGGGCTCGCACTACACGACCGGGCCGCTCGCGGACCGGCGCGAGGACGACGTCGCGGTGCTGCTGCTGCGGCGCGAGGGCTCCGTCACCTCCCCGCCCGCGCCCCGCCGGACCGCGCTGTCCATCGCCCAGGCCGAACCGGAGCGGATCTCGACGGCCCGGCAGCTGCTGCGGGAGCTGCTGCACGACTGGGCGGACCCCGATCAGATCGACGCGGCGGTGCTGCTGCTCTCCGAGGTGGCCACGAACGTCCTGGTGCACACGGACGGGGACGCGCTGATGGTCGCCCAGGCCACCGGGACGCCGGGGGAACGGTGTCTGCGGGTGGACGTGTCCGACGGCAGCGACGAGTTGCCGCACAAGCGGCGGCCCGGTGAGATGGCGTCCAGCGGCCGGGGCCTGGTGCTGATGGAGATGCTCGCGCACAAGTGGGGCGTCGATCCGCGGGGTGCGGGCAAGTCGATCTGGTTCGAGCTGAACGAGGCCGAGCACCCGGAACCGGCCTTCCCGGACCTGGAGCCGGATTAGACGCCGTCCTCCGGCGCGGTCCGGCCGCTCCCGCGGAGTTCGCCGATGATGCCGAAGGCCGCCGCGCAGAGCGGGACCGCGAGCAGCATCCCGAGGATGCCCGCGACGCTCGCGCCCGCCGTCAGGGCGATGAGGATCATCGCCGGGTGCATCTGGACCGTACGGCTCTGGATCATCGGCTGGAGGACGTGGCCCTCCAGCACCTGCACGGCGAGGACCACCCCGAGCGCCCAGAGCGCGATCACGAACCCCCGGTCCGCGAGGGCCACCAGCACGGCGACGGCCCCGGAGATGAACGCCCCGAGGTACGGGATGTAGGCCCCGACCAGCACCAGCGCCCCGAGCCCCACCGCGCCCGGTACCCGCAGGATCAGCAGCCCGATCGTGATGCAGACGGCGTCGATCAGGGCGATGAGCGTCGTCCCGCGCATGAAGCCCTCGACGGCCTCGAAGGCCCGGCGGCCCATCGCCTCGACCATGTCGCCGGTGCCGCGCGGGGCGATGCTGTGGGCGAGGCCCACGGCCCGGTCCGCGTCGCGCAGGAAGAAGAAGGTCAGCAGCAGAGCCAGGACGGCGGTCGCGACGAGGGAGCCGACGACGCTGATGCCGGTGAGGAGCCCGCCCGCCGCGGTCGCGCCGAATTTCTCGACCAGCTTGCGGCCACTGGCCTCCAGGTCGTTCAGGTCGATGTCGTCCGCGACCTGGAAGTGGTCGGTCACCCACTGCCCGGCGTCCTTCAGTGACTGGACGATCTGGTCACCGGTCTCCACCAGCGCGGAGACGACGATGTATCCGGCGCCGCCGACCACGGCGACCAGCACCGCGCAGGTGACCCCGGCGGCCACCGAACGGTTCACCCCGTGCTGGGTCATCCGGCGGTGGACGGGGCCGAGCAGCGCCGTACCGAGCAGGGCGAGCAGCACGGGGGTGACGGCGGTCTTGAAGACGATGCACAGCCAGACGGCGACGGCGGCGACACCGGTGACCAGCAGGACGACGCCGCACCAGGCCGCGGTCCGCCGGGCGCCCTCGGGCAGGAGTGGCTTCGGGGTCTGCACCCGTCCAGCCGATCACGGCCCGGCGGCGGTGTCCCGCCCGCGCCGCCGTACGAGTGACGGAGCGTCACAGGCCGGCGGCGCGGGCGGGAGCGCGGGTCACATGCCGTGGACGGCGGGCACGGTGCCGAGGCGGCCGGCCTGGAAGTCCTCGAAGGCCTGCTTCAGTTCGGCCTGGCTGTTCATCACGAACGGCCCGTAGTGCGCCATCGGTTCACGGATGGGACGGCCGCCGAGCAGGACGACCTCCAGGTCCGGGGTGTGCCCGTCCTGCTTCTCGTCCGCGCGCACGGTCAGCGAGGAGCCGGCACCGAAGACGGCGGTCTGGCCCATGTGGACCGGGCGGCGTTCCGCACCGGCGGTGCCGCGCCCCGCGAGCACGTACGCGAGGCCGTTGAAGTCCTCGCGCCAGGGCAGCGTCACCTCGGCGCCGGGGCGCACGGTGGCGTGGATCATCGTGATGGGGGTGTGGGTGATGCCGGGACCCTCGTGGCCGTCCAGCTCACCGGCGATCACGCGGAGCAGCGCGCCGCCGTCCGGCGAGGCGAGCAGCTGGACCTGGCCGCCGCGGATGTCCTGGTAGCGGGGGGCCATCATCTTGTCGGCCTTCGGCAGGTTCACCCAGAGCTGGAGGCCGTGGAAGAGGCCGCCGGACATGACCAGGGACTCCGGCGGCGCCTCGATGTGCAGGAGGCCGCTCCCTGCTGTCATCCACTGCGTGTCGCCGTTGCCGATGGTGCCGCCGCCACCGTGGGAGTCCTGGTGGATGAAGCTGCCGTCGATCAGATAGGTCACGGTCTCGAAGCCGCGGTGCGGGTGCCAGGGCGTGCCCTTCGGCTCGCCCGCCGCATACTCCACCTCACCCATCTGGTCCATCATGATGAACGGGTCGAGGTACTTGTAGTTGATCCCCGCGAAGGCGCGGCGGACCGGGAAGCCCTCGCCCTCGAAGCCGCTCGGCGCCGTGGTCACGGCGAGGACGGGGCGGGCCGCGGCGTCGCCGGAAGCGACCACCTTGGGCAGGGTCAGCGGATTCTCGACGGTCACTGCGGGCATGGGAGCCACCTCCGGGGGACGGTACTGCCACCAATTTAGTTGAATGGTGAACATCCTGCAAGGCGCCACTCATTCCCGCGCGCGCCGGACAGCCGGAAGGGGCCCGTGCCGAGAGCGACACGGGCCCCTTCCGAAGCCTCGGGCGGTGAATCAGCCGCCTGCGCGGCCATGACGTCTAGCCGTACATGCGGCGCATCGCGAAATCGACCATCTGTTCGACGGCCTTGGCGTCGAAGACCATCCGGTGCTCGCCCTCCATGTCCAGCACGAAGCCGTAGCCGGTGGGCAGCAGATCGATCACCTCGGCGCCGGTGATCACGAAGTACTTGGAGTCCTTGCCCGCGTACAGCCGCAGCTCCTTGAGCGTGGTGAACATCGGGATCACCGGCTGCTGGGTGTTGTGCAGCGCGAGGAAGCCCGGATTGTCGCCGCGCGGGCAGTAGACCTTCGAGGTCGCGAAGATCTGCTGGAAGTCCTCGGCGGACAGCGAGCCGGTCGTGAAGGCCCGTACCGCGTCACCCAGCGACGGCGGCGAGGGTTCGGGGTACAGCGGCTGCTCGCCGTAGCCGCCCCCCATCGGCTGCTGCGCGCCCTGGTTCTGGTCGTAGCCGTACATGGGACAAAGAGTAATCGGCCACATCCGGGGCTCAGGGGGTTGCGTCTTATTACTGGCGGGTAGCATCATCGTAGAGGTCACCTGATATGTCCGGGCCACCCCTCCACGGGGCGCTGCGCGCCACTGCTATTGATTACGGAGCCTTCCCATGGGGCACTACAAGTCGAATCTCCGCGACATCGAGTTCAACCTCTTCGAGGTCCTCGGACGCGACAAGCTGTACGGCACCGGACCGTTCACGGAGATGGACGTCGACACGGCGAAGAGCATCCTCGAAGAGGTCGCCCGCCTCGCCGAGAACGAGCTCGCCGACTCCTACGCGGACGCCGACCGCAACCCGCCGGTCTTCGACCCGGAGACCAACACGGCGCCGGTCCCCGACACGTTCAAGAAGTCGTACCAGGCCTTCATGGACTCCGAGTACTGGCGCCTCGGTCTGCCGGAGGAGATCGGCGGCACCACCTCGCCCCGCTCCCTGATCTGGGGTTACGCGGAGCTGCTGCTCGGCTCGAACCCGGCCGTCTGGATGTACTCCTCGGGCCCGGCGTTCGCCGGCATCCTCTTCGAGGAGGGCAACGAGGCGCAGAAGAAGATCGCCGAGATCGCCGTCGAGAAGCAGTGGGGCTCGACGATGGTGCTGACCGAGCCGGACGCCGGCTCCGACGTCGGCGCGGGCCGCACGAAGGCCGTCGAGCAGGAGGACGGCTCCTGGCACATCGAGGGCGTGAAGCGCTTCATCACCTCGGGCGAGCACGACATGTCGGAGAACATCCTCCACTACGTGCTGGCGCGCCCCGAGGGCGCCGGGCCGGGCACCAAGGGCCTCTCCCTCTTCCTGGTACCGAAGTACCACTTCGACTGGACCACCGGCGAGCTGGGCGAGCGCAACGGCGTCTACGCGACGAACGTCGAGCACAAGATGGGCCTCAAGGCGTCCAACACCTGCGAGATGACGTTCGGCGACCGGCACCCCGCCAAGGGCTGGCTCATCGGCGACAAGCACGACGGCATCCGCCAGATGTTCCGCATCATCGAGTTCGCCCGCATGATGGTCGGCACGAAGGCCATCGCCGCGCTCTCCACCGGCTACCTGAACGCGCTGGAGTACGCCAAGGAGCGCGTCCAGGGCACCGACCTGTCGCAGTTCATGGACAAGGCCGCGCCGAAGGTCACCATCACGCACCACCCCGACGTGCGCCGATCGCTGATGACGCAGAAGGCGTACGCGGAGGGCATGCGCGCCCTCGTCCTCTACACCGCCTCCGTCCAGGACGCGATCCAGGAGAAGGAGGCCGCGGGCGAGGACGCCAAGGCGCTGCACGGCCTCAACGACCTGCTCCTCCCGATCGTCAAGGGCTACGGCTCCGAGAAGTCGTACGAGCAGCTGGCGCAGTCGCTCCAGACGTTCGGCGGCTCCGGGTACCTCCAGGAGTACCCGGTCGAGCAGTACATCCGCGACGCCAAGATCGACACCCTGTACGAGGGCACCACGGCCATCCAGGGCCAGGACTTCTTCTTCCGGAAGATCGTCCGCGACCAGGGCGCCTCGCTCAACGCGCTCTCCGAGGAGATCAAGAAGTTCCTCGCGGGTGCCCAGGACCACGAGGAGCTGTCCGGCGCGCTGGACAGCCTCGCGAAGGCCGCGGTGGACCTGGAGGCGATCGTCGGCACGATGATCACCGACCTCACCGCGACCGGCGAGGACGTCAAGAACATCTACAAGGTGGGCCTCAACACCACCCGCCTGCTGCTGGCCTCCGGCGATGTCGTCGTCGGCTACCTGCTGCTCAAGGGCGCGGCCGTGGCCGCCGAGAAGCTGCCGACGGCCTCCGCGAAGGACGTCCCGTTCTACCAGGGCAAGATCGCCGCCGCGAAGTTCTTCGCCGCGAACGTCCTCCCGGGCGTCGGCGCCGAGCGCGCTCTCGCCGAGTCGGTCGACAACTCCCTGATGGAGCTGGACGAGGCCGCCTTCTAGGCGTCGTCCCGCAGTCTGCCCGCCGCCGTCCCCGGATCCGTTTCCGGGGGCGGCGGCCGCATGATGGGCGCGGTGGGCCGGGGGGTGACAGGGAATCCTTTCGGCCACGTCTGGCTACAGTGAAGAACATGAGTTCCTCCCTCCGCTTCGACCGCGGGCACACCGACGATCTGATGGCCTTCCTGATGGCCTCGCCCTCCCCGTACCACGCCGTGGCCACCGCCGCCGCCCGGCTGGAGAAGGCCGGATTCCGGCAGGTGGAGGAGACCGCGGCCTGGGACGGAACCACCGGTGGCAAGTACGTCCTGCGCGGTGGCGCGATCGTCGCCTGGTACGTGCCGGAGGGCGCCGCGGCGCACACCCCGTTCCGGATCGTCGGCGCGCACACCGACTCCCCGAACCTGCGGGTCAAGCCGCTTCCGGACACCGGGGCGTACGGCTGGCGCCAGATCGCCGTGGAGATCTACGGGGGCACCCTGCTCAACACCTGGCTCGACCGCGACCTCGGTCTCGCGGGCCGGATCTCGCTGCGCGACGGCAGCGACCGGCTGGTCTCCATCGACCGCCCGCTGCTGCGCGTACCGCAGCTCGCCGTGCACCTGGACCGGTCGGCCAACACCGACGGGCTCAAGCTGGACCGGCAGAAGCACATGCAGCCTATCTGGGGGCTCGGGGACGTCGAGGAGGGCGACCTCATCCGGTTCGTCGCCGAGGAGGCGGGCGTCGACGCCGAGGACATCACCGGCTGGGACCTGATGCCGCACCCCGTCGAGCCGCCGGCCTACCTCGGCCGCGACCGCGAGCTGCTGGCCGGGCCGCGCATGGACAACCTGCTCTCGGTGCACGCGGCGACCGCCGCGCTCGCCGCCGTAGCCGGACAGCCCGACGAAGAGCTGCCGTACATCCCGGTGATGGCCGCCTTCGACCACGAGGAGAACGGCTCGCAGTCGGACACCGGCGCGGACGGACCGCTGCTCGGCACGGTCCTGGAGCGCTCGGTCTTCTCCCGGGGCGGCGGTTACGAGGACCGCGCCCGCGCCTTCGCCGGCACGGTCTGCCTCTCCTCCGACACCGGCCACGCGATCCACCCGAACTACGCGGAGCGCCACGACCCCACGCACCACCCGGTCGTCAACGGCGGACCGATCCTCAAGGTCAACGTCAACATGCGGTACGCCACCGACGGCGGCGGCCGGTCCGTGTTCGCCGCGGCCTGCGAGAAGGCGGGCGTGCCGTGGCAGACGTTCGTCTCCAACAACGCGATGCCCTGCGGCACGACGATCGGTCCGATCACCGCCGCCCGGCACGGCATCAGGACCGTCGACATCGGCGTCGCCATCCTGTCGATGCACAGCGCCCGTGAGCTGTGCGGCGCGGACGACCCGTACCTCCTCGCGAACGCGCTGGCGGCCTTCCTGGCCGGCTGACGCCCGGGCGCGCCCACGCGGGCGGGAGGTTCCCAACCTCTCGCCCGCGCATGCTCGTTGCCGGCCCGGGTACGCGCTCCATACACGGCCCGGAGGTCCCGGGCCGCCTGGGAGGCGGAACTCATGGGACTCGGCGGATGCATTCTCCTCATCGGCGCGGGGGCGATCCTCGCCTTCGCGACCGACTGGCACATGGACAGCGTCAACGTCGACCTGGTCGGCTGGATCATGATGATCGTCGGTGTCATCGGCGTCTTCGTCTACGCGAGCGTCATCCGGCGCCGCCGCATGGTCGTGCCGCCCACGACGACGGTCGTCTCGGACGACGAACGACACCTGTGACCGGGGGCGATCCGGCCACACCCCCGGAACACCACGGCGGAATCCCCGATATTCTGGGCACTTGTCCGTGACCCGGAACCGGGCGCGTCAGACCCGGAAGGGGAGCCGCTCGTGGAGTTCCGGCTGCTCGGTACCGTCTGCGTCGACACGCTGACCGGACCGCTGCCCCTCGGCCCCGCCAAGCGCCGCAGCCTGCTCGCGGCCCTGCTGCTGCACGCCAACACCCCCGTGTCCATGGCACGGCTGACCGGCTGTCTGTGGGACGAGGAGCCGCCGCTCCACGCCCGCACGGTCATCCAGGGCCATGTCTCCCGCCTGCGCGCCCTGCTGGTCGGCGCGGACGCGCAGACGTACGGGGTCGAGCTGGCGACCCTCGGCGACGCGTATGTCCTCCGGGCGCCCGAAACCCTGCTGGACTCCCAGCGGTTCGAGGAACTGCTGATGCTGGCCCGCGAGCAGCGGGACCCCGCCGACACGGTGCTGATGCTGAAGGAGGCCCTGTCGCTCTGGCAGGGGCCCGCCCTCACCGGCACCTTCGCGAGCGCCCCGCTCCAGGCGGCCGCCCACGCGCTGGAGGAGTCCCGCCTCTCGACGGTCGAGCAACTGGCCCGCGCGTACGGGGAGCTGGGCGAACACCACCGTGCGGCGGCGGTCCTCCGCGCGGAGGCCGTCGCCCATCCGCTGCGCGAATCCCTGGCGGCGGCCCTGATGACCGCCCTCTACCGCTCGGGCCGGCAGTCCGAGGCCCTGGACTGCTTCCACCGCACCCGCCGCCTGCTCGCGGACGAACTGGGCATCGACCCGGGCCGCGAACTGGCGGACGCGTATGCGCGCATTCTGCGTGGGGAGGGGGGCGCGGGCGCGCCCGGCACCGACGGGGACGACACGGGCGGCAGTAAGCAGGGCGGCCGGCCCGTGCCCGGCGGGGCCTCCACCCGCGGTGGCCCCGCCGCACCGCACGGGACCGGCGGGACGCAGGTGATCGCGCCCAGGGCGGCCGTCGCGCCGACGCACGTCCCGCCCTCCCCGTACGCCGTCGGAGGCGTCCCGGCACCGGTCGCCGATCTGCTCCCGCGCGCGCCGCGCGGGTTCCACGGGCGGGGCGCCGAGCTGACCGCGCTGTCGCGGGCCGCGGCCGGGGAGGCACCCGTGTGCCTGGTCACCGGGCCTGCCGGGGTCGGCAAGACGGCACTGGCGCTGCACTGGGCGCGGCGGACGCCTGCCGCCTTCCCGGACGGGCGGCTCTTCGCGGACCTGCGCGGATTCGGGGACACCGCCGCGCCGACCCCGCTCGAAGTGCTCCGGGAGTTCCTGCTCGCGCTCGGCGTCGCGCCCCGCCGGGTGCCGGAGTCCGTGGCCGGCGCGGCGGCCCTGTTCCGCTCGCTCACCGACCGGCTCAGCCTCCTCGTCGTGCTGGACAACGCCCGCGACTCCGCGCAGGTCAGGCCGCTGCTGCCAGGGGGCGCGGACTGCGTCACGCTGGTCACCAGCCGGCACCGGCTCGACGGGCTGATCGCCTCGGACGCGGCCGTCCCGGTCCCGGTGGACATACTCGAACCGACGGACGGCACCGCGCTGCTGGCCGGGGTCCTCGGCGAGGAACGGGTCCTCGCGGAACCGGTGGCGGCCCGGCGGCTCGCCGAGCTCTGCGGCGGGCTGCCCCTCGCCCTGCGGGTGACGGCGGCCCGGCTGGCGGGCCGTCCGCGGTGGACGCTGGCCGCCATGGCCGACGAACTCGCGGACGAGCGCAGCCGGCTGTCCTATCTGGACGTCGAGGACACCGGCGTGTCCGCCGCCCTGCGGCTCACCGTGCAGCAGCTGCCGCCGGACGCCGTCCACCACCTCGGCCGGCTCGGCCACCACCCGGGCAGCCACTTCGACCCGTACACCGCCGCCGCGCTCGCCGGCAGCGACCCGGTCACCGCCGGGGCGGCGCTGGAACGGCTCGCCGCCGCCCATCTGGTCACCGAGGCGGGCCCCGGCCGCTGGGTACTGCACGACCTGGTGCGGCTGTACGCGCGGGGGCTCGACGCGGCGGCGGCGCCGGACGCGCTCATCGGCGTGCTGGACCACTACATCGCGACCGCGCTCGCCGCCGCCGACACGGCCGAACCGGGCGGCGAGCCCTGCTTTGTACTGCCCGACGACTTCCGCGCGCCCACCGCGACCCGGGACTTCACGGACCGGGCGGAGGCGATGAGCTGGCTCGCCACCGAGCGCGAGGACCTGACCCTGGCGGCCGCCGCGGCCCGGGCCGCCGGGCTCGACGACCGGGCCTGGCGCATCATCCTGCTCCAGTGGCCGCACGTGGTGTGGCGGGTGCGCGACGGCTGGGCTCCGGTGCTGGAACTCGCCCTGACGGCCGCCGTCGCCCGGAACGACCCGTACGCCGAGTCCCGGGTCCGCAACCTGCTCGGCTGGGTGCTGACGGAGGAGGGCAGGACCGGCGAGGCCGTCGCCACGCTGGAGCCCTCGCCCGGACTCGCCCGGCAGGCGGGGGACCGGCTCGGCGAGGCGACGGCGCTCATCAACCTGGCCATCGTCCAGGCCGAGCAGGGCGGCCTGGACGTGGCGATGGAGGGCTGCGAGCGAGCCCTCGAACTGGCCAGGGAGGAGCCCGACGCGCATACCGAGATGCTCGCGCTCCAGCACCTGGCCCGGATGCAGCTCACGGCGGGGCGCCCCAAGGACGCCCTGGAATCCGCGCGGACCGCCTTCGACCTGGGCCCCGAGCACGAGGAGGCGGCCCGCCGGGTGCTGCTGCTGTCCGTCAGCGGCGAGGCCCGCCTCGCCCTGGGAGCGGAGGAGGAGGGCATCCGGCTCCTGGACGAGGCGGCCTCGGAGGCGGAGCGCGCCGGCTACGACGAGGGCGCGGTCCGGGCCCTGGAGGCACTGCTCCGGGTGACGGCCAGCCCGGACCACGTACGCCGCCACACCGAGGCGGCCCGCCGCCTGACGGCGGACGGCTGATCCGGACGGAAGGCCCTAAGCGTCCATCCCCGCGAGCACCAGCGGCAGCCGGGCCGCGCCGCCCTCCGTGACGCGGACGGGGACGCCCCAGTCCTGCTGGTGGACGTGGCAGGCCGGGTATTCGTTGGCGGGGTCGTCGTCGCAGGACGCGGCCATCGCGGAGACGTGCAGGACGCCCTCGGTGACGCCGTCCGCGAGGACCAGGTCACGGAAGAGGTCGGTGCCGGCGCCCTCGCCCTCGGCCAGCAGCCCGGGCGGGGTCGAGGAGACCAGCAGCCGCGTCGAAGGACCGTACCGGGTGTCCAGCTTCTGCCCGGCCGGCGCCTGGAAGACGACGTCGAGCCGGAGCGCGCCGGGGGCGACCTCGGTGGCGGCCCGCTGCGTGCGGTGCGCCTGTTCGGCGACGCGGACCGCCTCCTCGGGGAGCCGCAGCCGGGTCAGCCGGTGCCGGGCGGACTCCACGACGACGAGGTCGCCGTCCACCAGCACGGCGTCGCTGGGCTCACGCAGATCCGTGGCCAGCGTGGTGACCTCACCGCTCGCCGGGTCGTACCGGCGCAGCGCGTGGTTGTACGTGTCGCAGACGGCGACGGACCCGTCGGGCAGGGCGGTGACGCCGAGGGGGTGCTGGAACAGGGCCTGCCCGGCGGCGCCGTCCCGGTGGCCGAAGTCGAAGAGGCCGGTGCCGACGGCGGTGTGCACGGCGCCCTCGCGGTCGACCCAGCGGAGCGCGGACGTTTCCGAGTCGGCGATCCACAGCCGCTCCTCGGTCGCCGCGAGGCCGGACGGCTGGGCGAACCACGCCTCCGCGCAGGGCCCGTCGACCAGGCCTTCGTTGGTGGTCCCGGCGGCGACCCGCACGGTGCCGTTCCCGGGGTCGTACGTCCACAGCTGGTGCACCCCGGCCATGGCGATCCAGAGCCTGCCGTCGAACCAGGCGACGTCCCACGGCGAGGAGAGGTCCACCTCGCGGGCCGGGCCGCTGGAGGGCGCCCCCTGCCACCACTGGCGGCCGGTGCCGGCGAGGGTGGTGGTCTCCCCGGTCGTGAGGTCGAGGGCGCGGAGGGCGTGGTTGACGGTGTCGGCGACCGCGATCCGCCCGTCGGGCAGCAGGGCGAGCCCCTGGGGCTCACTGAAACGGACCTGGTCGGGCCCGCCGTCCGCGAATCCGCGCTCGCCCGACCCGAAGTGCCGGCGCACGGTCTCGCCGTCCGGGTCCAGCTCGACCAGCCGGTGCCGGGTGGTGTCGGAGACCAGGAAGCCTCCGTCCGCGAGGAGCAGCGCCTTGCCGGGGAACCGCAGATGCGTGGCGACCGGCTCCGGCGCCACGTACGGTCCGTCGCCGCGCCGCAGGGTGCCCTTCGCCGCGTGCTCCGCCTCCAGCTCCTCGACCAGCTTCTCGATGGCGTGGGCGTGGCCCTCACCGGCGTGCTGGGCGACGACATAGCCCTCGGGGTCGATGACGACGAGCGTGGGCCAGGCGCGTACGGCGTACTGCTTCCAGGTGGCCAGCTCGGGGTCGTCGAGGACCGGGTGGTGGACCTCGTACCGCTCGACCGCGTCCACGACGGCCTGGTGCTCCGCCTCGTGCACGAACTTCGGCGAGTGGACGCCGATGATCACGACGGTGTCGCGGTGCTTCTCCTCCAGCTCGCGCAGCTCATCGAGGACATGCAGGCAGTTCACACAGCAGAAGGTCCAGAAGTCGAGGATGACGATGCGTCCTCGCAGGTCAGCGAGGGTGTACTGCCGGTCGCCTGTATTGAGCCAGCCGCCCTTGCCGATGAGTTCGGGGGCCCTGACGCGCGCAC
Organism: Streptomyces sp. NPDC041814; assembly: GCF_055590565.1. NCBI lineage: Bacteria > Bacillati > Actinomycetota > Actinomycetes > Kitasatosporales > Streptomycetaceae > Streptomyces > Streptomyces sp. NPDC041814. Next base: position 47,813 of record NZ_JBVJAM010000007.1, on the reverse strand, counting down.
GTGTTGCCATGACACCAGTCAACATCACCGTGGCGTCCCCGCATTCCACAGGCGGCTCGGGGAACCTGTGAGCCATGAGACTTCTCGTGCGGGAGCGCATTTTCGGCATCGGTGACGACTACTGGATCGAAGACGCGGACGGCCGCAAGGTCTTCCTGGTCGACGGCAAGGCCATGCGGGTGCGGGACACCTTCGAGCTGAAGGACGCGCAGGGCCGGATCCTCGTGGAGATCCGCCAGAAGCTCCTGAGCCTGCGCGACACGATGCTGATCGAGCGGGACGGCGAGCAGCTCGCCAAGGTCAAGAAGAAGCACCTCTCGCTGCTGCGGAACCACTACCGGGTGACCCTGGCGGACGGCACCGAGCTGGACGTCAGCGGCAAGATCCTGGACCGCGAGTTCGCGATCGACTACGACGGTGAACTCCTGGCCCAGATCTCCCGCCGCTGGCTGTCCCTCCGGGACACGTACGGCGTCGACATCGTGCGGGACGACGCCGACGCGTCGCTGCTGATCGCGGTGGCGGTGTGCGTGATCGTGCTCGCGGAGAAGGAGCACGACGACTGACCGCACGCCTTGCAGCCAAAGGGCCCTGTTTCACGTGAAACCGTGAAACAGGGCCCTTTGCGTGTCAGATCGTCGGCGCGGCCAGCCCGAGCCGCCTGTCCTTCAGGGCCGGGAACTGCTCCCGGGTCGCCGGGACCTTGGCCGGGTCCAGTTCCACGGTCAGCACCTCCTCGTCCGCGCCCGCCTCCGCGAGCACCTCGCCCCAGGGGTCCACGACGAGGGAATGCCCGGCCTGCTGGATGCCCGCGTGGGTACCGGCGGAGCCGACGGCGAGGACGTACGACTGGTTCTCGACGGCGCGGGCCTGGGCGAGCAGGGTCCAGTGGGCGCGGCGGCGCTCCGGCCAGCCGGCCGCGACGACGAGGGTTTCGGCACCGGCGTCGACCAGGCCCCGGAAGAGCTCCGGGAAGCGGAGGTCGTAGCAGGTGGCGAGGCCGAGCGTGGTCTGCGGGAGGGGGACGGTGACCAGATCCTGGCCGGCCCCCATCATGACGGCCTCGCCCTGGTCGAAGCCGAAGCGGTGGATCTTGCGGTAGGCGGCGGCCCGCTCGCCCTCGGGGGAGAAGACGAGCGTGGTGTTGTAGAGGGTGCCGTCCCCGGCCCGTTCCACGAAGGAACCGGCGTGCAGCCAGACCCCGGCATCGGCGGCGGCCTTGGCCATCACCTCATGGGTCGGGCCCGTCAGTGGCTCTGCCTCGTCCTCGAAGGCCGTGTAGGCGAAGGCTCCTACCGGCCATAGTTCGGGCAGGACCACCAGATCCGCGCCCCGCTGCGAGGCCACCAGGGAGGCGGCGCGTTCCCTGCGGGAATCGACGGGTTCGTCCGGGTCTACTGCGATCTGGATGAGGGAGGCGCGCACACTACCACCGTCCTGGCATTCGAGCCGTCAACACCGGCCTACGATCGTCACACGAAAGCACTGCCGGGGTGCCTGCTCGCAGCGTAACTTAGCCACCGAACCTCATTGCTGTCCGCAGCCCGCAGCCCGACCGTCCGCGCCCAGTTGCCCATGCACCGAACCGCACGAGGGGTCCCGTGACCGTCCATCCCAGCCTCCAGACCTACGCCGACGCCTGGACCCACTCCATCGAGTCCATAGCCGAGCTGGTGAGCCCGCTCGCCGAGGGGGAGTGGAACGGCCGCACGCCCTGCCCCAACTGGTCCGTGCGCGACATCGTTTCGCACATCATCGGCATGGAGTGCGAACAGCTCGGCGACCCGCGCCCGATCCACACCCTGCCGCGCGACCTGTTCCACGTGCAGAGCGAGTTCGCCCGCTACATGGAGATGCAGGTCGACGTCAGGCGCCACCACACCGCGCCGGAGATGACCTCCGAGCTGGAGTACACGATCATCCGCCGCGCCCGGCAGCTGCGGAACGAGACGCGGGACCCGGAAACGATGGTGCGGGCGCCGCTGGGCGCCGAGCAGACCCTGGAGACGGCGCTGCGGATGCGCGCGTTCGACGTCTGGGTCCACGAGCAGGATCTGCGGACGGCCCTGGGCAGGCCCGGCAACCTGGACTCCCCCGGCGCCCTGGTCGCCCGGGACATCCTGCTGCTGGGGCTGCCGAAGGTGGTGGCCAAGAGCGCGGGCGCACCGGCCAGTTCCGCCGTGGTGCTGGACGTCCACGGGCCGCTGGAGTTCATGCGTACGGTACGGGTGGACGCCGAGGGGCGCGGTTCGCTGGACGTCGCCCCGTCGCTCGGGCCCGCCGCGACGCTGTCCATGGACTGGGAGACGTACGTACGGCTGGCCTGCGGCCGGGTGCGGCCCGCCGCCGTGGCGGACCGGATCAAGACCGAGGGCGACCAGGAGCTGGCCGACGCCATCCTCCAGCACTTCGCCGTCACCCCGTAGAAGCCCCCGGCACACAGCGGCGCCCGCCCCCAGGTGGGGGACGGGCGCGCCGCCGTTCGGGACCGGATCACGCCGGAACGTGCACCGCTTCCACCCGGCTGATCACATGGTGATCACGCTCACGGCGCGCGGCCCTCGCGCGCAGCCGCAGGATCTGCGTGACGCCCAGCGCCTCCAGGACGAAGACCGACGAGAACGCCACCCGGTAGTTGTCACCGGTCGCGTCCAGCAGCACGCCGACCGCCAGCAGGGTGGTCATCGAGGCGATGAAGCCGCCCATGTTGACGATGCCGGACGCGGTTCCCTGGCGCTCCGGCGGGTTGGCCGGGCGGGAGAAGTCGAAGCCGATCATCGAGGCGGGCCCGCACGCCCCGAGCACCACGCACAGGACGACCAGCAGCCACATCGGCGCGTGGTCCCCGGGGTGGAAGATCGTCACCGCCCACAGCGTGGCCGTGGTGCCGACCGTGCCGAGGGCGAGCGGGACGCGGGCCGCGTGGTGACGGGCGATCACCTGCCCGTAGACGAGCCCCAGCGCCATGTTCGAGAGGACCACCAGGGTCAGCAGCTCACCGGCGGTCCCCCGGCCGAGCCCCTGGTCCTCGACCAGGAACGGCATGCCCCACAGCAGCAGGAACACCATCGCCGGGAACTGCGTGGTGAAGTGCACCCACATCCCGAGCCGGGTCCCGGGCTCCCGCCAGGAGGCGGCGATCTGCTTGCGCACGTACGCCCCGCCGGCGTGCTGCGCGGGCGGCGGCTCGTAGCCCTCGGGGTGGTCCTTGAGGAAGAGCAGGAGCAGCACCAGCACCACGACCCCGGCCAGCGAGCTGCCGACGAAGGTGGTCGTCCAGCCGAAGCCGTGCAGGGCGCGGGCGATGACCAGCGTGGAGATCAGGTTGCCCGCCATCCCGAAGAGGGCGGCGACCTGGCCGATCAGCGGACCGCGCCGGGCCGGGAACCAGCGCGTACCCAGCCGGAGCACGCTGATGAACGTCATCGCGTCGCCGCATCCCAGCAGCGCGCGGGAGGCGAGCGCCGTGCCGTACGAGGGGGAGAGCGCGAAGCCGAGCTGGCCGAGGGTGAACAGGACCGCCCCGAGGGTCAGCACCCGCTTGGTGCCGAGCCGGTCGACCATCAGGCCGACGGGTATCTGCATGCCCGCGTACACGAGCAGCTGGAGGATGGAGAAGGTGGAGAGCGCCGAGGCGTTGACGTCGAACCGGTCGGCGGCGTCGAGTCCGGCGACGCCGAGGCTGGTCCGGAAGATAATGGCGACGAAGTAGACGGCGACGCCGATGCCCCAGACCCAGGCGGCGCGACGGCCGCCGGGCGGGTCACCGGGCAGGGGCAGGGTGGGCGCGGCGGCGGAACTCACCGGTCCTCACCCCGGACCAGCACCTTGACCCGGCCGACGTGACGGCGCACGACCTGGGCGGCACCGTCCGCGTCACCGGCCCTGATGGCCTCCAGCAGCTCGCCGTGCTCCGCGATGTTGGCGGCGATCCTGTCCGGGTGGGCCTCCATGACGGCGACCCCCATCCGCAGCTGACGGTCGCGCAGCTGGTCGTAGAGGCGGGACAGGATCTCGTTGCCCGCGTGGCGGACGATCTCGGCGTGGAAGCAGCGGTCCTTCACGGAGACGGTGGCCAGGTCGCCGGCGTCGGAGAACTGCCGCTGCTCCTCCAGGAGCGCTTCCAGCCGGCTGATCAGCCGCGGCGATGCGGGCACCGCCCTGCGGGCGGCGAACTCCTCGACCAGCAGCCGGGTCTCCACCACGTCCGCGATCTCCTGGGCGGAGACGGCGAGCACCAGGGCGCCCTTCTTCGGGTAGAGCTTGATCAGCCCCTCCACCTCCAGGCGCAGCAGCGCCTCGCGCACCGGTGTGCGCGAGACCCCCACGGCCTCGGCGAGGCCGCCCTCGGTGAGCAGGGTGCCGCCCTCGTAGCGGCGGTCCAGGACGGCGTCCTTGACGTGTGTGTAGACGCGCTCGGCGGCCGGGGGCTGCTTCGCGGGCGGGGTCACGGGGGCAGGGCCGGGTGCTGTGGAGGGAGCGGGGGCTGGCATGCGTACAGCATAGATACAACATGCACGCAAGCGCCGGCCCGTCCACGATGTGGGCGCCGGGCCGGTTACCGCTCGCGGACCAGCAGCAGGGTCGTGCCGCCGTCCTCCTCGGTGATGTCCCTGACGTGCTGGAACCCCACCTTGCGCAGGGCCGCGAGCGAGGCCGCGTTCGGCTCGGCCACGGTCGCGTACACCTGGTCCAGGCCCAGCGCCTCGAAGCCGTAGGCGACGATCGTCCGCGCCAGTTCCGTGCCGAGGCCCTGGCCCCATTCCTCGGGCGCGAGGCCGTAGATCAGCTCGTGGCCCTCGACGGCCTTGGCCGGTTTGATCTCCGCGTGGCCGACCGTCCGGCCGTCCCGGCGCACGGCCCAGACGTCGAAGCCCGCACTGCCGTAGGCGTGCGTGAAAATGCGGGAGAACGTGGTGCGGTACTGCTCCTCGGACCAGGGCCCGTCGCCCATCCACCGGGAGACTCGGGGGTCCAGGAAGAGGGCGACGAACGCCTCCTCGTCGGCGGGTTCATACGGTTCGAGGACCAGGCGCTCACTGCGCAGAACAGGGGTCATGCGGGGGGACGCTATCCCAGCGCGCCAAACAGACCCTAGGCGGACGACCCGTCGTTCTCCACCAGCCGCAGCGTCGGGCGCGGGGGCGCGAACTCGCCGAGGCCCAGCGCCGCCTCGCGCCAGTGCGCGGCCAGTTCGAGCAGCCGCTCCTCGTCCTGGCGGTAGTCCGGCTCCGGCACGTCGGGCACCGTCCGCCAGAGGATCGTCGCTGCGAAGCGGACCGCGTGCAGCGCGGCCGTCGTATGCGCCTCGACGCCGTCCTCGCCCAGCTGCCGCAGCGCCTCCAGGCGCTCGGCGAGGGCGAGGAGTTCGCCGTATGCCCTGACGGACTCCTGCGCGCGTACGACATCGTCCACGGTGACCTCCGGCCTGTGGGGCGCTCGGATGTGACGCCGATGGTAGCCCCTGGCCACCACGCGTTCTCGCCCCGCGAACGCCGCGGGCCGCCCCACCGCCCCTGGATGTCGTAAAAAATCACCCGCGCGTGGGCCCAACCATGCGGTGCGGTCGTCCGTCTTATCAGCGCGGCGGCCCCCTCATGTGGCCGCCCTTCAGGGGCATTTGGAGCGTTCACTTTGAAACTCGGCATTAAGGGCATAAGGCGCGGTTCTGCGACCGTCACAGTGGCCCTCACCACGGGCGCCCTGATCGCGGGCGGCGCGTTCGCCTCCACGGCACAGGCAGCCACGCCCAAGGCGCCCTCGATCGTCGCCAAGGGCGGCTTCGTGATGAACAACGGCACCGGAAAGACGCTGTTCACCAAGGCCGCGGACACCCGCCGCTCCACCGGATCGACGACGAAGATCATGACCGCGCGCGTGGTGCTGGCCCAGAAGGGCCTGAACCTGGACTCCAAGGTCACGATCCAGAAGGCGTACAGCGACTACATCGTCTCCAAGGGCGCGTCCTCGGCACGCCTGATCGTGGGCGACAAGGTCACCGTGCGCCAGCTGCTCTACGGCCTCATGCTGCCGTCGGGCTGCGACGCCGCCTACGCGCTGGCGGACAAGTTCGGCTCCGGCTCCACGCGCGCGGCGCGGGTGAAGTCGTTCATCGGCAAGATGAACAGCACCGCCAAGACCCTCGGCCTGAAGAACACGCACTTCGACTCGTTCGACGGCATAGGGAACGGGTCCAACTACTCGACCCCGCGCGACCTGACGAAGCTCGCCAGCAGCGCGATGAAGTACTCCACGTTCCGCACGGTCGTGAAGACGAAGTCGACCAAGCAGAAGGTCACGACGAAGAGCGGCGGCTACCGCTACATGTCGTGGACCAACACCAACAAGCTGCTGGGCACGTACAGCGGCGCGATCGGCGTGAAGACGGGCTCCGGCCCGGCGTCCAAGTACTGCCTGGTGTTCGCCGCGACCCGCAAGGGCAAGACGGTGATCGGCACGGTCCTGACCTCGTCCTCGGAGACGAACCGCACGTCGGACGCGAAGAAGCTGATGGACTACGGCTTCAAGAAGTAGCCCGTCCGGTACGCGAAGGGCCCCGCACACCGTGGTGTGCGGGGCCCCTTGCCTTCCCGGCGTCAGGGCGCCTCGCACAGCTCCTGGTCCATGAGCGCGAGCATGGCCTTCTCCGTACCCGGGCCGCCGTCGCTGTTGATGTAGACCGCCGCGCCGCGCCCGCCGCCCCGTGCGGCACCGGCCCAGGTGGTGTAGCCGAGCAGCTCGCCCCGGTGGGCGAAGAAGGTCCCGCCGCAAGTCAGCGGGATCTCGGCGAGGCCCAGTCCGTAGCCCGCGCCGAGCTCGGGCGCGTACTCCGCGTCGGTCATCTCGGCCAGTTGCGCGGGCGCGAGCAGCCTGCCGCCGAGCAGCGCGGCGTAGAAGCGGTTCAGGTCACGGGCCGTGCTGACGACCGCACCGGAGCCGACTGCCATGCTCGGGTCGAGTGCCGTGACGTCGGTGACCTCTTCGGTGCCGAACGCCGCGTAGCCGTGGGCGTGCGGTCCGGGGATCGAGGGAGAGGCATCGGGCACGGAGGTGCCGCTCAGGGCCAGCGGCCGGATGATGCGCGCCTCCACCGCATGGGCCCAGCTCCGGCCGGTGGCCTTCTCCACGATCATCGCGGCGAGAACGTAGTTGGTGTTCGAGTACGACCACCCCTCGCCGGGCGGGAACTTGGGTGCGTCGCTGACGGCGAGCCGGACCAGTTCGTCCGGGGTGTACGTACGGAATCGCTCGGCGCGGTAGCCTGCCGCGCTGTTCAGCGCCGCCACCTCGGGTGCCACCTCCCTGAGACCGCTGGTGTGGTGCAGCAGCTGTCGGACAGTGATGAGACGCCCGTCGTTGCCGTGCCCCCGGACGACGCCCGGCAGCCACCGCTCGACGGTGTCGTCCAGGGAGACGCGTCCTTCCCCGACGAGTTGCAGGACGACCGCGGCGGTGAAGGTCTTGGTGGCACTGCCGATCCGGAACCTGCCGTTCCAGGGCATGGGCTTCCTGCTGCCCGCCACGGCCACCCCGGCGCGTGCGGAGGACCGGCCGCCCGGCCCGGCCACCTCGGCCAGCACGCCCAGAGCCCCCGTCTCATGGATCGCGTCGACCTGCCGTTGGAGCGCGTCCGCAGGGTGCGGTGGCGCGGCCGTCGCGGGCAGCCCGGCCGCTGTGGTGACGAGAACGGCGGTCAGACCGGCCAGGACGGCGATGCCCCGGCGTCGCCGTAGTAATGCACGCATGGTGATCCGTTTCTCTGTGCCGGCACGGTGGTACGCCGTAGCCGGTGGCGGGCCCCCATCGCACCAGCCACAGGGGGGCTGGGCCATCCCATGGCCCCCCGGGGTGCCGCAACGGCCACCCCCCGGAGCACGCGGGGGCTCTCCCCCGCATCGGCCGCCCCGTCGGCCCTCATCAGCCCACGGCCGGAATGGACCGCGCCCCCTCCACCCCGCCGTACAGGGCGCCGTGCCAGAACCCGGTGACCTTCGGGACCGACCGTCCGGAGTGGTCGGGCAGCACCCACGTGTGGCGGAACGTGGTGGCGTCGAAGACCACGATGCCGCGGTCCGACGCGCGGTACCCGTGCTCGGAGCACGCGCCCAGTGACAACGACCCCAAGGATCGGGGCATTTGGTCGCCGAGGCCGCCCGGAGAAATCCGGTGGCAGCCCCCGGCCCGGCCCGCTACCGTCCAGCCGGGCCCCGCCGTTCGCGGCGCTGCTCCGCATCTGCCGTCCCCTGAAAGGGCGTTCCGTTGTACATCGCGTGAGACCTCCCCACTGCTGACCGGCCGCGCGTCGCACCCTGTGCGCCGTGCCGCTTCCCGCTGCGGATTTCTCACACGGAAACCGGTGTACACCTGTGCTCACCCATTGGGCCGTCATGCCCACACGCCTGCCCCTCGTCCTGCGCCGCTGCCACGCCTGCGCGTCCGGCACCTTCCGGGCGCACGGCAAGTTCCGCGTCAACGCGAACCACAAACTCCTCGACGCCTGGCTCCTCGCGCTCTGCACGGGGTGCGGGGACACCACCAAGCTCACGATCCTGGAGCGCGCGCACGTCCGCTCCGTACGTCCTGAGCTGCTGGACCGGATGCACGCCAACGACCCGGTCCTCGCGGGCGAACTCCTCCGGGACGGCGTCGTGCGGCGCCGCAACCGCATCGCCCTGGACTGGACGGGCGCCTGGCGCCTGGACACCGGGGGCGCGGATCATCTGGACCGCGAGGTGGCCGAGGTGTCGGTCCGCTTCGACGCGCCCGTCCCCGTACGCCCGCTGCGCCTGGTGGCGGACGGCTTCGGCCTCTCGCGGGGTGAGACGGAACGCCTGATGGCCGAGGGGAAGCTCGTCTCGCCGGTCCGCCTGACCGGGCGGACGACGACCGGTTTCGGCTTTCTGCTGAAGCGGTGAGGCGGCGGGGGCCGGTTTCCGCGAGGGCGCCGGCCCCCGCCCTCAGTGCGCGGCCAGCCGCCCGACGAGCCCGATCGCGCGGGCCAGCAACGCCCGCTCCTCCTCGCTCAGTTCCGCGTCGATCGCGCGGGCCAGCCAGTCGGCCCGGCGCTCCCGCTCCTCCTCCAGGAGGGCGCGCCCGGCGGCCGACAGCTCGACCAGGCTCTTGCGGCCGTCCGTGGGGTGGGCGCGGCGGGTGATCAGCCCCTGGTCCATCAGCAGCCCGACCGCGCGCGCCATGGACTGCGGCCGCACCCGCTGGTTGGCGGCGAGCTCGCTGGTGGTCAGGGCGCCGTTGCGGTCCAGCTCGCCGAGCACGGCCACCTGGCCGAGCGGCATCTGGTCCTCAAGCTTCACGCGGCGGGTGAGCTTGCCCATCGCTGTACGCAGCTCGGCGGCGATGGAGGCGGATTCCGGGAGGGGCATACCGCACTTTAACGCGGGGGCGGCAACAGGACCGGGGACTGCACAGCAGAACTGTTCAGCGTAACTACACAGCTTTACTGAACAGCATTGCTGTAGAGTCATGGACGCCGGGTCCCGCGCCACCGTCGTCGCAGCCGGACCGCGGCACGCGACAACGGGAAGGACTCCCATGACCGCCATCACTTCCGTCACCGGCCGCCGCGTCCTGGACAGCCGGGGCAACCCCACCGTCGAGGTGGACGTGGTCCTGTCGGACGGCTCGCTCGGCCGGGCCGCGGTCCCCTCCGGAGCGTCGACCGGTGCCCGCGAGGCCGTGGAGCTGCGCGACGGCGACCCGGCCCGCTGGCACGGCAAGGGCGTCGACCGGGCGGTGCGCCACGTCAACACCGAGCTCACCGAGGCCGTCACCGGCCGGGACGCGGAGGACCAGGCCGGGCTGGACGCCGCGCTCGTCGCGGCGGACGGCACCGCCACGAAGTCCCGGCTCGGCGCCAACGCGATCCTGGGCGTCTCGCTGGCCGCCGCCAAGGCCGCGGCGGCCGCCCACCGCCTGCCGCTCTACCGGTACCTGGGCGGGTCGGACGCCCGGCTGCTGCCCGTACCGATGATGAACATCGTCAACGGGGGCGCCCACGCCGACAATCCGCTGGACTTCCAGGAGTTCATGATCGCCCCGATCGGCGCGGAGACCTTCGCGGAGGCGGTCCGCATGGGCTCGGAGGTCTTCCACACCCTGCGCCGCGATCTGCTCGCCGCCGGCCACTCGACGGGCGTCGGGGACGAGGGCGGCTTCGCGCCGTCCCTCCGTACGGCGGAAGAGGCGCTGGACTTCGTCGTGGCGGCCGTCGAGCGCACGGGGTACCGGCCGGGCACGGACATCGGGCTCGTGATGGACCCGGCAACGTCGGAGTTCTTCCGCGACGGGGTGTACGACTACGCGGGCGAAGGCGTACGCCGCACCCCCGCGCAGCACGCGGACTACCTGGTGAAGCTGATCGACGCCTACCCGGTCGTGTCGGTCGAGGACGCGATGGCCGAGGACGACCTCGACGGCTGGCGCGAGCTGACCGCCCGCGTCGGCGACCGCTGCCAGCTGACGGGCGACGACGTGTTCTGCACGAACGACGCGCTGCTCCGCGAGGGCATCGCCTCCGGGGTCGCCAACTCGGTCCTGGTGAAGGTCAACCAGATCGGCACGCTGACGGAGGCGATGACCACGGTCTCCACCGCGCACCGGGCCGGCTACACGGTCGTCATGTCGCACCGCTCGGGCGAGACGGAGGACACCACGATCGCGGACCTGGCGGTCGCCACGGGCTGCGGCCAGATCAAGACGGGCTCCCTGTCCAGGTCCGACCGCACCGCGAAGTACAACCAGCTGATCCGCATCGAGGAGGAACTGGGCGCGAGCGCCCGATACGCGGGCACGGAGGCGCTGCGCCGCCGGTGAGCAGGGCGTGACGGGCCCCTGGCAGCCCTTGCCGCAGGCGCGTAACATCCGGTCGGTCCCGGCCCCTTGAGCCTCGTGAGCCTCAGGGGCCACGGTAGGAACGGTCACACGACCCCAAGGGGGACCAGGGTGTCAGCGCTTCCCACGATCATCGTCGTCGTCTTTCTCGCCCTGCTGGTGATCTGGATCATCTCGGCGTTCACCGGCGGGCGCGGGGGACGCAGTTGACGCGCGTGACGGCGTTGACGGACTCCGCGGTCCGGGAGCGGACCGGGAGCGGACCGGGAGCGGACCGGCCGGCACCACGGCGTGCGGCGCGACGTCGTCCGGGTGGAGCGCCGCAGCTCCGCGGTCACCTGAGCCGTAAGCCCCCGCTTCCGGGGCACACGCCTCCCATGACCTCATCGCGGAGCGAAGCGAAGGGCCGGGCCGTCCTGGCCGGGTGCGCGCTGCTGGTGCTGTCCGCCTGCGGCCACGACGGCCCGGACGCGCGGGGAGCGGAATTCCGGACGGCCGCCCTCGCCCAGGACACCCGGCTCGTCATCACCACCCAGGGCGGCGTGCGGGTCGTCGGGACGGACGGGGACCGCGTCACGGTGGACGACTCGGTCCTCGCGCACGGGGACGACGGGAACGGGCGTACGTACACGCTCGACCTGCCGTGCGACGAGGGCGACGGGCGCGACGACCGGGCCCGGGACAACTGCGGCGACATGCCGCTCGTCCGCGTGCCCGCCGGCGTCACACTCACCGTCCGGGCACGCAACGCCGGGATCGACGTCAGCGATGTCCGGGGCGGGCTGAGCCTCAGCACCGTCAACGGCGACGTCACCGTGCAGGACTCCGGCGCGAAGGACGCCCGCCAGCACCTGGTCACCCGGAACGGATCCGTCCGCGCGACCGGCCTCCGGGGCACCGGCATCGACGCCGAAACGGTCAACGGCGACGTGGACGTACGCTGCGCCACCGCCCCGGACACGCTCAGCGGCATCACCCGCAACGGCACCGCGCGCGTCACCCTCCCGGCCGACGCCCCCGCGTACGCGACCGACGCGCACACCGTCAACGGTCGCTCGACCACGGACCTCCCGGCGGCCGAGCCCACGGACCACGCGCACCGCCTGACCCTGCGCACCGTGAACGGGGACACGGAGGCGCGACGGGGGTAGGGGCCCGCTTCAACCCAGGACAGCGCGAGCTTTCACCCGTATATTCGTAAAATGGGTTTTGTGAGGATCGCGCCATTCCTCCCCGTCCGGACGGAGGCCCCGGGGTGAGGGATCCCGGAAGGCTGGAAGCGCTGCGGCTGGCCGGGCTGACCGCGGCGGCCGATCCCGGCATGGACCGGTTCGCGCGGCTGGTCTCGCGCCTGCTCCGCGTCCCGGTCTCCCTGGTCTCGCTGCTGGAGCCCGACCGGCAGGTGTTCCCCGGCATGGTCGGGATGTCCGGCGACTGGGCGGCCCGACGCGAGACCCCCCTCAGCCACTCCCTCTGCCAGCACGTCGTCGCGGACGCCGGCCCGCTGGTGCTCAGCGACACCCGGGCGCACCCGCGCACCTGCGCCAGTCTCGCCATCCCCGACCTCCAGGTGGTCGCGTACGCCGGGATGCCGCTCACCGACGCCGACGGACGGGTGCTCGGATCGCTCTGCGCCATCGACCACCACCCCCGGGAGTGGACGGCGGACGAGTTGCGCGACCTCGAAGACCTCACCGCCGCCTGCTCGATGGAGCTGCGCCTGAGGATCGCGACGGAGCTGATCCAGCGGGACCGCGACCATGCCGGTCTGCTGCTGCGCGCCTCGGTCGAACTCGCCCACGCCCACGATCCGGCCGACCTGATCCGCCGCCTCCGCCAGATGTTCCGGGGGCCCGCCGAGCCGGCGTTCGTGGGTCTGCTGCTGGCCGACGGCGAGGGGCTGTGGCGGGTCGTCGACCCGGACGACGTACGCCCCGTGGAAAGCGCCATCGACCGGCTGGACCGGGACGCGGCCTACCCCAGCACGCTGGCCATGCGGGAACAGCGCGCCGTCTTCGTGCCGGACCGCGCGGCGCTGCTGGCCGGCTTCGGGCCCGAGGCCGTCGCCGGGTACGACTCGCTGGGCCTCCAGTCCGTCCTGTGCGTCCCGCTGCCGGACGGCCACGGCGTGCTCACGTGGTGCTGGTCCCGCCCGCACGTCATGGCGCCGACCGAGGAGGCGGTGCTCACCACGGTGGCGGGGTACGTGAGCCAGGCGGTGGAACGCACCCGCTTCGTGGCGCACCGGCTCAGCGCCGCGGAACAGCTCCAGGCCGCGATGCTGACGGAGCTGCCTGACGTGCCCGGCCTGGACATGGCCGCCCTGTACCTGCCCGCCGCCGACCAGGACATGGTGGGCGGGGACTGGTACGACGCCTATCCGCTGCCCACGGCCCTCATGCTCTCGATCGGCGACGTCATCGGCCACGACGTCCGGGCCGCCACCGTGATGGGCCAGATCCGCAGCATGCTCCGCCAGGCGAGCCTGGACGACCCGGCCCACTCACCGGCCGGCGCCCTGCACGCCATCGACCAGGCCATCGGCGTCCTCCCCCTGGGCGTCGGCGCCACGGCGGTCCACGCCCGCCTCGACCGCGACGCCGACCGCTGGCGGCTGACCTGGTCCAACGCCGGACATCCCCCGCCGCTCCTCCACACCCCGGGGTCGGGTGTCGCACCCCTGACCGGCCACGACCTCCTCCTGCTCGGCCTGCCGGACGCCCCGCCCCGCGAGGACCACACCCACGACCTGCCCCCGGGCAGCGTGCTCCTGCTCTACACCGACGGCCTGGTCGAACGCCGCGACGAGGACATCGACGCGTGCACCGCCCTCACAGCGGCCACCCTCGCCCGCCACGCCGACGAGCCGTTGCCCCTCCTCCTGGAAGCCCTGTCCGCGGGGCTCGCGGAGATCCCGCAGAGGGACGACGTGGCGGTACTCGTGCTGCGGGTCGACGGGCCCGGTGGGTGACGGTTCCGTCAGGGCCTGGCGGGGCCGGCCGCCTCCAGGGCCTCCGCCACCGCCTGCTCCAGTGAGCCGTCGGTGACCCAGCGGTTCTTGCCGCCGGCCAGGCACGCGACGGCACGCCCGACCCATTCCGGGTCGCCGAGGAGAGGGAGCCTTCCCTCGTCGGTGAGCCGCCGCAGCAGGGTCTCCAGCCGGAGGGCGTCCACCGCCCGGTAGGGGCGCTCGTGCTGGTCGAAGCGCAGCTGGTGGTCCTCGTACGGGTCGCGCAGGGTCATGTGGAGCCATCCCCCGTCACGGTCGGCGACCATGCCCTTCAGCGTGTACTTGCCCCGGCCGCTCGTGTTCCGGGCGTGCTTGCCCCAGGTGATCCTGATCCCGGTCATGACCCTGGGCCAGGGCACCAACTGGCCTTCGCCGCCCGGCCCGTGCTGGTGGAATCCGTCCGGGCGCAACTCCAGCCAATGGGTGCCGGGCCCGGCGGAATCCCCGATCCCCCAACACCCGTCGGCCCGTTCCAGTGGTCCCAGGGATGCGTGGTTCACCGTCATGCGGTCATTGCATCACGCGTTCGATGCGCTACGGCTCCGTGTACATCAACTCCCGCCCGGACCCCGGCATCGCGCATGGAAGCCTGTCCGCATGGATACCTTCGCGGACCGGCTCGACGGCGGGTGGAAGTGGTGGGAGGCCGCCATTGACGAAGCGCAGGACGGACGCTGGGTTCGTGATGCCGTGGAGCGGCAGGTCCTGAAGGACATTCGCGCCGCCACAAACCCTCTCCATGGTGGACGGATGGCCCCGTTCACCGAGGACTCGTGGACCGTACGCATCGGAAGGATCGCGAACTGGGCCGGGGTACTGCGGCTCGCAGCCCGGTCAGGCGGCTGGGTGCTCCGGCCCGTTGTCGGACACGCCCCGCCTGCCCCTGCCGGCATGGCCGTGCTGCTGTCCGGCATCTACGCGGTCGGCGAGCAAGGAGAAATCTGGATGCGCCAGCTCCGGACGGGTCTGGTGCCACCGGCGGACGAGATCGCGAGGGCCGAGGGCTTCCTCACCGGGCCGGGATCGGTCGAGGACCTTGAGCTCTTCTTCTACGACTGAACCGCCGCCGCTTCGTCGTCATCGCCGTGCCGCACGAGGCGGAGGCGGGGCGGAGTGCGGCCTGGTGGTGGGGGTGAGCGTGTCCGTCCGCACGGCCGGCCGCGCCACCGCTTGAGGCTGTTCGATCTTCCCGGCCGCCGTTACACGTGCTGGGAGGTGCCGGGGGAGTACGGCGGCGTCTTCCGGAGCGACTTCAAGCCGGCCTGACAGCGCGGCTGCTCGCGCATCGCCACCCAGATGAGGAGCGGCGAGGCGGGCTCTACCGCACGAGCAACAGGGAAGCGTGAAACGCGCGCCACGCGGTGCGGCTCAGCACGAGGACGGGGCCGGCGTCCTGCTTGGAGTCACGGACGGCGACGGTGCCCGGCACGTTCCGCGCCACTTCGACGCACTCCTGACCGTTGTTCCCGCCGCTGTAACTGGACTTGACGAACTCGTACGCGGGCACGCGGTCTACAGCTCCTTGAGGATTCCGTCGATGAGCGCGAGCGAGTTGCGCTGCGCGAGCGCGACTCGCGTCATGCGATCGAAGAGCCGGTCGTGGCGCTCGGCATCAGTATCGCTCTCCAGCCACAGAGTGGTCGAGGTGGTGTCCATGTGGACCACGTCGAGCGCTCCGGGTTCGGCGAAGGACACGATAGTGAACGCGCTCGTCATGCCCGGGTGCGCGCCCGCGAGGTACGGCATGACCTGGAGTCTCACGTTCGGGCGGCGGGCCATGTCCAGCAGGTGGCCGAGCTGCTCCCTCATCACCTTTCGCCCGCCGACGAGTTGGCGCAACGCACTCTCCTGTACGAGCGCCCACAGCTCCAGCGGGCGGTCGCCGGTCAGGCGGGCCTGCCGGGCCATGCGCGCCTCGACGAAGGGTTCGATCTCGTCCGGGTCGTCCCACGAACCGTTGCCCACAGCCAGGGCACGAGCGTAATCGGCGGTTTGCAGGAGGCCCGGCACAATAGCCAGTTGCCAGGTCCGCAGGCCCGTGGCGATGTCCTCCAGCGCCACGTACTCGACCATGGCCTCAAGCCCCGGGTACTGGTTCCACCAGCCGCTGGCTTTGCGGCGTTCGCGGTCGGTCTTGGCGAGCGCCAAGAGCCTGCCGACCGTGGCTTCGTCGGTCTCACCGTAGAGGTGACAAAGAGCCCTGACATCCGGATCCCGCATGGGAACAAGCCCGCGCTCGATCTTCGCGACCTTGGCGACCGACGCGGTCAGCGCCTCCGCCGCGTGCGACTGTCGCAGCGAACGCGCCTCCCGCATACGCAGCAGCTCGCCACCCAAACGACGGCCGAGCACGGTGGAGACCGTACGGCCCCGATCCGGGTTGCTACCCGCCACAGCCCACTCCCTCCCACACGGTCCGCTCAGTCTGAAGCTCCTGCGCCTCGAACACCAATTAGGGCAGAAAATTCTCTGCGCGAATCACTTGCTGCCCGCGTGAGAGCTCCACTACTTTCAGTTGCACGCAGATCACCCAGTGATACGTGGCGGAAGCGCACCCACCTGCCCGCGTGCGGGCGCGGCAATGCCACCGCCCCACCCCAGAGAGGCCCACCGTGACCGCAACCCGTGCGCTCCCCGAGGACAACCCCCCGCTCCACGAGGACCGACTCGACTACACCCCCACCGCCCGCAGCGTCACCCTCGCCCGCCGACGTGCGGCGCGGCTCGTCACCTCATGGGGGTACGGCGACCGCGCCGACGAAGCAGCCCTCCTGGTCTCCGAGTTGGCCACCAACGCGCTCATCCACGGCAGCTTGCGCGGGCGGCTCTTCCGGGTCCACCTCACCGTCACCGGCGGAGCCATCCGTATCGAGGTCAGCGACCCGCGTGGGGAACGGCTGCCCGGGATTCGCGCGGCCGAGCGCGACGAGTGCTACGGGCGCGGGCTCGTCGTCGTGGACGTCGTCGCCGACCGGTGGGGCGTCGAGCCGCGCACCGTGGGAAAGACCGTGTTCGCCGAACTCGCGCTGCGGACGGCGGAGGCACCGCGGGCCCCGCATCGGCTCGGCTCGGAGGCCGGGGCGGGCTCCGGTCAGGCGACGGGCCGGACGACGATGACCCGCCGCCCACGCGTGTGACCCGCCCGGCTGTCCGCGTGTGCCTGGGCCGCCTCCGCGAGGGTGTACGACTTCTCGACCGGGATGTGGAGCTTCCCGCGCGCGATGAGGTCCACCGCCTCCGCGAGCGCGTCCGGCACACTCCCGGCCACGCCGGAGAAGCGGACGCCGTACTCCGCCGCACCCAGATCGGCGATGGTGATCACCCTGCCCGGGTCCCCCGTCAGCCCGACGAGTTCGGGGATCACGCCCGCACCGGCCAGGTCGAGAGCCGCGTCGACCCGGCCGAACCCGCGCACCCGCTCCACCCACCCCTCCCCGTACGTCGTGGCGAGCGCGCCCAGGCCGCGCAGGTACTCCTGGTTCGCGGCGCCGCCCGTGCCGATCACCGTGATGCCCCGGTCGCGGGCGATCTGCAGCACCGCCGACCCGACTCCCCCGGACGCCCCGCTCACCAGCAGCGTCCCGCCCGGCCGTACGCCGACCTGGTCGATGACGCGCAGAGCGGTCTCCACCACGGACGGATACCCGGCCGCCTCCTCGAACGTCAGCCCCTCGGGCATCCGGGCCCACGCCGACAGCACGGCGAACTCGGCGTAGGTGTCGGCCCCTTCGCCGAACACGCGGTCGCCGACCGCCACGCCCTCGACGCCCTCCCCGACCTCGTCCACGACCCCGGCGGCGTCCAGCCCGACTCCGGACGGAAGCACGGTCGGATGGGCGCCCAGGATCTGGCCCTCCCGGACCCTCCAGTCGACGGGGTTCACGCCTGCCGCCCACACGGCGATACGTATCCGGCCGGGGCCCGCATGGGGCTCCTCGGCATCGATGAGCCGCAGGACATCGGGGCCGCCGAACTCGGCGAAGCTCACTTTCCTCATGCCGGGGACCGTATCACTAACGGTTAGCTTTTTGAAACGGTTACGGATACGTACCTGCTAGCGTGAGCGCATGACCGTGCAGTCCGGGCGCCGCGAGCGCAAGAAGGCCGCGACCCGCCAGAAGATCGCCGACACCGCCCTGCGGCTCTTCCTGGAGCGCGGTTACGACGCGGTGGGCATCCGGGACATCGCCGCCGAGGCGGACGTGGCCGTCACCACGCTCTTCTCCCACTTCGCCTCGAAAGAGGCCCTGGTGTTCGAACAGGACGCCGACTTCGAGCACCGGCTCGCGCAGGCGGTCACCGGCCGCGCACCGGACGAACCGCTCATGTCCGCGCTGCGCCGCGAGATGCACGCCATGGTGCGGCACTGCACGGCGGACGGCGCCGCCCCCATCTGGCGCATGATCGACGGGTCGCCCTCGCTGCGGGAGTACGAGGCATCGATGAAGCTGCGGCACGCGGAGTCGCTGGCGACGGCCATCGCCGCGGACCCCGGGCTGTCCCGGACCCCGACGGCCTGCCGGACGATCGCCGGATTCGTGGTCGACGCGCACGCGCTGGCCCGCGAGGCCGCCGATCCGGAGGCCGCGGTGGACGAGATCTTCGGGATGATCGAGGCGGCCTGGGAATCCACGGCCCCCTGAGGGCCCTGGCCGACGCACGGACGAGGGGCCCCGCAGCGTCACGGGACCCCTCGTCGGTGTGCCCGAGGGCACGGAACGTACGGCTCAGCCGCCCTGGCCTGCGCTGCCCATCGGGCCGACCGTCACGGGGTCGCCCGAGCCGTCCGTGACAGGGAGCGAACCCATGCCCGGCCACGTGAGGGTGACCGGCTTCGTCTCGTTCGGCGGGGTCACCACGAGCCCCTCGATCTTGACGCCGGAGCCGCCCGTCCCGTTGAGCGGGTAGGTGATGCCGAAGGCGATCGTCCTGCCGCTCTTGAGGACGTACGGGTCTGCGGGCGCGCCCTTGCGCTCGGCGGAGATCGTGCCCGCGTTGGTCTTGAGGTCGACGCCCGCGAACCCGGCGACCACGCAGTCCTGGCCGCTGGTGTTCTTCATCTCCACCGCGACGGACCCGTCCGGGTCCCCGTCGATGAAGGTGTCCTTCGCCGTGATCTCCAGCCCGCCGGTGCGGCACTTGGCGGTCGTGGCCTGCTGGTCGGCCCCGGCCCCGGCGGCGGTGTCCTTCCCGCCGCCCGAATCCGAACCGCCCGAATCCGAACCACCCGTTTCCGGCACGTCGGTGGACGGGGACGCGGTCGCGACGGACGACGGACCGGTCTGCGCCGCGTCGTCGCCGTCGTTCTGGCAGCCCGTGAGCGAGAGGCCCGCGACGACGGCCAGGGTGGCGAGGGTGATCTTGTGAGCGCGCATCGTTTCGTCCTCGGTGTCCGTTGGCAGTTCCGATCAGCAAGAACTGTCCGGGGCGGTCACCCGTTGCGCCCAACCAGTGGCTAATACACCTCTGTTACACATGCGAAGGGGCCCGCGCGAACCTCGCGCGGGCCCCTCGTGAACGCAGGCCTACGCCCAGGTGATCAGCCGCTTCGGCTGCTCCAGGATCGCGGCGATGTCCGCCAGGAACTTGGAGCCCAGCTCACCGTCGATCAGGCGGTGGTCGAACGACAGGGCCAGCGTGGTCACCTGACGGGGCTTCACCTTGCCCTTGTGGACCCACGGCTGGAGCTTGATCGCGCCGACCGCGAGGATCGCGGACTCGCCCGGGTTGATGATCGGCGTACCGGTGTCGACGCCGAAGACGCCCACGTTGGTGATGGTCACCGTGCCGCCCGCCATCGCCGCCGGGGACGTCTTGCCGTCCCGGGCCGTGGCGACCAGCTCGCCCAGGGACGCGGCCAGCTGCGGCAGCGTCTGGTCGTGGGCGTCCTTGATGTTCGGGACGATCAGGCCGCGCGGAGTGGCGGCGGCGATGCCCAGGTTCACGTAGTGCTTCTGGACGATCTCCTGGTTCGCCTCGTCCCAGACCGCGTTGACCCCGGGGTTCCGCTTGATCGCGACCAGGAGGGCCTTGGCGATGACGAGGAGCGGGTTGACCCGCACCCCCGCCATGTCCTTGTCCTCCTTCAGCTCCGCCACGAGCTTCATCGTGCGCGTCACGTCGACGGTCACGAACTCGGTGACGTGCGGAGCGGTGAACGCGCTGCCGACCATGGCCTGCGCGATGGCCTTGCGGACGCCCTTGACCGGGATACGCGTCTCACGGGCGCCCTGCTGGACAGGAGCCTCCGCTTCCGCGACCGCGACCACCGGCGGCGCGGCCGGAGCCACCGGCTCCGAAGGCGTCGCCGCCGCGTGCACGTCCTCGCGCGTGATGACACCGCCGACGCCGGTCGGGGTGACCGTCGCCAGGTCGATGCCCAGGTCCTTCGCGAGCTTGCGGACCGGCGGCTTGGCCAGCGGACGGGCCTCCGGCACCGCTGCCGTGCCCTGGCCGTTCAGCTCGGCCTGGACGGCGGCGGGGGCCGCCGCCGGGGGCGCGGTCTCGGCGCCCTTGCGGGCCCGGCGCTTCGTGGAGGACTCGGCGACGCCGTAACCCACCAGGACGGGCTGGCGGCCCTTGGGCTCCTCGGCGGGAGCGGCCTCGGGGGCCGGGGCGGCGGCGGGCTCCTCGGCAGCGGGGTCACCCGACCCCGGCGCCACGTCCACCGCGATGATCACCTGGCCCACGTCGACCGTGGTGCCCTCGGGGAAGCGCAGTTCGTGGACGACCCCGTCGAACGGGATCGGCAGCTCGACGGCGGCCTTCGCGGTCTCGACCTCGCAGACGACCTGGCCGTCCGTGACGGTGTCGCCGGGCTGTACGTACCACTTGAGGATCTCGGCCTCGGTCAGTCCCTCGCCCACGTCGGGCATCTTGAACTCACGGAAGCGAGCAGCGTTGGAAGTGTCGGTCATCGTGGTCACGCTCCTCTCTCCTCAGTACGCCAGCGAGCGGTCGACGGCGTCGAGCACCCGGTCCAGGCCCGGCAGGTACTCCTCCTCCAGCCGCGCCGGAGGGTACGGGGCGTGGTAGCCGCCGACCCGCAGCACGGGCGCCTCCAGGTGGTAGAAGCACCGCTCCGTGATGCGAGCGGCGATCTCGGCCCCGGAGCCGTAGAAGACGGGTGCCTCGTGGACGACGACCAGGCGGCGGGTCTTCTCGACGGACGCCTGGATGGTGTCGAAGTCGATCGGGGACATCGAGCGCAGGTCCACGACCTCGACCGACTTGCCCTCCTCCTGGGCGGCCGCGGCGGCCTCCAGGCAGACCTTCACCATCGGGCCGTACGCGGCGAGCGTGAGGTCCGTGCCGGTGCGCGCGACGGCCGCCGCGTGCAGGGCGCCCGGGATCGACTCGGTGTCGACCTCGCCCTTGTCCCAGTAACGCCGCTTCGGCTCGAAGAAGATGACCGGGTCGTCGCTCTGGACGGCCTGCTGCATCATCCAGTACGCGTCCGACGCGTTGGACGGGGAGACCACCTTCAGGCCCGCGACGTGCGCGAACAGCGCCTCGGGCGACTCGCTGTGGTGCTCGACCGCGCCGATGCCACCGCCGTACGGGATGCGCACGACGACGGGGAGCTTGATCTTGCCGAGCGCCCGGGCGTGCATCTTCGCGAGCTGCGTGACGATCTGGTCGTACGCGGGGAAGACGAAGCCGTCGAACTGGATCTCCACGACGGGCCGGTAGCCGCGCAGCGCGAGGCCGATCGCCGTGCCGACGATGCCGGACTCGGCGAGCGGGGTGTCGATGACGCGGTCCTCGCCGAAGTCCTTCTGGAGGCCGTCGGTGATCCGGAAGACGCCGCCGAGCTTGCCGACGTCCTCACCCATGATGAGGACCTTCGGGTCGGTGTCGAGGGCCTTGCGCAGGGACTCGTTGAGCGCCTTCGCGAGGGACATCTTTTCCACGGCCATGGTTACTTGCCCTCCTCGGCGAACGATGCCTGGTAGGCGGCGAACTCGGCGCGCTCCTCGTCGACGAGCGGGTTCCCGTCGGCGTAGACGTGGTCGAACATCGCCATCCGGTCCGGGTCGGGCATGGCCCGTACGGCCTCGCGGACGCGCTTGCCGAGCACCTCGCTCTCCTCGTCCAGGGCGGTGAAGAACGCCTCGTCGGCCGCACCCTGCTTCTCCAGGTACGCGCGCAGGCGCAGGATCGGGTCCTTCGCCTCCCAGGACGCGCGCTCCTCGTCGGCCCGGTACTTCGTCGGGTCGTCCGAGGTGGTGTGCGCGCCCATGCGGTACGTGAACGCCTCGACCAGGGTCGGGCCCTCGCCGCGCCGGGCCCGCTCCAGGGCGGAGCGCGTGACGGCCAGGCAGGCCAGGACGTCGTTGCCGTCGACGCGGACGCCGGGGAAGCCGAAGCCCTGGGCGCGCTGGTAGAGCGGCACCCGGGTCTGCTTCTCGGTGGGCTCGGAGATCGCCCACTGGTTGTTCTGGCAGAAGAAGACGACCGGGGCGTTGTAGACGGCGGAGAAGGTGAACGCCTCCGCGACGTCGCCCTGGCTGGAGGCACCGTCACCGAAGTACGCGATCACGGCCGAGTCCGCGCCGTCCTTGGCCACGCCCATGGCGTAGCCCGTGGCGTGCAGGGTCTGCGAGCCGATGACGATCGTGTAGAGGTGGAAGTTGTTGCTGTTCGGGTCCCAGCCGCCGTGGTTCACACCGCGGAACATCCCGAGCAGGTTCGTCGGGTCGACGCCCCGGCACCAGGCCACACCGTGCTCGCGGTAGGTCGGGAAGACGTAGTCGTCGTCGCGCAGGGCCCGTCCCGAACCGATCTGCGCGGCCTCCTGGCCGAGCAGCGACGCCCACAGGCCCAGTTCGCCCTGGCGCTGGAGGGCGGTGGCCTCGGCGTCGAAGCGGCGGGTGAGGACCATGTCCCGGTACAGGCCGCGCAGCTCTTCCGCGCTCAGGTCGATCGAGTAGTCCGGATGCTCGACCCGCTCGCCCTCGGGCGTCAGCAGCTGTACGAGCTCGGGCGTCGAACCCTCCGGCGTCTTCGCGGGCGTTTTCGCGGCGCTGGTCCGCTTGCTGCTGCGTCGCGGTTTACGCGCGGCAGCAGTGCTCTCCACGGTCACGTGCGTGCTCCTCCGTCGGTCCGGCCCCCGGGGTCTGCCGGGAGACCAGTGCGGCTCGCCTGTGTCCGTACCCGTGCACGGGGTGGGTGCCGCTCGGTCCGGAAAACAGGCGTGACAGGTGCCCCGGCGAGCGCCCTGTCCAAGGCACGTTACCCAGTGCGTCCCGCAACTGCGAAACCCTCCCTGACCTGCGATTTTGCTTGGATATCCAAGTAAATCGAGGAATTCGGGAAGCTTCGCTGGTCACAGCACTGATCACAGCCTCGCAGGCCGCCGGAACAACGGCACGTTATCCCGCGCGGCAGCGGCAGGGAAGGGGTGAGTGTGTGAGACTGCGATTGTGCGCGAAAAAGGAAAAATCACGGTATTCCTACTCGATGATCATGAAGTAGTCCGGCGCGGGGTCCACGAGCTGCTTTCGATGGAGGACGACATCGAGGTGGTCGGCGAGGCCGGTACGGCGGCCGACGCGCTGGTACGGATTCCGGCGGTCCGCCCCGACGTGGCCGTGCTCGACGTACGGCTGCCGGACGGCAGCGGGGTGGAGGTCTGCCGCGAGATCCGGTCGCAGGACGACTCCATCCACTGCCTGATGCTGACCTCGTACGCCGACGACGAGGCGCTGTTCGACGCGATCATGGCGGGCGCCTCGGGCTATGTCCTCAAGGCGATCCGGGGGAACGAGCTGCTGACGGCGGTACGCGACGTGGCGGAGGGGAAGTCGCTGCTGGACCCGGTCGCGACCGCGCGTGTACTGGAGCGGCTCCGGGACGGGAAGCGCGGGCGGGACGACGAGAAGCTGGCGAACCTCACGGACCAGGAACGCAAGATCCTGGACCTGATCGGCGAGGGGCTGACCAACCGGGTGATCGGCGAGCGCCTGCACCTCGCGGAGAAGACGATCAAGAACTACGTGTCCAGCCTGCTGTCCAAGCTGGGCATGGAGCGCCGCTCGCAGGCCGCCGCCTACGTGGCACGGCTCCAGGCGGAGAAGCGCTGAGCCCCCAGGGACTTTGGTCCCGGCGAAACGGGGGCCCCGGCCTCTTATCCGGTCCACATGCCCTGGCCGACAGTGGAGGCATGTCCACCGAGGAACTCCACGCGATCGACCTGCTCGGCCGGGTCCCCTACGGCCGGCTGGCGACCAGCATGCGGGCCCTCCCGATGCTGACGGTGGCCCGGCACATCGTCATCGACGGGCGCGTCGTGCTGCGCATGCACAGCGGGCTCGGCCACCACGGCGCCTGCGACGGCGCGGTCGTGGCCTACGGCGCGGACAACTTCAACACCGCCCCGGTCGGCACCGAGGACCTGTGGTCCGTGCAGTTCACCGGGCCCGCGCGGGTCGTGGAGCCGACCCCCGCCCAGCGCGAACGCTTCGGGCCGCCGCCCGTCGAGGTCAACGGCGAGCCGTTCGCCCCCTCGTACCTCTGGCTCGAACCTCACTTCGTCACGGTGCACACTCTGGACTTCCACGCAAGCCGGCAGATCCGCAACGCAGCGTGATCTAACATCTGACGCGTGTCGCGCTCATCTGTCGCCTCCCCACCGGTTCCTCCGGTCGGCGAGGTGCTTCGCCGTTACCCGGACGCCGGTACGCCGCTCACCTGCACCCCGCTCACGCAGGGCCTGCTCAACCACGGTTACCGGGTGTCCACCACGCGCGGCTCGTACTTCCTCAAGCACCACTCGGACGACACCACCCGCGACCGCGCCACCATCGTCCGCCAGCACCGCGCGACCCGCCGCCTCCAGTCACTCGGAGTGCCCGTCGCCCCGCCCGTCCGGGCCCGCGACGGCGAGACCGTCACCGAGATCGCCGGCCGCTGCTACGCGCTCCACCCCTGGGTCGACGGGCTGCACCGGGGCGGCGCTCAGCTCACCCTCGCCCAGTCGACGCGTCTCGGGACGCTCCTCGGAGCCGTACACACGGGTCTTGAGCGGGTCATGGGGGCCGAGCGTGACACGGAGGCCGGTGGCGTCCACCCGCCCGGTTACGCGAGCCCCGAGGCGGCCGACACCTTCGCGCTGATCGGCGATCTGCTCGCCGCCGCGCGCGGACGCGCCCGCCGGGACGCCTTCGACGAGCTCGCCGAGCACCGGCTGCGCGAGCGGCGGACCCTGCTGGAACGGTACGCCGACCGCCGGCCGCCCGATCCCGGAGCACCCGCGACCGGCTGGGTGCACGGCGACTTCCACCCACTGAACGTGCTCTACCGGGGCGCCGACCCGGTCGCGATCCTGGACTGGGACCGGCTGGCCGTCCAGCCCCGGGCGGAGGAGGCGGTGCGGGCGGCGGCGATCTTCTTCGTGCAGCCGGCCGGGGCACTGGACCTGGCGAAGGTACGCGCCTACGCCCGGGCCTACCGGCGGGCGGCCGGGGCGGACCCGGCCGAGCTGGCGGCGGCGGTGCACCGGGTCTGGTGGGAGCGGCTCAACGACTTCTGGATACTGCGCTGGCGCTACTGCCTGAACGACCGGAGGGCCGACCCGCAGTTCCCCGCGGTGTCGGCCCTGGCGGTCTGGTGGACCCGTGAGTACGAGGCGGTGCGCGCGGCCTTCACGGGGTGAGCGGGGTCAGTTGCCCGTGGCCGAGCCCGCCGCTCCCGTGGTCGTACCGGCGGAGGCGCCTTCGGCGACGCCGCCCGGGGCGCCCTCCGAACCCTCGGCCGCGCCATCGCTCGTGCCGGTGCTGCCGCCGTCGCCGGTCCCCGTGCTGCCGCCGTCGCCGGTGCCGGTGCTGCCGCCGTCGGTGGTCGTGCCGGTGTCGCCGGTGTCCCCCGTACCGCCGTTGCCGGAACCGCTGCTGCTGGTCCCGCCGGAGCTGTCGTCACCGCCGTCCGCTCCGCCGTTGTCCGTGCCGCCCGTGCCCGGCTGGGGCGAGGTGGCGGACGGGGACTCGGCGGTCTCGCTCGGGGTGGGCGACGGCGACCAGGTGTCGTCGCCCCAGCCGCCGCCGGTGCCGTCGCCCGGCTGCTGGGTGTCGTCCTCGGTGGCATCCGGGGTCGGGGAGGGGGAATCCTCCGTGGGCGTCGGCGCGCTGGAGGTCTTCGTGGGCTGCTTCTCGTGCTTCTGGCCGCTGCCGTTCGCCGCGTTCAGCGCGATGGCCACGCCCGCGCCGATCGCGATCAGGGCGAGCACGACGAACAGCCACAGCTTGCCGCGGCCGCCGCCGCCCTGCCGGGTGCTGCCGCCGTCGTAGCCCCCGTCGTCCGGGTTCATCGGCGGCAGGATCGGCGCCTGCGAGGTGTCGCCGTGCTGCGGGTAGCCGCCCATGGCGCGGGTGGCACCGGTCATGCCGCCGGGCGGGGTGCCCGCGCCCTCGTTCAGGATGACCGGGCCGGTGTTCCACGTGCCGGTGTGGCCGCCCTGCACCTGGAGCATCTGCAGGCCGTACTGGACCAGGCCGCGCATCTCCTCGGCGCTCTGGAAGCGGTCGTCCGGGTCCTTCGCCAGCGAGCGCATGACGAGCCCGTCCAGCTCCGGCGGCACCGAGTCCAGGATGTTCGACGGCGGGACCGGGGTGTCCTGCACGTGCTGGTACACCACGGACAGCGGCGTCTCGCCCGTGAACGGAGGCCGCAGCGCCAGCAGTTCGTACAGCAGGCAGCCGGTGGCGTACAGGTCGGAGCGGTGGTCGACGGCCTTGCCGAGCGCCTGCTCGGGGGAGAGGTACTGCGGCGTGCCCATGACCATGCCGGTCTGCGTCATCGTGGACTGCGCGCCGTGCAGCGCGCGGGCGATGCCGAAGTCCATCACCTTGACCGCGCCGGAGTTCGTGATGATCACGTTGGCGGGCTTGATGTCGCGGTGCACGATGCCGTGCTGGTGCGAGTAGGCCAGCGCCTCCAGGACCCCCGAGACGATGATCAGCGCCTGCTCCGGAGGCGGGGCCTCGGCGCTGATCAGCAGGTCCCGGATGGTGCGGCCCTCGACCAGCTCCATCACGATGTACGGGACGGTCTGGCCGGCGACGGTGTCCTCGCCGGAGTCGTACACGGCGACGACCGCGTGGTGGTTGAGCCCGGCGACCGACTGCGCCTCGCGCGTGAAGCGGGCCTTGGAGACCGGGTCCTCGGCGAGGTCGGAGCGCAGCAGCTTCACGGCGACCGTGCGCCCGAGCCGGACGTCCTCCGCCGCGAACACCTCCGCCATGCCGCCCCGGCCGAGCCGGTGGGTCAGCCGGTACCGTCCGTCGCCGACGACCCCGCCGATGCCCCAGGAATCGGTGCCATCCGGAACGCCGCCGCCGTTTGCTTCGGGTTCGGGTGCCATCAGTCCTCGCCGTCGTATCTGTCCGCGTCCGTCCGCGCATCCGCGCGCCCGCGGGGTCTCACGGTGCCTTGCTGCGTCGCCGGCAGCGCTGCCGGCCGCATTGCCCCGTCACGCTACAGCCTCGGTAGGACAGGCCGATTCGGCGCCGGACCGGCCATCCAATCGGCTGGCGCGCCGCCGACGCAAATTCCATGCTGATCCTGTAACGCTTCCGAGACGCTTCAGGCGCGTACGGTCACGGAACGGGCACCCGGCTTGACGTGTCGGACCCCTACGGCAGACTTGGCCAGTAATTACGGATGATCGCGTGAGTCGCGCGCCGAGTTCCCGGGAGTCGCGCGCCGAGGGGGAAGCAAGTCATGAGCCACGACGGCGGACACGGTTCGCAGGGTCGTTACGCGGGCGGGTCCGTCGCCGGCGGCCGCTACCAGCTGCGCGACCTGCTCGGCGAGGGCGGGATGGCGTCCGTATACCTGGCGTACGACTCCGCCCTCGACCGGCAGGTCGCGATCAAGACACTCCACACCGAGCTGGGCCGCGAGCAGTCGTTCCGTGAGCGCTTCCGCCGCGAGGCCCAGGCCGTCGCCAAGCTCCAGCACACCAACATCGTCTCGGTGTTCGACACGGGCGAGGACGAGCTCGGCGGCGCGCTGATGCCGTACATCGTCATGGAGTACGTCGAGGGGCAGCCGCTCGGCTCCGTGCTCGCGGCCGACATCCGCGCCCAGGGCGCCATGCCCGCCGACAAGGCGCTCAAGGTGACCTCGGACGTGCTGGCCGCGCTCGACACCAGCCACGAGATGGGCCTGGTGCACCGCGACATCAAGCCGGGCAACGTCATGGTGACCAAGCGCGGTGTCGTGAAGGTCATGGACTTCGGCATCGCCCGCGCCATGCAGTCGGGCGTGACGTCGATGACGCAGACCGGCATGGTCGTCGGCACCCCGCAGTACCTCTCCCCCGAGCAGGCCCTCGGCCGCGGCGTCGACGCGCGCTCCGACCTGTACTCGGTCGGCATCATGCTCTTCCAGCTGCTGACCGGGCGTCTCCCCTTCGACGCGGATTCCCCGCTCGCCATCGCGTACGCGCATGTGCAGGAGGAGCCGGTCGCCCCGTCCACGATCAACCGCTCGCTGACGCCCGCGATGGACGCACTCGTCGCCCGCGCGCTCAAGAAGAACCCGAACGAGCGCTTCCCGAGCGCGGCGGCCATGCAGGACGAGATCGCCCGCGTGCTGAGCGCGAGCGGCCAGACCGGCGCGCCGATGATCGTCGGTGACGGCGGCGCCCCGGCCAACAGCGGGTCCGGCGTCGGCTCGGCGGTCTTCCCGCCCGTCGACCAGTCCGCCCCGGCCCCGCACAGCGTCCAGACGCCCTACCAGCCGGGTCCGTACCAGCCCCAGCCCGGCCCGTACGGCCCGGCGACGCCGGCCCCCGCCACGAACCCGTCGTACGGCTACCCGCAGACGGCCGCCCCGGCCTACCAGAGCCCGGCACCGATCCAGCACCAGACGCCCGCGCCGTACACCATGTCCCCGCAGACGACGACGTCCCCGGCCTCGGGCGGCGGCTCCAAGCGGAACATGCCCGTGATCATCGGCTCGATCGTCGTCGCGCTGGTCGCGATCGGCGGCCTGATCACCGTCATCGCGCTGAACGGCGACGACAAGGGCGGCGCGGACGCGAAGGCCACCGAGTCCCCGTCCGGCGAGCACCGGGATCCGGAGCGGAACCGGACGATGGAGACCGAGAAGTGCACGGACGCGTCGGAGGACACCGACGACCCGCAGAAGGTCGACGCCCCGAGCTTCATGTACAAGGACCTCCTCTCGGTGCGCGCCTGCGCGGACGCGGCGGGCTGGACGCTCAAGGTCAAGAAGGTCCCGGGCAACGCGTACGCGGAGGACCAGGTCATCAACCAGTTCCCGTCGCCCGGGGCCGCGGTGTCGGAGACCGGCGCCCACTTCGAGCTGGAGGTCGCCACGGGCGACCCGGCGTAGTCCGCGGCTGGACGGCCGCTTGATGCGCGGCTGGGCGGCTGCTTGATGAGCGCCTGGGCGGCCGCTTGATGCGCGGCTGGGCAGCCGCCATCCGTACGCCTCACCCGGGATGCCGGTCGGGCCGTCCCGTGTGACGGTGACCGCATGGCTTCGGGACGGTTCCACGCGCGCTGCTCGCGGGGCGTGGTCTGCCTGACGCTGACGGGGGCCGCGACCCTGGGGGCTGCGGCCGCGGACGCCTCGGGGGCGGCCTCGCCGTCCTCCTCACCGGTGAGCCGGTCCCTTTCTCCTTCTCCTTCTCCCTCGCCGAGCGCGTCCCGTTCCGTGGAGGCGCAGTCGCCGCTCGCCGGGTGGCCCGCCGGAGCGGGGCGGCAGCGGCCCGGGCGCTCGGCCGCCGAGGTGGCGCGGCAGGACGCGCTGGAGGACCGGGAGCCCCGGCCCTCGCCCTACGCATCCGCCGCCGTGCCGGTCTTCACCCCCGACCCGGCCGACTTCCGCGATCCTCCGCCCGGAGGCCGGCAGGCGTTGAGCGGGGCCACCGTTCGGCGGGTGCAGCAGCTGTCGCTCGGCGCGGGAATCGGCCTGGTCGGGCTGGGTCTCGGCTTCCTCGCACTGCGGATGCGCCGGGCCCACTGACCGTACGGCCCTCCTCCGAACCGCCGCTCCGAAGACTTGCGGTGATCAACATACTCGGTATACATACTCAGTATGTCGATCCGTCACGGGCTCCTCGCCCTCCTGGAGCGGGGGCCGCGTTACGGCTCCCAGCTCCGCACCGAATTCGAGTCGCGCACCGGCTCCACCTGGCCGCTCAACGTCGGGCAGGTGTACACGACGCTGAGCAGGCTGGAGCGCGACGGCCTCGTCGTCCAGGACGGCGAGGACGACCAGGGCCACGCCCTCTACTCGATCAGCGACACCGGGCGCACCGAGCTGCGCGCCTGGTTCGAGACGCCGGTCGACCGCAGCAACCCGCCCCGTGACGAGCTGGCCATCAAGCTGGCCATGGCGGTCGGGGCGCCCGGCGTCGACATCAAGGCCGTCATCCAGGCCCAGCGCCACCACACGGTGAAGGCCATGCAGGACTACACCCGCCTCAAGGCGCGGTCCCTGGCCCAGGCCCCCGCCAATCGCGACGAGGTGGCGTGGCTGCTCGTCGTGGAGCAGCTGATCTTCCAGGCCGAGGCCGAGGCGCGCTGGCTGGACCACTGCGAGGCCCGGCTGACCCGCCTCGCCGAGGCCGCTGCGACGGAGCCGGAGGAGGGCCCGTCCCCGGGCCCGGCCGCCCGTTCCGCCGCCCGGCCGTCCGCCCGGTCCCGCACGCGCCGCTGAGTCCGGCGCCCTCTACATCCGCCCGTTCCCGCACGCGCCGCTGAGTCCGGCGCCCTCTACATCCGCCCGTTCCGAGAGGGAACCATGTCCCTGCACGTCCCGTCTCCGTCCGCCCCGCCCCTGCCGGTGGACGCACCGGTGCTCGAACTCCGCTCACTCACCCGCACCCACGGCACCGGCATCGCCGAGGTGCAGGCGCTGCGCGGCATCAGCCTGTCGGTGCACGCCGGTGAGCTCATCGCCGTCATGGGCCCGTCCGGCTCCGGCAAGTCCACCCTGCTCACCCTCGCCGGCGGCCTCGACACCGCGAGCGGCGGCCAGGTGATCATCGAGGGCCAGGACATCTCCACGCTCGGCCGCAAGGGCCTCGCCGCCCTGCGCCGCCGCAGCGTCGGCTACGTCTTCCAGGACTACAACCTGATCCCCGCCCTGACCGCCGCCGAGAACATCGCCCTGCCCCGCGAGCTCGACGGCGTCTCGGTCCGCAAGGCCCGCAAGGAGGCCCGGGCCGCGCTGGAGGAGATGAACCTCCTGGAGATCGCGGACCGCTTCCCGGACGAGATGTCCGGCGGCCAGCAGCAGCGCGTCGCCATCGCCCGCGCGCTGGTGGGCGACCGGCGCCTGGTCCTCGCCGACGAGCCGACCGGGGCGCTCGACTCCGAAACCGGCGAGGCCGTCCTCGCGCTCCTGCGCAACCGCTGCGACCAGGGGGCAGCCGGGGTGATGGTCACGCACGAACCGCGGTACGCGGCGTGGGCGGACCGGGTCGTCTTCCTGCGGGACGGTTCGATCGTGGACCAGACGCTGACGGCCGGGGCCGAATCGCTGCTGGCCGCCGGGGGAGCCGAGTGAGCGTCTTCACGGGGTGGCGCGCCGCCCTCCGGATAGCCCGCCGGGACGCCCTGCGGGCCAAGGGCCGCAGCGCCCTGGTGGTCGCGATGATCGCGCTGCCGGTCCTCGGGGTGACGGCCGCCGACATCACGTACCGCAGTGCGGATCTGAGCCCGGCCGAGAAACTGACGGCGGAGATCGGCTCGGCCGACGCGCTGTACAGCGACGTCGGCCTGGGGCCGATCCAGCAGATGCCCGACGGCGACATGTACGACAGGGCGAGCCAGAAGGAGCCCTTCGAGGAGCCGGAGCCGATCGACATGCGCTCCGTGCTCCCGAAGGGCGTACGGGCGGTCAGCGAGCAGTCCGTGTCCGCGACCGTCACCACCTCGTACGGCATCGCGAGCACCGAGATCATCGAGCTCAGGACCTCGGACCGGATGGCCCGGGGGCGGATCGACCTCGTCCGGGGCGCGTTCCCGCGCGCCACGGGCGACCTGGTGGCCACCGAGGCGTTCCTGAAGTCGACGGGGCTGCGTGTGGGCTCCGGCGTCGAGGTGACGACGTCCGGCAAGAAGTACACGATCACCGGCGCGGTCGAACTGCCCGCCGACCTGTCGGCGAAGCAGCTGTACGCGGAACCGGGAGCGGTGATCGCCCCCTGGGCGGCCCTGGCCGAGCGCGACAAGAAGGTGCCGACGCCCCAGCCGGGCGAGAAGCGGTGGCTGGTCGAGGGGGCCGGGGGAGCCGGGATCGTCTGGAAGGACGTGCTGGCCGCCAACAAGGCCGGTGCTCTCGTCACCTCCCGGCAGGTCTTCGAGAACCCGCCGCCCGACTCCGAGATCCCGCTGCTCCGGTCGAACCCGCAGTACGCCATCGACCGCAGCTACGTCTCCGACGACACCAGCGCCGCCCTGATCACCGTCGTCGCGATGGCGCTCCTGGAGGTCGTGCTGCTGGCCGGGCCCGCGTTCGCCGTCGGCGCCCGCCGCTCCCGGCGCCAGCTGGGCCTGCTCGGCACGTGCGGCGGCGACCGGAGCCAGGTCCGCGCCGTGGTCCTCGGGGGCGGTCTCGTCCTCGGCGGTGTCGGCGCGGTCGCCGGTGTCGTGACCGGCCTGCTGCTGACGGTGGTGTTCCGGCCGATGATCGAGGACTGGGCCGGTCACCGCTTCGGCTCCCTGGCGCTGCACCCCGCCGAGCTCGCGGCCATCGCCGTGCTCGGCCTGGTCACCGGCCTGCTGGCGGCGTTCGCCCCGGCGATCGTGGCCGGACGGCAGTCCGTGCTGGAGTCGCTGACCGGCCGTCGCGGGGTGCGCCGCAGCTCCCGGGTGCTGCCGGTCACGGGAGCCTGCGTGCTCGCGCTCGGTGTGCTCGTCGCCGTGTACGGGGGCACCGGCGGCAACTCCACGCTGGTCGCCGGCGGCTCGGTCGTCGCCGAGCTGGGCCTGCTGGCCTGCATCCCGGTGATCGTCGGGCTGCTGGGCCGGCTGGGGCGCAGGTTTCCGCTCTCGCCCCGGATGGCGCTGCGGGACGCGGCCCGCAACCGGGGGCGCACCGCTCCGGCGGTGGCCGCCGTCATGGCCGCGGTCGCGGGCTCCGTCGCCATCGCGACGTACATGTCCAGCACTCTCGCCGAGTCCGACTACGCCTACATGCCGATGCTGAGCAAGGGCACGATCGCCCTGACGGCCGGCGACGCCGAAGCGGCAGAGCGGCTTCCGGCGGCCCGCGCCGCCGTCGAGCACGACATGGCGGTGACCGGCGGTCGGGCCGACATCTCCCGGGTCTGGGCGGGCAGCGACTGCAGCGTCTACTACGAGGACGAGAACTCCTGCGGCTCCGTCTCCCTGGTCAAGCCGACCGGCAAGGGCCACACCTGCCCACTCGACACCAAGGGTGCCAAGGAGCTGGCCGCGCGGCTCTCCGCCGACGAGCACCGCGCGATGATGCGGACCCCCGCCTGCGTGGACGTGCACAACTCCACCGGTACCTTCAGCTACGACTCCGACAACATCGTCATCGGTGACGGGACGCTGCTCTCCACGTACGTGAAGCTCGACGACCCGGCGGCGGCCGCCGCGCTGAAGGCCGGCACCCCCGTCCTGCTCAACGAGGCGTACGCGGAGAACAGCGAGGTCACCCTCAAGGCCGTGCACACGTACAACGCCAAGGACACGAAGAACCGCAAGCTGCACCCCGGGCCCGCCCGGAAGACGACGGACCGGCTGAAGGTGTACGTCGCGAAGGCCGAGTACGCCACGACGCCCGGCATCCGCATGATCCTTCCGCAGCGGACCGCCGAACGCCTCGGCCTGCACACGCAGCCGCTCGGCAGTGTGTACACCGTCGGCCACGAGCCCACGGACGCGGAGAGCCAGCGGGTCAGCGCGGCCATCGACCAGGCCGGGGGCGGTCTCTGGGTGCAGAGCAATTCCGGGCCCAACGACCGGGGCAGCACCATCCTGCTGATCCTCACGCTGTTCGCCGGGGTGGTGACGGTGGGCGCCGCGGCGATCACGACCGGCCTGGCCAAGGCGGACGCGGAGGCCGACCTCACCACGCTCAGCGCGGTCGGCGCGCCCCCGCGCGTACGGCGGTCGCTCTCCGGATTCCAGTGCCTGGTGGTGGCGCTGACCGGGGTACTGCTCGGGACGGTGGCGGGTCTGGTGCCCGCGGTGGCGCTCCGGCTGGTCGATCTGCGCGAGGCGATGGACTACATGCGGGAGGACCCCATGGAGTCCGCGTACACGCCGATCGTGCTGCCCTGGGCGACCCTCGGCCTGCTGGCCGTGGCGGTCCCGCTGCTGGCGGGCGGCCTCGCGGCGGTCTTCACCCGCTCGCGGGTGGCCCTGGCGAGGCGGGCCGGCTGAGCGGCTGAGCCGTTCGGTGCCCCCGGGCGCGGTGGATCAACCGTTTCCGGGGGCACCACAGTGTTGAACACCCTGTGTGCGAGACAATGGCGGCATGGAGATGCCGATGAATGAACGGTCGCATGAGCACCCCCAGGTCCTTGTAGTGGGGCAGGACGGAATGGCGATCGGCGGCGGTGGCACTGACGACGAGTCGCGGGAGGTCCCGGTGACGGAGATGGTCGAGCAGCCCGCGAAGGTCATGCGGATCGGCAGCATGATCAAGCAGCTCCTGGAGGAGGTCAGGGCCGCTCCTCTTGACGAGGCGAGCCGCGTGCGCCTGAAGGAGATCCACGCCGGTTCCGTCAAGGAGCTGGAGGACGGTCTCGCGCCGGAGCTGGTGGAGGAGCTGGAGCGGCTGTCCCTGCCGTTCACCGAGGACTCGGTCCCCTCCGAGGCGGAGCTGCGGATCGCCCAGGCGCAGCTGGTGGGCTGGCTGGAGGGCCTGTTCCACGGCATCCAGACCGCGCTGTTCGCCCAGCAGATGGCGGCCCGTGCCCAGCTGGAGCAGATGCGCCGCGCCCTGCCGCCCGGCAGCGGCCCGGAGGAGGAGGGCGGAATCGACCCGCACGGTCCGGTCCGCTCGGGGCCGTACCTGTAACCGACCACGCACGAGGGCCCGGCACACAGCGGTGTGCCGGGCCCTTTCCGTACGCTCGCGTGCTCAGGCGGCCGTGGACGGCTGGAGCAGCACCTTGCCGATGTGGGTGCTGGACTCCATGACCCGGTGGCCCTCGGCCGCGTCCCGCATCGGGACCGTGCGGTCGACCACCGGCTTCACGACGCCCTGCTCGATGAGCGGCCACACGTGCTCGCGGACGGCCGCGACGATCGCCGCCTTCTCGGCGAGCGGGCGCACACGCAGCGACGTCGCCGTGACCGCCGCCCGCTTGTTGAGCAGCGTGCCGAGGTTCAGTTCGCCCTTGGCGCCGCCCTGGAGCCCGATGATCGCGAGCCGGCCGTTGACGGCGAGCGCCTGCACGTTCCGGTCGAGGTACTTCGCGCCCATGTTGTCGAGAATGACGTCCGCACCCGCCCCGGCCGTGGTCTCGCGGATCTCCTCCACGAAGTCCTGCTCGCGGTAGTTGATCAGGACATCCGCGCCCAGCTCCGCGCAGCGCGCCAGCTTGTCGGGGCTGCCCGCCGTCACGGCGACCCGTGCGCCGACGGCCTTGGCAAGCTGGATCGCCATCGTGCCGATGCCGCTGGACCCGCCGTGGACCAACAGGGTCTCGGCGGGACGGAGATGGGCCACCATGAACACGTTGGACCAGACCGTGGCCGTCACCTCGGGCAGCGCCGCCGCCTGCACGAGGTCCAGCCCCTTGGGTACGGGGAGGAGCTGGCCGGCCGGCACGGCGACCTTCTCCGCGTAACCGCCGCCCGCGAGGAGCGCGCACACCTCGTCGCCGACGGCCCAGCCGGTGACCCCGGGCCCGAGGGCCGAGACGCGGCCGGAGCACTCCAGGCCCGGGTAGGAGGACGCTCCCGGCGGCGGGTCGTAGAAGCCCTGGCGCTGGAGCACATCGGCCCGGTTGACCGCGCTGGCCGCGACGTCGACGAGGACCTCGCCCTCGCC
The DNA here is from genome assembly GCF_055590565.1 of Streptomyces sp. NPDC041814. NCBI lineage: Bacteria > Bacillati > Actinomycetota > Actinomycetes > Kitasatosporales > Streptomycetaceae > Streptomyces > Streptomyces sp. NPDC041814. The sequence goes on along the minus strand of NZ_JBVJAM010000007.1, from coordinate 11,944 downwards.
GGGAACGGGATCGGGCACCTCGGCCCACACGAGCGCCTCGGGGCCACCGGGTTCGGGGATCGTGATCGCATGCATGGCCGCGAGGCTACTCCGTGGGCCGGGCGGTCTCAGGAACGCGGGATGCCCTGGTGCGGCGGATGGCCGGGCGGCTCGTTCGAGGCGCGGACGATGGTGATCAGGCGGTCCGTCAGCTGCAAGGGGCTCGCCGCCGGGTCGTCGTAGCCGAGGAGCCGGTGGCCCCGCAGCACGTTGACGACAAGGTCGTCGGTCTCCCGCACGCTCTTACCGACCTCGCTCTTTATCACCGGCCGTTCGACCAGATCGAGGCCGCTGCCCTGCTGGATGAGGTCTTCCATGACCGTGCCCGCGCTGGGGCTGAGCACGGAGAGGCCGAGCAGCCGGCCCGCCGCACTGGCACTGGTGATGACGGCGTCCGCGCCGGACTGCCGCAGCAGCGGGGCGTTCTCCTCCTCGCGGACCGCGGCCACGATCTTCGCGCCCCGGTTGAGCTGGCGGGCGGTCAGCGCGACCAGCACCGCGGTGTCGTCGCGCTGGGTGGCGATGATGACCTGACGAGCCTTCTGAAGCTCGGCCCGCAGCAGCACATCGCTGCGCGTGGCGTCCCCGACGACCCCCGTGAAGCCCTCGGCGTTGGCGATCTCGATCACCTTGGACTGCGGGTCGACAATGACGATCTGTTCCTTACTCAGCCCGGTGGCGCACAGGGTCTGGATGGCCGAGCGGCCCTTCGTACCGAAGCCGACGACGACAGTGTGGTCACGCAAGTTGGTTCTCCAACGCTTCAGCCGGAAGTCCTCCCGGGTCCGCTCCGTGAGGACTTCGAGGGTGGTGCCGACCAGGATGATGAGGAAGAGCACGCGCAGCGGTGTCACGAGCACCACGTTCATGAGGCGGGCCCCGTCGCTGTACGGGGTGATGTCGCCGTACCCGGTGGTGGAAAGGGTGACCGTCGCGTAGTACACGGAGTCCAGCAGGTCGACCTTGCCGTCGGCCGCGTCGTGGTAGCCGGCCCGGTCGACCCAGACGATGAACACCGTGGCGGCCAGCACCATCAGAGCCATCATCAGCCGCTTGGCGACCTGGCGCGCGGGCCCGTCCACGACCCGGCGCGGAAGCATCACGCGGGTGGGGACGACGTGTTCGTCCGCCCGCCTGGCCATCGCGTCCTGGCCCGGAAGTTTCACGTGAAACACCCTTCAGTCCACGGCGTCGCCGGGACCCACGGTAGATCGAGGATCTCCACCTCGGTGCCGGACCGTACCCCGCCCGGCTCCACGACGGCCAACCCGTCTGCGGCGGCGATCCCACGCAGCATGGCGGGACCGTTGTAGTGCAGTGGTACGACGTGCTCCGCCCCGCCCGCGGTTCCGGGTTCTCCGGCCGCCCGGTGGACCACGGGCACCAGCCGGGTGTCGCGCGGATGCCCGTGCACATCGTCGCGCACGGCCACCCGGTAACGGTCATCGGGGGTGCGTCCGGCCAGTCCGCCGAGGAGCGGACCGGCCAGAGTGAGCAGTCCGGAGACGGCGGCCAGGGGATTGCCGGGCAGCCCGACGAGCCAGGGCCCTTCGGAGGTGAGCCGGGCCAGCAGCATCGGGTGGCCGGGGCGCACGGCGACCCCGTCGACCAGGAGCTCCGCCCCGATCCGGCCGAGGACGCGGTGGACGTGGTCGACGGGCCCGGCGGCGGTGCCACCGGTCGTGATGATCAGGTCCGCCTCGGAGTCGGCGAGCGCCTTCCGCAAGGCCTCCGCGTCGTCGCCGAGGCGCTGCGGGGGTGTGACCTCGGCGCCCAGCGCGTGCACCCACGGCCCGATCATGGGGCCCAGCGCGTCACGGATCAGCCCGTCGTGCGGCAGCCCGGCGGTGAGCAGTTCGTCGCCGAGCACCAGGACGTCGACGCGCGGGCGGGCCCGGACGGGCAGCTCGTCGTACCCGGCGGCCGCGGCCAGTCCGAGGACGGCGGGCGTGACGACCGTGCCGGCGGGGAGCAGGACCTCCCCCGACCGGCACTCCTGGCCGCGCGGCCGGATGTCCTGCCCCTGGCTCACGGACCGCTCCGCGTACAGCAGGCCCTTGGCCTCGTCGGCGTGCGCGTGCTCGCTGCGGATGACGGCGGTGACCTCGGCGGGGATGCGCGCGCCTGTGGCGATACGCACGGCCTCCCCGTCGGGCAGCGGGGCGGGCGCGCCGTGGCCGGCGAGGATGCTGGCGTCGTCCCGGATCTGCCAGGGCCCGGGGCCCGCAACGGCCCACCCGTCCATGGCCGAGGTGTCGAAGGACGGCAGGTCGGTGAGCGCGACCAACGGCTGCCCCAGGACCCGCCCCAACGCCATGCCGAGCCCGAGCCATTCGGTACGCACGGCACCACGCTGCCCGGCCCGGGCAGCGACGTCCCGGGCCGCAGGCCAGGAGACCGCCGCGTGCCGGGAGGCGTCGGTCCGGGGGCCGCACCGGTGACCGGCAGGGGAGGCATCGGTCCGAGGGCCCGTCCGGTCACCGACGGCGGCGAAGTCGGGTCCGGGACTGGGCCGGTCACCGACGGGGGCGAAGTCGGACCCGGAACCCGGCCGGTCACCAGGGGAGGCGTCGGGCCGGGAACCCGTCCCGTCGTCGACGGGGGCGCTGTCGGCCCCGGGGCTTCCGGACTGGTCGGAGCACCCTGCGTTGCCCAGCGGGTCGCCGCCGGGCCCGGGGTCCGGGGACGCGGCCGAGCGGTCGCCTCGCTCGCCGGGCTGCCGAAGGGTGCCGCCCGCCTGCGCGGCGGGGGCGGCCGGGGCACGGCCTTCCGGCCGGTCGGCTCGGTCGGCGCCGGGCCCGGGGTCCGGCGACGCGCCAGGGGCGGCGCCCCGCTCGCCGGGGGCCGGGGCATCCGACCAGTCGTTGTGGAGGCTGGTCAGCCAGTCGGCCGACGCGTCGGTCTGCGCGGGCTCCGCGTCGCGGGGCGACTGGGTCACGAGGGCCAGGGCCTGAGCGACGGCCCGCTCCTCGTCGGCCCGCTCCTCCGCCTCGGACGCGACGCGCGACTCGGACGCGACGCGCGACTCGGACGCGACGCGCGACTCCGCGACTACGCGCGAGGCACCCCGGTCGTCCCCGGCCCGCGCCCCGTCCGCGCGAGCGGCACCACCACCGAGGTCGCCGGAGTCTGCGGAGCCCCCGAGCCCCCCGGCCCCCTCGGGGCGCCCGACGTCGCCGGGGCCTCCGCGAGCACCGGTGCCCCGCGCGCCCCCGGGCGCCCCGGGCCCCGTCACGGTGTCTCGTTCTCGTCCGCCCACCGGAGCGCGAGCGCGGTCGCCTTGCGGGCGGCCTCGGCCACTGCCTCGGGCCCTCCGCCGTCACCGCTCGCCTTCGCCGCCGCGTAGCCGACCAGGAAGGTCGTCAGGGGCGCGGCGGGCCGGGCGACGCCATGCGCGGCGTCACGGGCGAGGTCGAGCAGGAGGCCGGTGTCGACGTCGAGGTCGATGCCGAGTTCTTCCTTGACTGCGGTGATCCATTCGTCCAGCACCGTCCCATGTTCTCTGATCCGGGCCCGGGCCGTGGCGATGTCCTCCCAGGTGTCGCAGTCGAACGAGGCGAGGGGGTCCGCCGCCACCCGGCACAGCGTCAGCTCCTGCGTGAGCAGCCTCAGCGGCAGCCCGCCCAGGCCTCCGTGTTCCGCGGCAAGGAAGGCCAGTTCGCGGCGGAGCGCCTCGCCCCGGTAGGCGGCGACGAGCGGCTGGTCGCGCCCGCCCTCGTCGGAGCACAGGGCACCCTCGACGCCCTCTCCCTCCGAGGCGGCCAGCAGGTCCGCGACCGTATCGGCGCCCAGGAACGGCAGATCGGCTGAGAGCACGAGCACCCGCTCCGCCGACGTGTGCCGGACCCCGGCGCCCAGTGCGGCCAACGGGCCACCGCCGGAGGGGACTTCGCGCGCCCAGGTCACCGCACGCGCGGTGGGCCGCCGGTCCCCCACCACCACGGTGGTCCCGGCGCCGGAGCAGGCGGCGAGGACCCGGTCGAGGAGCGGACGACCGCCCACCCGCACGGCGGGCTTGTCGGCACCGCCCAGCCGCTTGGCGGCCCCTCCGGCCAGAACGATGGCGTCGTATGCGGTCATGCCCCCGAGTATGCGGGGCCCGGCCGGCCGGGCCCCGCGGCGCCCCTACACGCTCCGGAGCAGCAGCGCGGGCTGCTCCACGCAGTCCGCGACGTACCGCAGGAAGCCTCCGGCGGTGCCGCCGTCACAGACCCGGTGATCGAAGGTCAGGGAGAGCTGCACGACCTGGCGCACGGCGAGCTGTCCCTCGTACACCCACGGCTTGGGGACGATCCGGCCGACGCCCAGCATCGCGGCCTCGGGGTGGTTGATGATCGGCGTCGAGCCGTCCACCCCGAAGACCCCGTAGTTGTTGAGCGTGAACGTGCCGCCGGTCAACTCGGCCGGCGTCAGCGTGCCCGTTCTGGCCGCCTCGGTCAGCCGGGCGATCTCGGCGCCGATCGACTCCGTGGTGCGGGCGTGGGCGTCCCGTACGACGGGGACGACCAGGCCCCGGTCGGTCTGCGCCGCGAAACCGAGGTGGACCTGCGGCAGTCGGACGATCTCGCGCGCCTCCTGGTCCACCGTGGAGTTCAGCTCCGGGTAGCGGGCCAGGGCCGCGGTGCAGATGCGGGCGAGAAGGGCGAGCACCGACACCTTGGCCGCACCGGCGGCGCCGTTCATCGCCGCGCGCGCGGCCATCAGCTCGGTCGCGTCCGCGTCGACCCAGCAGGTGGCGTCGGGGATCTCCCGTCGGCTGCGGGCCAGCTTGTCGGCGACCGCTCCCCGTACACCGCGCAGCGCGACCCGCTCACCCACGGCTGACGAAACGGCGGGGGAGGAGGAGGCCTCCGGGACGGGCGCTTCGGCGGCCGACCGGATCGCGGACTCGACGTCGGCGCGCAGGATCAGCCCGTCGGGCCCCGATCCGGCGAGCCGGCGCAGATCCAGATCGTGCTGCCGCGCGAGCCTGCGGACCAGTGGAGACACCACCGCGACCGGCCCCGGCGCGGGGTCGGGCACGGCGGCCTGGGCCGGTGCCGCGGCCGGGACGGGCGCCGCGGGCACGGCGACCACCGCCTTCGGCCCCTCCGGCCGGACCCGCCGACGCCGCACCGGCGGCGCCCCTGTCCCGTAGCCCACCAGCACGTTCCCGGACCCGGAATCCTCCGTCCCGGAATCCGTGTCCGTACCGCCCCCGTCGGATTCCACGGGCGATCCGACGGCCACGGTCAGCAGCGGGGCCCCCACCGGGAGCTCGGCGCCCTCGTCGCCGAAGCGGGCGGTCACCACACCGCCGTACGGGCAGGGCACCTCCACCATGGCCTTGGCCGTCTCGACCTCGACCACCGGCTGGTCGATGGCGACGACGTCCCCGACCTCCACCAGCCAGCGCACGATCTCCGCCTCGGTCAGCCCCTCGCCGAGATCCGGAAGTCTGAACTCAAGAACCTGAGGCATCAGTTCTCCGCCTCCCACTGGAGTCGCGCGACGGCGTCGAGGACCCGGTCCACGCCGGGAAGGTGGTGCCGCTCCTGCATCGGCGGCGGATACGGGATGTCGAACCCGGCGACCCGCAGCACCGGCGCCTCCAGGTGATGGAAGCACTGCTCGGTGATCCGGGCCGCGATCTCGCCGCCCGGCCCGCCGAAGCCGGTGGACTCGTGGACGACGACCGCCCGCCCGGTACGGCGGACGGAGGCGGCGACGGTCTCGTCGTCGAACGGCACCAGGGAGCGCAGGTCGACCACTTCGAGATCCCAGCCCTCTTCGACCGCCGCCTGCGCGGCCTCCATGCAGACCGGCAGGGACGGCCCGTAGGTGATCAGGGTCGCGCTGCGGCCGGGGCGGCGCACGACGGCACGGCCGATGGGCTCCACGGCGGTGGGATGCTCCGGCGACCAGTCGGCCTTCGACCAGTACAGCCGCTTCGGCTCCAGGAAGACCACGGGGTCGTCCGAGGCGATCGAGGCCCGCAGCAGACCGTACGCGTCCTCAACCGTGGCCGGGGTGACGACATGGAGACCGGGGGTCGCCATGTAGTACGCCTCCGAGGAATCGCTGTGGTGCTCCACGCCGCCGATGCCGCCGCCGTAGGGCACCCGGACGGTGATCGGCAGCGGCATCGCGCCCCCGGTCCGGTTCCGCATCTTGGCGACATGGCTGATGAGCTGCTCGAACGCCGGGTACGCGAACGCGTCGAACTGCATCTCGACCACGGGCCGCAGCCCGTACATCGCCATGCCGACCGCGGCCCCGAGGATGCCCGCCTCGGCGAGCGGGGTGTCCGTACAGCGTTCGTCGCCGAACTCCTTCGCCAGGCCGTCCGTGATCCGGAAGACCCCGCCGAGCGTCCCGACGTCCTCCCCGAGGACGTGCACCGTGGGGTCCTCGGCCATCGAGTCGCGCAGCGCGCGCCCCAGCGCCTGCGCCATGGTGGCGGGCTTGGCCTTCGCCGTCCGCTCCCCGGCCGTCACCGCTGCCGTGGTCATCGCCCTGCTCCCCCGTCTTCCGTGCCGTGCTGGTCGTTCTCCGCGGCGAGTTCCTGGCGCAGCCGGGCCGCCTGCTCCCGCAACTGCGTCGTCTGCTCCGCGTACACATGGGTGAAGAGGTCCATCGGGTCGAGCACCGGGTCCGCGTTCATCCGCTCCCGCAGCCCCGCCGCCATCCGCTCGGCGGCCGCCCGCGCCTCTTCCACCCCCGCGTCATCGAGCAGACCGCGCCCGGTCAGTTCGCGCTCCATGAGCTGGACGGGGTCGTGGTCCCGCCACGCCTCGACTTCGCTGTCGCCGCGATAGCGGGTCGCGTCGTCGGCGTTCGTATGGGCGTCCATGCGGTACGTGACCGCCTCGACCAGCGTCGGACCACCACCGCTCCTGGCCCGGGCGACCGCTTCGGAGAGCACCTGGTGCACCGCGGCGGCGTCGTTTCCGTCGACCAGGCGGCCGGGCATGCCGTACCCCACGGCCTTGTGGGCCAGGGACGGCGCCGCCGTCTGCTTGGCCAGCGGTACGGAGATGGCGAAGCCGTTGTTCTGCACGAGGAAGACCACCGGGGCCTTCCAGACCGCCGCGAAATTCAGCGCCTCGTGGAAATCGCCCTCGCTCGTGCCGCCGTCGCCGACCATTGCCAGCGCGACCACGTCGTCGCCCTTGAGCCGCGCCGCGTGGGCCAGCCCCACGGCATGCGGCAGCTGGGTGGCGAGCGGGGTGCAGAGCGGCGCGATGCGGTGCGTACGCGGGTCGTAGCCGGTGTGCCGGTCACCCCGCAGCAGGGTCAGCGCCTCGACCGGGTCGAGACCCCGGGCCACCGCCGCGAGCGTGTCGCGGTAGCTGGGGAAGAGCCAGTCCCGCTCATCGAGGACCAGGGCGGCCGCGATCTCGCAGGCCTCCTGGCCCGTGCTCGACGGGTAGACCGCCAGCCGGCCCTGCTTCGTCAGGGCGGTCGCCTGGGCGTTGTACCGCCGTCCGCGCACCAGCTCCGCGTAGAGCCGCAGCAGCAGCTCGGGGTCGGCGTCGGCCGCCGCGTCCGTACCGAGGACGCGGTACGGCTCCGGGTCCGGGAGCAGCGGCGCGGGATCGGTCAGCGGCTTCCAGGCCGGGGGCGGCGTGGGCCGGTAGGCGGCCGCTCCGGGCAGCTCTTGGACCGTCATGACAGGCACCTCCGAGCATCGAGGGGTGTCGACATATGGTGATATATCGAAAACATCGCGAAGCACAGGTGTGGCGTGCCTCACCTACCGATTGTTCGGTCGCGAGCGCATTTTGGCTACAGGCACCGCCAGCCTGTGGACAAACGGTTTTCCACAGCCTGGGATAGAGGCAGGTCGTCCAGGACGGGGAGGCGCGGGAACATGCCAGCTGAACAAATGGCCGACGGGACCGACGGGCCGGGCCAGGTTCCTCCGGCGCGCCCGCTCGATTCCATCGACCACGCCATCCTGCGACTGCTCCAGACGGACGGACGCGCCTCGATACGGTCGGTGGCCGATCGGGTCCACGTGTCGCGCGCCAACGCGTACGCCCGGATCAACCGGCTCATCGAGGACGGTGTGATCCGGGGCTTCGGCGCACGGGTGAACCACGAGCGGGCGGGACAGGGCGCCTCGGCGTACGTCACGCTCAAGATCGTCCAGAACTCCTGGCGGACCGTCCGCGAACAGCTCCAGGCACTGCCGGGAGCCACCCATATCGCGCTGGTCAGCGGCGACTTCGACGTCCTGCTCCTGGTGCACACACCGGACAACCGGACGCTGCGCGAGCTGGTGCTGACCCGTATTCAGGCCATTCCGGAAGTGCTCTCCACGCGCACGCTGCTGGTGTTCGAGGAGACCGACCTGGCCCCGGGCCCGGACCGGCCCACGGAGCTCGCCTGAGCGGATAAGGGCAGGTCAGGAACCATATTTCGCGAGGAAGTCGCGCACGGTGGCCCAGCGCTCGTCGTCGTAGAGCAGCGCCACCCCGTGAGCGCTCTCGTCCCGCACGTAGACCAGCTTGCGCTCGGTCGACTTCACGCTCTTCTTGTTCAGCTCCTTCACCCCGGTGGCGAAGTCGCCGTCCAGTTCCCCGACCATGTACAGCACGGGTGAGGTCAGGTGGGACACGGCCCCCACGGCGTTCATATTGGAGTACTGCTCCGGGGCGGAGAGCGCGACGACGGCGTCGGGCTGCGGTTTCAGCCGGGGCGCCGCCGCGAGCACCGCGGTACCGCCCTTGGAGGCGCCCATGAGAAGGAGCTTCTTGGCGCCCTTGTCCCGCAGGTAGCCGGCGGCGCCGATGATCTCGGCGACCTCCGGACCGGTCGAGTTGACCGCGAGCACGCGATAGCCGGCCTTGCTCAGCACGTCGGCCTTGTCCTTCCACTGGCAGGCCGTGCCGTCGGACTGGTGCGCGAGTACGATCCCGGCGCCCGCCCCGCCGTGCGGCGCGTACGCACCGGTTTCGGAGCCGTCCTCGCTCGGGAAGGTGATCGACGCCTGCTTGGCCTCCTCCGGTGTCAGACAGCCGAAATCGTCCGGCTGCCGGGCCGACACACCACCGCCGTCGCCCTCGTCGCCCCCGCCGTCCGACGAACAGCCCGCCAGCGAGGCCGAGACGAACAGTGCGGCGGCGGCACAGAAAAGTCCGGGCACCCGGAGCGCGGCGGTCATGGGCGCGATATTGGTGTGGCCCTATTCCGTAGTCAACGGCGGTCCGGACCGGCCTTCATGCCGTCGAAGGCCAGTCGCACCACCGTGTCGGCGAGACGCTCCCCTTCCGCGCCGCCGTCGGGCAGCGGCCGGTACCACTCCACGAGCGAGTTCACCATCCCGAACAGCAGCCGCGTCGCGAGCCGTATGTCCACGTCGGAACGGAGATCGCCGTCCGCGACGGCCGCCTTCAGCAGTTCGGCGACCCGCTGGTCGAACTCGCGCCGCCGCTCCAGGGCCCAGCGCTCGGTCTTCGTGTTGCCCCGCACCCGCAGCAGCAGCGTGACGTAGGGGAGTTCGGCTATCAGCACCTCGACGGTACGACGAGTGACGTACTCGACCCGCTCGATCGCACGGCCCCGCGTCGCCCCCGGTTCGTCAAGGATCCCGAACAGCCCGTCGAGGGCCCGGCTGACCGCACGGCGCAGCAGTTCTTCCTTGCCCGCGACGTGGTGGTAGATGGACGACTTGGAGATTCCGGCCGCCTTGGACAGGTGCTCCATGGACGTGCCGTCGTAGCCGCGCTCGTTGAACACACGGACTGCGACGGTCAGCAGAGTCTCCGGTGTGTACGTGTCCCGCTTGGCCGTGGTCATGTCCGCGATCCTCCCCTACGAGTTGTCCACAGGTTTCGTGGGCCCCCTTGTCCCGACCGATCGTTCGGTTACTCTAACTCTGTCCGCCCGTCCCTGCCCAGCTCGATGAGGAGTTGGTCCGTCATGGCCGCCGAGCTCTCCCCGCACCTGCTGTCCGAGAAGCACCGCTCCACGCTGGACCGGGCCCTCGAAGCGATCCGCACGCGTGACTACTGGTCCCCGCACCCCGAGCACCCGAAGGCGTACGGAGAGGGCGGCGCCCCGGGAAGCCTCGGCGCCGCCGAGGGCAAGGCCGCCTTCGACGCCGTGCTGCACGGCCGCCTCGACCTCGGACAGCCGGGCACCGATGGCTGGACGGGCGGGGAGGTCTCCCCGTACGGCCCCGAGCTCGGCGTCGAGTACCCGCACGCGGACCTGGACGTGCTGCTTCCGGCCATGCGGGCGGGCATGCCCGCCTGGCGAGAGGCGGGCCCCGAGACCAGGGCCCTGGTCTGTCTGGAGATCCTGGCGCGGATCAGCGCCCGCACCCATGAGTTCGCGCACGCCGTGATGCACACCAGCGGCCAGGCGTTCATGATGGCGTTCCAGGCCGGCGGACCGCACGCCCAGGACCGCGGGCTGGAAGCCGTCGCCTACGCCTACGAGGAGCAGCTCCGCGCGCCCCGGACGGCCGACTGGTCGAAGCCGCAGGGCAAGCGCGACCCGCTCGCGCTGCACAAGACGTTCATCCCGGCGGGCCGCGGCATCTCGTTGCTGATCGGCTGCAACACCTTCCCCACGTGGAACGGCTACCCGGGCCTCTTCGCCTCCCTCGCCACGGGCAACCCGGTCCTGGTGAAGCCCCACCCCCGTGCGGTGCTCCCGCTGGCGCTCACGGTCCAGCTGGCGCGCGAAGTGCTCGCGGAGGCCGGTTTCGACCCCAACCTCGTCGCCCTGGCCGCCGAGCGCCCGGGTGAGGGCATCGCCAAGACGCTGGCGGTGCGCCCCGAGATCAAGATCATCGACTACACGGGCTCCACGGAGTTCGGTGACTGGCTGGAGGCCAACGCCCGCCAGGCCCAGGTCTACACGGAGAAGGCCGGCGTCAACACGGTCGTCGTGGATTCCACGGACGACTACCGCGGCATGCTCGCCAACCTTGCGTTCTCGTTCTCCTTGTACAGCGGCCAGATGTGCACCACCCCGCAGAACGTGCTCATCCCCCGCTCCGGCATCACCACGGACGCCGGCGACAAGTCCTACGACGACGTGGTCGGCGACATCGCCGCCGCCGTCACCGGCCTCCTGGGCGACGACGCCAGGGCGAACGGCCTGCTGGGCGCCCTGGTCAACCCGGACGTGAAGGCCCGCCTGGAGTCGGCGGCCCACCTGGGCGAGGTCGCGCTCCCGTCCCGCGAGGTGGCCAACCCGGACTTCCCGGACGCCACCGTTCGCACCCCCGTGATCGTCAAGCTCGACGCGGCCAAGACGGACGGCGAGGCCCCCTACCTCTCGGAGTGCTTCGGCCCGGTCTCCTTCGCGGTCGCGGTCGACTCCACGGCGGACGCCCTGGAGCTGCTGCGCCGCACGATCCGCGAGAAGGGCGCGATGACGGTGGGCGCGTACACGACCTCCCCGGAGGTGGAGCGCGCGGTGGAGGACGTCTGCCTGGACGAGTCCGCCCAGCTCTCCCTGAACCTCACCGGCGGCGTGTACGTCAACCAGACGGCGGCGTTCTCCGACTACCACGGCTCAGGCGGCAACCCGGCGGCCAACGCGGCCCTCTGCGACGGCGCCTTCGTCTCGAACCGCTTCCGCACGATCGAGGTCCGCCGCCAGAACTGAAACCGTCGGGAACCCAGCCTGTCGCCGACGTGGATCCCCGTCCTCGTCGGCGCGAACCCGGCCCTCGCCGCGTGCATCCCAGCCTCGCCGGCGCTTGAGGCGCGGGGTCCGGGGCGGAGCCCCGGTTCCGGGGGGGTGGGGGGAGGGGGAGGCCCCCCCCCCGCGCGCCCGGCCCCCCCCCCCCCCCCCCCCCCCCCCCCCCCCGACCCCCCCCCCCCCCCCCCCCCCCCCCCCCCCCCCCCCCCCCCCCCAGCACACCCCCCCCCCCCCCCGCCCCCCCCACCACCCAGCAACAAAA